>JAAURS010000224.1 GCA_012032135.1 Acaryochloridaceae cyanobacterium RU_4_10 | reverse complement strand
AACCGTAATACTGCCCGCCCCGTCAACTGGGCTTCCGCAATTCCCTCCGTGCCTATGATTTCGCCCCCCGTCGGGAAATCTGGACCTAGAATGTGCGATCGCAAATCCTCTGGGGCTATGTTGGGGCGATCGATCAACGCAATCAACGCATCCACCACCTCACCCAAATTGTGGGGTGGAATATTCGTCGCCATCCCCACTGCAATCCCCGTACAACCATTCAGCAATAGGATCGGAAGCTGAGCGGGCAACACCGTCGGTTCTTGCTGAGAATTATCGAAATTTCCGACAAAATCAACCGTAGACTCGCCAATCTCCTCCAATAACGATTGGTTGGCAACCCCCGCCAAACGAGTCTCTGTATACCGCATTGCGGCGGGGGGATCGTTATCTACAGAGCCAAAATTGCCGTGACCGTCTAGCAACGGATAGCGGCTGGAAAATGACTGTACCAATCGCACCAATGCATCGTAGACCGCTTGGTCTCCGTGAGGGTGATACTTCCCAAGCACATCCCCCACCACACGCGCGCATTTGCGATAGGGCCGATCGGGGGTCAGGCCCAGTTCGTGCATGGCGTACAGAATGCGTCGATGAACGGGCTTAAGGCCATCTCTGACATCTGGCAATGCCCGTCCCACAATGACGCTCATGGCATATTCCAGATAGGATTGTTCCATCTCTGTATGCAGGGGCGTTGCAATAATTTTGCCGGAGGAGAGAAGGTTTAACTGCTTTGCCATAGGGGGAATGCCTGAGACGCCAAACAAGAATTAAGTCGGTGCTCCTGTTAATCGACCGATCGCGTTTGTTGGCTCAAAGAACTCAACAAATGCTAGGCCGGATTAAGGACCGACAGAGGTGGAGCTATAGCCGCCGCGCACCACGGTTCTGCTGAATTATAAAGTGCATTCGCCAACCTTGGATCGATGCTCAGTGGAATCTCTCTTGACGACACGAAGGTTTCGCTTTTTTAACAAAGCTAATAGAACCTTCTAAATTCTTGCGATCGCACAGGCACACCAATCTAAGAAAGAGAATAGAACTATAAAATAGGCAAGGAGCCACAGACAACATGAAAGTGCTGGCCTTTCTCATCATTGGACTCGCGATTGTGGGCGCAGCATTGTTCTCCGTCCAAAATGCCACATCGGTGTCTATTCAATTTTTATCCTGGCGGTCTATTGAACTACCCCTAGGACTCATTCTAATCTTAAGTTTTACCGTAGGGCTGTTGTTAGCCGTCATTTTGCCTCTAGTATGGCGTTTTGCAGCAGCGCGCGACGAACCGGACAAAGTTTCCTTTGCCGATCGCGATCGCACTGCTTTTAATCAAAAAGCCACAAACAAAGACTGGGATTAACCCTCACGCATCCTGGGTATTGATAAGCGGTGCTGGAGCGCTTTCAAATGGTCCTGACTGTTTACGGGTGCGCGGGGACAAGGAATTTCCGTATTGGGCCAATTGCTTAAACCTTGACAAGGGCAATCGGACGCTGGAATACCCGCCTTAGGCAGCGCGACAGGCATATTGCATCGGGCGCAATCAATAATATCCCAGGTATCGCTGAGGAGTTCTTGAAGGGTGACCGTTGTCCCTTCCAAGTAACAATCCCCCGATGAGGCTTCGCGAACTTGCGCCCAACAGGCTTCAAACTCAGGACTGTAGCGTGTATTTTCCAAGACATTCTGGACCTGGAACCAAGTTTGCCCTTTCTGCAACCAAACTTTGGTTCCTAACTGCATCCAACAGGCCAGATAGCTTTTAACTTCAGTTTCTAAGGCCATATTTAGATTGCTTACCGCATAGTTGAGATCGACTGAAGAGTATCCTCTCCAATCTAGTTTTATCCTAGCGTTCTAGCTCAAAGGTGTCAGTGAGTGCTTGATGTTCCTTAATGTCTTGAGGGACGGGCTCACCTAATTGCTTGATATCTAAAGCATAGCCTGCGGTGACCAGATAAACCCGATCGGCTAAAACACCGATGCGTCGAACCAATTCTCCCAGGCGATCGCAAAACAACCGTCCTGCTGGATAGGCCGGAACCACGCCCCAACCCACTTCTTCAGCCACAAAATCATCTGATGAGAACGCTGTTGCAGAACCTCCAGTAATGCGGCTTGAGTTTGCTGCCATTGGTCTGTGGATTGCTCTAGGGTGTTGGCCAACCAAGTTCCTAAGGAATCAATCAGAATGCAACGATCGCGGGGAGCTTCACTGAGTGCTGTGGTGAGGTCTTGGGGCACTTCCCACAGCATCCAGTCAGAGGGCCTGCGATCGCGGTGGGCTGCAATCCGAGCTTGCCATTCAAGATCGTCTGGGTCGGTTTGGGAGGTTGCAATGTACAACACGGGTTGTTGCGTTTTGAGGGCTAGGGCTTCTGCCCAATCGCTTTTACCCGAGCGGGTGGGGCCAGTTACCAGGATGAGTTGGCCAAAGGTTTTTGCTTTTATCAATTCTTTCGGTATCAAGGCCATAATGCTAAATTCCAAGTTTCAACCCCTAAAAGGGTTTCAGACGTTCGATTAGGTCGCTTGAGTTCGTGCGTTTTACCGCGATCGCCGAATTCTAGGTTTATGGGGTTTGCTACATTCTACCTATCAACCTCCGGTGACGGAAAATGAAAGTTTTGATACGCGCTAGGGTAGTATTCAGTGGCGGATTGCTCAGTATGGGGCGCTGACTCAGCCTGAACTGTGTTTGGCTTTGGCAACGCGACCTCACTAACAGAGAGTGCCCGCGCAACTTGTGGCTGAACGATCGCCACTGAAACTCCGATCGAAGCAGCAGACAATCCATACTGAAAATTCATAGTTAATTGAGATCGAAAACGGTCCAAAGAATTTGTTAACCTAAATCCTGGCTGAATAAGCTTTCTATTAAACTGCTGTTCCGTGGCTGCAACATGACCTCTCACTTTCCCTCACTTTTGACCCCACCGACCGTTCTGTCCGTCAGTGGACTGACCAGCTACATGCAATCTCTCCTAGAACAAGACGAGCAACTTGCCCAAGTCTGGATTACAGGAGAAGTGTCAAGCGCCAATCGCCACCGTAGCGGTCTCTTTTTTACCCTCCAAGATCCCGATGAAGAAGCCACCATGCAATGCGTGGCCTGGAATGCCTATCTGGATAAATTGGCGATCGCCCCCGAACCTGGAGAGCAAATCATCGTACTGGGACGGATCCGTCTCTATCCGCAACGAGGACAGTATCAACTCGTGGTGTGGCAAGTATTACCCGCTGGCGAAGGCTTGCGGTCCTTGCGCTACCAACAGCTTCGCAATCGACTGGAAGCAGAAGGGTTATTCGATCCCGAACGGAAACGTCCGCTGCCCGTCCACCCTCAAGTCATTGGGGTGGTGACCTCCCCGCAAGCCGCAGCCTGGGGCGATATCCAACGGACGCTAAAATCCAGATATCCCGGACTGCGGGTTTTGTTTTCCCCCAGTTTGGTGCAAGGGGAACAAGCCCCTGAGTCCATCGTCCATGCGATCGAGCAGATTGAATTAGACGGACGGGCAGAGGTGTTGATTTTGGCACGCGGGGGCGGGGCGTCTGAAGATCTGGTCTGTTTTAATGACGAACGAGTGGTTCGGGCCATTTCAGAGTGCAAAATTCCAGTCATTTCTGGGATTGGCCACCAACGGGATGAGACCCTAGCAGACCTCGTGGCAGATTGTTTTGCCCATACGCCCACAGCAGCAGCCAGTCAAACCGTTCCCCGTTTGAGCGATCTTCACTTGCTCCATCAAGACCGTCAGATACGCCTTCAAGATGCCTTAGAACTCCACGCGGCTGAAGCTCAAAAAGCCTTAAATCGCCAGCGGCTGAGGCTACAGCGCCTTCAGTTAGACAAGGTGCTTCAACGCGAAGCCGCAACCCTTGCAACCCAACGCCATCAATTGTTACAGGCGGTGACCTATCGGTTGCGATCGCAACAACAGCACCAACAACTCCTGAAACAAAAACTAGAAACCCTAGACCCGCGTGGCGTGCTGAAACGAGGTTATGCGATCGCCCAGACCCTTGAAGGACGGATTGTGCGAAGCCCCAACAGCCTTCGTAAAGGTCAAACGCTCATCTTGCAATTGGGCGACGGATCGATTCAGGTTAAAGTGACAGACTTGCCGGAGTGAGGGCTGTTGGCTCACAATAGAACCCTATGAGTAATAATTCTTCACCCTCAAACCAGTCTTCCCCTTCCGATCGTCTTCAACCTGAGAACTGGCGCTATGAATCTGCTGTGGCTGAAATTGAAACCATTATTGGCAAAATTGAATCCGGCGACCTTGACCTTGAAGAAGTGTTTGGACAATTTGCCCAAGCCGTTGAGTCTCTCCAACAATGCGAGTCTTTTCTAGCCCAGCGTCAGAGTCAAATTGATGTATTGATTGAAACCCTAGGCGATCCGCCAAATCCATGAGAAGTCATTCTATTTTCCAGTCAGAGCAGAGTAAGCTAGATTACGCACTATGCTTACCCAAAGGGAATTTGGGCTATGAAAACTTTGGATGAAGTCAAGCAATGGCTTGTTTCAAACAAGTCAATGTTGCAAGAACGTTATCAAGTTAGGGAGCTAGGCATTTTTGGCTCCTACGTCAGACAAGAGCAGAACGAGGCTAGTGATGTTGATGTGCTGGTGGAATTTTCGGAGATACCCAGCTTGTTAAAGTTTGTTAATTTAGAGAATTATCTCAGCGATAACTTGGGCGTTAAGGTCGATTTAGTTCATAAAAGTGGATTGAAGCCTCGGATTGGGGAGCGGATCTTGGCAGAGGTGGTTTACCTGTGACTAAGCGACAACAGTCAGATTATTTACAGGATATTTTGGATGCTGTTGCCGCGATCGAGCAATTTACCGCAGACATTGAGTTTGATGCATTCTCAAAAAACTTAGAGAAAGTATTTGCAGTCTCAAGGGCGATCGAGATTATTGGTGAAGCCGTAAAGCGGATACCAGATTCGGTGAGAAGTCAATATCCCGATATTCCCTGGCGGGACATTGCAGGAATGCGAGACAAACTGATTCATGATTATTTCAATACAGACCTAGAAATCATCTGGAAAGCAGTTCGGGAGGATATCCCTCAGTTAAAGACGATGATTTTTAGAGTCCTAGAAGATTTAAAAAATTAATAGGATTAAGTAAAGATCTACCCCATAATAAATTTTCAGGTGCATGAGAGCGTCATTGATACGCAATCTTATGCGGCGGGTAATCTTCACAAACGTATCAATGACACAATCTAAAACTTCCGAAACGCCCAAACTCACCTTTGGCACAAAGCTAGCCTACGGTGCAGGTGATTTGGGTACGGCCATCACAGCCAATGTTTTGATCTTTTATTTATCTCCTTTTTTGACTGATGTGGCAGGTCTCAGCCCTGGTTTAGCAGGGCGTACTCAACTCGTTGGGAAGTTCTGGGATGCGGTGAACGATCCAATGGTGGGGGTTTTGAGCGATCGCACGAAATCCACAAGATGGGGACGGCGCTATCCTTGGATGTTGTTAGGAGCAATCCCCTTTGGGATCTTTTTCTTTTTGCAATGGGTGGTGCCCAACTTTAGCAATAATCCAGAAACCAACCAATGGGCTTTGTTTATTTTTTATACAGCGGTTTCAATTTTCTTCAATGCGTTTTATACCGTTGTCAATGTTCCCTATACAGCCCTCACCCCAGAACTAACCCAAGACTATAACGAGCGCACTAGTCTCAATAGTTTTCGTTTTGCCTTCTCCATTGGCGGTAGCCTCCTGAGCATCATTGTTTTTGATTTTATTATCAGACGCATGATTCAGGATCAGGCGCAACAGTACCTAGCAATGGCAGTCGTTTGTACGCTCTTATCAGTTTTGCCCATTTACTGGTGCGTTTTGGGAACCCGCAAGCGCATGAAATATGTAGCAAGCCAACACCCAGAAGAAGAAGAACCCGTTTCAATGCCTATTGTGCAACAACTGAAGGTTGTGTTTAGCAATCGACCGTTTTTGTTTGTGGTAGGGATCTATCTGTGTTCTTGGTTTAGTTTGCAGTTAACCGCATCGATCGTGCCATACTTTGTCAAAGATTGGATGCGGAATCCAGAAGTAAGGGGATTTGTGCTACTAGCAGTTCAGGGTATCGCGATGTTAATGCTACCTGTTTGGAGCAAAGTGAGCCAACGCTACGGGAAAAAAGCTACTTACTTTATGGGAATGAGTTTGTGGATTATTGCTCAATTCGGATTGTTCTTTTTGCAACCCGGACAAACCAACCTGATGTACATTTTTGCGGTCATGGCTGGCTGCGGAGTTTCTACGGCTTATTTGATTCCCTGGTCGATGTTGCCGGATGTAATTGAGCTAGATGAACTCAATACGGGACAACGTCGGGAAGGGATTTTCTATAGCTTTATGGTGTTCTTGCAAAAAATTTGTTTGGGTGTTGCGGTAGCAGTAGTCTTGGAGGCGATCGGTTGGGCTGGCTATATTAAACCCACGGCAGCAGTAGCTTTACCCGAACAACCTGAGGCGGTGTTGTGGGTGATTCGGCTTGCGATCGGACCTTTACCGACGCTTGCTTTGATTGCGGGGTTGGTGATGGCCTATTTCTACCCCATTACGCGGGAAGTTCATGCTGAAATCTTGCTCAAACTCGCTGAGCGGAAGCTGAGCGCTAGCTCGTAAAACAGGTTAAGCGAAAGAAAGAATACTAAATTTATCCATCCATATCCCCATAGGAGCGATATAGGCAGATTGGATTCCGTATGTATCCCCAGAGGAGCGAGATAGGCGGACGGAGAAAGGCTTATCCGCCTATCTCGCCAAATCAGAGATATAGATGGACAATCATCCACCCATATGCCAAATTGGGGTATATAAGCGGATGGCTATCCGGCTATATCGCTCTATCAGCAATATAGGTGGATATAGTCCGTCTATTTAGAGTTAGCTTTCTAAACCGATTTGGGAATCCTCAGTTTAAACATCTAGACTGAGGACAAAAATATGCTGAGTATTCCAGAGCAGTTAGCTATCAGAGTTCTTACTCGAATTGCACAAGATCCTCAAATGCTTGGGAGATTGTTAGAACAGATGGGTTCGATGCCGAATCTCCCAGCCCCAACTATGGGCGGCCCTGTTTTCTGGACTGACGTTGCTAACATCAGTGGATGGAGACTTCAAAGAAATTGGGTGTTTGGTAATTGCCGAATACTAGACCCTGATGACATTAGACGAGCTTGGGGAGGTGAGACTGCCATGCTAAAAGCCTTTCAATCCCTGGAACAAGCGTTTAAGGAAAACTAAGATTGTGTGCCAGTACAACAGATGAATACGTTTAGGGTTACCTTTTCCTCTAGTATCGAGTAGAACTCAATTATTTCTTTGTAAAAGTGGATTTTGAAATCATTGGCGAGATCTCAGATATCGAGACTATTGCTGTGGGGAAAGGCATTCGTGATCGTGCGCGTCTGCAAAAGTACTATGGAAGGGGTAAATGGAGAAAGTTGAAGGGGGTTGCACAAGTGCGCCTTCCAAACGATATGATACGATTAGCTGAAATACATTGGTATGAAGCTCATGGTATTGGAAAAAGAGAGTTCAAATTGAAGTTGCCATTCCTGGATTAGCCATGAAGCAAAAAGCATTAACACAGTTTGCAGTATGTCTCAATAATCAGGGATACGAGGCTTCACTAGAAATTGGGAAGTTGTACCGTGTCATAGATGATGAACAAGCCCAAGCCAGTGGACTTATCCGTATTGTTGATGAGAGTGGAGAAGACTATGCCTTTTCTACGCAACGTTTTTACCCTGTTAAGTTACCACAAAATATAGAAGAAGTTTTGCTGGCAACAGCTTAGTTTCCTTCGCTGAAAGCTAACCAGGGTTTGCAGCGGATGGCCACAAAACTCTGGTGGTGACTCAAAAACCTTTGCCACCGCTGAAACCCAAGCCGTTAGCTGGCTCCGCACAAAAGTTTTACGCTCATCTTTCGAGGTTGTCGGTGAGTCCGAAAACACCCAAGAGGTGATCTGTGGGGGTGGTTTTGAAAGGCGATTCTTTGTGGCGACAACACC
>JAAURS010000223.1 GCA_012032135.1 Acaryochloridaceae cyanobacterium RU_4_10 | reverse complement strand
TACATTTTGGACAACCAGTTCTGAATGGATAACAACCTCCTCGTTTCATCAAATTCGGCTCACTTTATCCTAATTCCTGAATGCTCTCTCCAAACAGCGGAATGTGGGTTCAAGGGTTGGACGAAGCCGATCGCATCACTTCCAGCAACGGTTTGAACACCCAATTCAGACCAACCTTAAGTTGATGCTCTAGCGTTGGCATTCGGTAGAGATAGATTAAGCGACGGGCCAGGTAAGCAAAGGGTCCATCAAGCGTTACCCCCAATCCGGCTAAGGCTGCGGTGTCTGTTCCCAAAGTGAGCATTTCGCCTAAATGGGTGTACCGGAAGGGTAACAGTGGGCGATCGCTCAAGGAAGCCCAGACATTCCAGGCGACGCAGTCTGCTTGCTGGATGGCAGATTGTGCGGTAGTAGGCACGGGTTTTTGGTAGGCATCCTTACTGTCGGCAAGATCGCCGAGGGCAAATAAGTTGGGATGCTCTGTGACTTGAAGGGTGACATCCGTGCGGATTCGTCCGTCTGGGGTGTGTGGGACGGGTAAGTCCTTCAGCGGTGGGGCAATCGCATTGCCAACGGTCCACAGCACGAGGTCGATGGGGATGGTGTCTTCTTGTTCTTTGTAAGTGAGGACGAGATCCATCGCATTAACTTGTTGAATGGTCGTGTCTAGGTTAATCCAGACGCCTCTTTGGTCCAGAGCTTTTTGAGCGGCTGTTTGGTTAAAGGCTGGAGATTTTTTGAGTAGACCGTCATCGCGCTCGATCAGACGGATGCGTCCGCGACTGCCCAGACGATCGGCAAGTTTGCAGGCGAGTTCGACACCACTGGGGCCACCACCTACAACCGCGACCCGAATGACGTCTTTGTCTGAGGCTTCCAATATCTGGAGCCGATCTTTAAGTTGTTGGGCATCGGCAAGGCTGCGGAAGGGAAGGGCGTGTTCGGCAGCACCAGGAACGATATTTAGCGGCGTTTCCCCGCCGAGGGCCAGAACTAGGCGATCGTAGGTCAGGGTTTCGCCGGAATGAAGGGCAATTTGCTGTTGGCCCAGGTCAATCGCCTGGACGGTATCTTGGCGAAATTGAACCTTAGTGTTGGCTAAGAGTTCTGAAAAAGGCGGTGCAATTTCCCAATCGTCGAGTTCATTGGTAACCAACTCATAGAGAAGGGGCAAAAACAAGAAGTGGGGATTTTGATCCACCAACACAATGTTAGGGCGATCGCCGTCGCTCCAGGGAAATTCGCTCAGGCGCAGTGCGGTATGGAGTCCGCCAAATCCGCCACCGAGAATGACGATGGAAGGTGCCATGTTCTAAAAACTCAGAAACGGTTTAGAAAACTTTACCTAACAGGATATCTCAATCTTCAAGGGATGGGGTCTCAACTGTAAATTTTTCGCCCATCGCCATTACGCGATCGCCTTCTACGAGCTTGCGGCCCCGTCGGGTTTCAGTTTGCCCGTTGACTTTGACCAAGCCATCTTGGATGAGGAGTTTAGCTTGTCCGCCTGTAGAAACAACGCCTTTGAATTTCAAATATTGGTCTAATTTCATCTAACTCACCCGTGTCAGCAAAACCCGATATCGATTCTTTAGTGATGGCTACTTCCCCCACAAAGAGGCGACCCTTACCGCGAATGGCCACTAAGTCTCCGTCTTTCAGTTGATGGGCGGGTTGAGTCACATCTTTCCAATTCACCCTGACCTCACCGCCATTAATCAGGTCTACCATCTTACTGCGAGACATCCCAAACCCCGCAGAGGCGATCGCATCCAACCGCAAGGAAGCTTCCACGGTTGCCAGTTCTTTTTTGCGAGGTTCCCGCACTTGGAGTTCCGACCAGGGAATCGTTGTCACCTTAACGGGGACGGTCCGCACCTGAGTGAGACTTTGCTGAAAAAACTCGACCAAATCCGGCACGACGATCGCCTGAGCGCCGCGTTCGCCCAGCACTAAAATATCGCCGACTTTCTCCCGGACGACACCTGTGCCTAGGATTGCCCCCAAAAAGTCTCTATGGGTAGCAGGGTCAAACAGGAAATTACCCGCAATGCTGAGGGCGGTCAGTTCGACTTGGTTAGTGTCTAGGGGCAGTTCCGAACGGGCGATCGCCAAACGCTGTCGTTCTGCTTGGGGATAGCCGCCCCATGCGATCGTTGAGACTTCGGTGAGTTTGGCTAGGACGGTCTGAGCCTCTGCCAATTCTGGGGGTGATAAAAAATCTGTAAAGACGACTTCCCAGGTTTTGATGGCCTGGTCTGTCCGATCTAAAACCTGTGAGATTCGGTCTGCGTTCTCAATGCCTTTCAATAACTCGGTCTTTGGTAACATGCCCAGTCACAATGCTTTTGTTCTGTATCTTTCTTTTCCAGTATCTTTCATTTCCACTCGGGTCATCACGTCTAGGATTAAATCAAGCAAATTAGAGCACTTTTGGCTGAGTCCCAATCTTTTGTCCCTCCTGATATGCTGGAGTTACTGGTTCAAACAATTGCCAATACTGAGCAAAGAGTTCCAGCCTTGGAACGCAGTGTTGAAGAAATTAAAGTTGAATGGAGATTGCCATGACTGACCAGCAATACATGCCCGATCCTGAGAAAGTGAAGCAAACCATCGCCAAGTCGCGTCGCAGACGGCTAGAGATGGAAATTTCTGGGATTGAGCTTGAAGAGGTCATTGCGAAGTTAGAACATCACAATCGCCAGCAACGGCTGAACAGGATTAAGCAAACTTTGTCTAGGCTTGATGCTGAATCGAATATTTCTCCCCAAGAGACGGTTGAGGTTTTGCGGTAGCGATCGCACCTTGCCCTTAAATCAACTGTAAATATCTTCATCACACCAAACGGCGACGTCATCAAGGATAAATAATCCAACTGAGCTATCGAATCTGGCAACCAAACAATTGATAGCACTGCTGTGGGAGGTAAAGTGCAGATTTTCAGCCTTAGCCAATGCTAGCCTAGTGGGTAAGTCCTAGTATTCATCCTTATTGAGCAAGCCATGTCTTCTGCTACCGTCACCACAATTGTCAAAATGGTTGAATCTCTGCCAGATGCATTGCAAGAAAGAGTAGCAGAGCATATTCGTGACTACATTCTTGATTTAGAAGATGATGCACAATGGGAATCTTCTTTTCAAAAGACTTAGAATAATCTAGTCGCAGTAGCCCGACGAGCAAAGCAACAAATTGCAGAAGGGCAGTCATTGCCGATGAATTACGAACAGCTATGAAGTCTGCGACTTTACCATCCTTTTGGGCTGTGTACAAGGAATTGAGCCCTGCGGTCGGTAGTCATGATGATTATGAGCGATTCTACTCGTAGGGAAGGGAAATACGAATGATGGTTGCAGATCGCATCTCATCGCTCAGAAAATGCGATCTCAAACAAACCCCAGGCACCTCTTAGGTGATTTTTGGGAAACAACCTACCGCTGGCTTCGGCTCCGCTCAGCCAGCTAGATATTGCTCCCTGAGCGGAGCCGTGGCTTGCCTCCCGCAGGGTAGGGAGCAATATCGGCGCGAATGGTAAAGTCTTTGCTAGAAAGCACAGCAATTCCAAATTCAGATTTGAGCATAGGATAAAGTGAGCAAGCACCTAAGATTCCTTGCAAGAGAGCAGCATTATGGAATCAATGAAGCTGAGTTTTGGAGCGTTGATAGCCTATCTGAATCGGGCGATTCTCCAAATGCCCGACCATCGAAAAGCCAGCAATGCCACTCGGTATAGCCTGAGTGATGCTGTTTTGGGAGCCTTTTCAGTGTTTTTTATGCAATCGGAATCCTTTTTGGAGCATCAACGACAAATGGAGAGTCGTCAAGGCAAAAACAATGCTCAGACGCTATTTGGGATGATTCAAGTCCCGAGCGTGCCACAAATTCGTAATATTTTGGACGCGATTCCAGCAACAGCGCTATTTGGGGTATTCCATTGCGTCTATCAAGCCTTACGACGAGGCGGACACTTGAAGCCATTTGAGTTTCTCGGGGGATTGCTGATTGCCCTCGATGGAACTGAGTATTTCAATTCTAAAAAGCTCCACTGTGAGAGCTGTTCGAGTCGTACCCATCAAAACGGCAACGTAACTTATTTTCATGGTGCAATCCTACCTGTCATCGTTGCGCCTGAACAATCTCAAGTCATTTCCTTAGCCCCAGAGTTCATCACTCCTCAAGACGGTCATGAGAAACAAGATTGCGAAGTGCGCGGCCAAACGGTGGGTTGCAACCCATGCGTCAAACTTTGCAGGGTGTCCTGTAACGCTCCTAGGCGACGACCTCTATAGCCATCAACCGATGTGTGAAGCGATTCTAGCGGCTGGGATGAACTTTATCTTTACCTGTTTGCCGAATTCTCACACCGCTCTCTATGAGTGGCTCACCTATGTAGAGGGGATTGGCGAAGTCCAAACCCTTCAAGTTAAACAGTGGAATCAGAATGCTCGAGAAGTGTATCAATATCGATATGTCAACGGCATTCCGTTGCGCGACTCACAGCCAGCAATCGAGGTCAATTGGTGCGAGATGACATTGACCCGTGAGTCAGATGCAAAGGTACTCTATCAAAACGCTTTTTGCACCAGTCATTTGCTAACGACACAGAGCGTTTCTTTGGTGGCTGCGGCAGGTCGATGTCGATGGAAGACAGAAAATGAGAATCACAATGTCCTCAAGACCAAAGGCTATCACTTGGAGCATAACTTTGGGCATGGTCAAAACCATTTAGCAGCTTGTCTGCTGACGCTGAATCTATTGGCTTTCCTCTTTCACACTGTTTTACACCTGACGGATGCCGATTACCAACAAATTCGTCAAAAGCGGGGGACTCGTAAAGGGTTTTTCCAAGATATTCTCAGTCTGACCAAATATTTGCTCTTTGACTCTTGGCAATCCTTGATTGAGTTCATGCTCTATGGCTCACCGCCTATTCAAGCAGCAAACTCCTCTTAAGACTTTTTTGAATTTGGAATTGCTGTCTCTAGTAGGGCGATGTTGTGATACCACGTAATTTGTGCAAGCACCCCTTGCACTATTGGCTGCCCTGTAATTTGTGCAGCAGCTTGTTGCATTATTGGCTCCCTACTTAATTGTCCAGCAGCCTGTTGGACAACTAGCTCAGCGGGGTAAGCTTCTGCAAAAGCTCTCATGTACTTTAAGTTTCGGGATGAGAACCCCGACATCTCGGGGAACTCCTGCTTGAGGTCTTTAGCCAATTGGTCAATGACCTTAGCTCCCCAACCCTGCTGCGCTTGCCGTTGCAGAATATCTCGCCCAATACCCCAGTACAGTAAAACTAGCTCACGATTAACCGCTAGAGCTGCTTTGACCTGTGCCGAACGGATCCGCTCTTTTAGTTGAGCCAGATACGCCTGGTAATCCAAGGGAAGCAGTTCGCTCATGGTTAATTTTGCTCCATCCTTGTAACAGCATCCATCATGGCATCAAATTCACTGGCAACCTTGGCCTCAAAATCAGCCTCAATCTGATACACCTCAGTAAACTCGGCAAACGCCCAGCGTCCATAGCTGCCCAAATTATTCACGCCAGGGATCCAGTAAGTGTCCATCGTCGATTTCTTCGCCTTCGCATCTTCACGACGATAGCCCTTGATTTCGACAATCAGATGCAGCAAATCATCCTCCCCGTGCCCATCATCCACCAACACAATAAAATCGGGCAAATATTTACGAGATTCCGAACCATAACGGTAAGGCACCTCCAGCCCAAGATTGTGGTTTTTAACATAAGCTTTCACACGCGGATGATTTTCAGCCACGCGGCAAAACTCAGCTTCCCAGTCGCTATCCAACACCACCCAATTGATATGACAACGACGGGAATCCGTTGGCCAGCGATCGCTCTTCGAGGTATTGAAATTGACATGCATCGTCGAACCCGTTGGATTGTAAGGATCGAGGACGGCTTTGATGGGGCGATTGCTCATCTGTGGAGAATGGAGAATACCCGTAATAATCCGGTCGCAAGCCATATTAGCCAGCATCTTGTACTTGAGTTGTGCTGGGTAAGTGCCACCTTTACAAACCAGATACCCATCCAGCCATTGCTTAGCGATACGCTTCATTTGGCCAAAAAGATTAAGCTTGGGATCCTCTCCCGGATCGCGCCATCTGTTAAGAATAAGGTGAGACGTTAGCTCATATAAAACCTGCGAAGGACGCACATCATCGGTATGCACCAGATTTAGGTTTACCCGTTCACCAATAATCCCTGAGTTTTGCGTTTCAGTTGCCCCAACCAAATCCGGCGTCAACTCTAGTACGGAGTCATCATTAAACTCAGCAGTCAGACGCTCCTCAGGTAGCTCAATCCGATAGCCCTCAACCCTTGGGAACCGAATTTCAAGCACATCCCGATCTGGCCGTACAGCCTTAACCTGAACTGTTTCGCGGGGTGGCTGCGGCGGTGCCACAACTGGCTTGGCCGTAAAATCAAAAGGGTATGCCCAGTACGTCAGCATACTCGACATTGAAAAGCCCCTCTTCATTCAAATCATAAGATTGACGACGCAGTGCTCGTCCAATAACCTGTTCGCACAAAAGCTGCGTCCCAAACGCTCGAACACCCAGCACATGGGTGACGGTGTTAGCATCCCAGCCTTCCGTCAGCATTAACACCGAAACAACACAGCGAATAGATCCCCCTAGCTGACCATGCTTTCCGACTGTATTCATCACCTCCCGCAGCAAGGTCACATCATCCAGATCTTTTCCTTGTTGAAGCTCGTTTGCCAACTTGCCACCACGGTCAACAATTTCTCGGCGGAAACGCTCGATTTCATCGGCAGCCATAGCCCGAAAATTGCTGTCTAAGGCTTCACCGGATTCAAGCTGTTCGCTGTCGATCAGGAGCGTGTTTGGGCTTGGAAAAGGAGTACCATGCTCGTCAAAATTGCGGAAGAGCGGCAAGCGACCTGGAATAGGAGTCTTCGACCCATCACTGTTTTCCCGCAGAAAACCAGAAATATAGTCATAAATCAATTGGGATGTAGATGTGTTGTTGCAAACAACAATAAAACAGGGCGGCACCCGGATATCGGCCCTATCCCACATCTCATAAGTTTTTTCGTAGTGACCGTAGAGGGCTTCAAGTGCCGTTTGCAGTTGTGGCGGCAAACTCAACGGGTCGAGGGTATCTGCTTTACCCCGTCCCTTCTTAGGCATTTTCGTGCGGATATGTTCCCACAGATTACGGAACATCGGCATCTCAGCACCGGGAATATTATCCGCAACCGGAACGCGCGGTAATTTGACGATGCCACACTCGATCGCATCCATCAGCGAAAAGTCACTCATCGTCCAAGGAAACAGCGTCCCTTCTGCATACCCTGACCCCCGCAGAAAAAACGGCGTTGCCGATAAATCGATCGTTCGTGTCACACCCAGCTTACGGTTAACCGCTTCAATGCCAGAAATCCAAAGCCGAGCCGCTTCATTATTTTTTCAGCCTCTTTTTTCTCCTCACCTTTAAAGTCAGTTTTATCCTGTGTTCCTGGCTTTTCCCGATAACAGTGGTGGGCTTCATCATTCAAAACAAGGATGTTTTTTATGCCCATAAGGTCTGGCATTATACGCTGAATCATCTGACCCTCTGTTTCCAGAGTTTTTAGCGGTTCTCCCGGCCATCCCTCAATCGCAGCACGGGTTCCTTTTGAAATCTCAATCTTTTCCCGAAGCTTGAAAGCATGATAATTGGTGATGACAATCTTGGCTCGGTTGACATCATCCAGCATGTCGCTGGGCACCAGTTCTTGTCTGGCATAATAGCTATCAGGATCGTTGGGTTGTAACACACGCAGACGATCTTTAATAGTGATGCCAGGAGCAACAATCAGAAAACCGCGTGTAAAACGCTGACCTTGGGGTCGCCGCACAGCATTCACAGTCTGCCAAGCAATCAGCATCGCCATGACCGTTGTTTTTCCAGCGCCCGTCGCCAATTTCAACGCAAGGCGCATGAGTTCTGGGTTGGCATCGTTATTGGCATTGGCAAGATGCTCTAGCCTGGATTATTCATGAGGAAGCATTAAAAACGAGGAAAGAGAGCCTGAAACGGTTTAGAATCAGACTCTCTAGAATTTTTATCACCTCAATTGTGCCATGACAGAGTGTCATTCGGAACTCC
>JAAURS010000222.1 GCA_012032135.1 Acaryochloridaceae cyanobacterium RU_4_10 | reverse complement strand
TTTTTTGAGGGGGTGGGAGATTGAGACGGCACGCCGTTTGGGAAAATTGACTAGATTTCGGTGTCTGAACTGGAGTTGTCTTGAACCATGCCTTCAAAGGCCATCCGCTGCTCTGCGGCGCGGAGGAAGTATCCATTCATCATGGCACTGGCCATCAACCGTGCTAGGTTTTCACGATTAGTAGTGACCGTAACGTCAAAGTGCTCTGAGGGCAGATGGCCCAACAGCGAAACGACGTGGCGCTCTATCACCTGAAGCACATCTTCTGAGGTGGGTTGGGAGAGCCGAGCCATGACTTCAGGCTCCATGGATGTAACGTACTGCCAGAGCGGGTTGCCCGTCTCAAGATTTTTACGATTGAAGTTTGTGGCTTGATTCGTGGGGTTATCCATAGAACCGAAGAATCCAATGATTGAGTGTAATAGAGTCTCAGACTCACCCTTGCAAAAGTTTTAATTTGAGTTGGGGGCACCATAGCACCCCCACAACATTAGATGCAAGCATTGAATCTAAACCCAATTTAACAATAGGAGGCGATCGCTCTAGATGGGCAAAACCGAACCCATTCAGGTGTAATAACCCTAGCTAGCAACATATTCGTGGATATCGGCACGACGTTTGCGGAGCTTGGTGAGGGCTTCGCGTTCGATCTGGCGCACCCGTTCTCGGCTGATATTCAAGCTCTCTCCAACCTTGGCAAGCGTAAGAGGCTGTCCGTCATCCAAACCAAAACGCAGTGCCAGAACCTGACGCTGTTGGGGCGTCAAATCGGCCATCAGTCGTTCTAAGTCCTGTTTCAGACAGGTTTGCAGCGTAAAGTTGTCTGGAGACTCGGCGGGGTCTTCCAGCAGCTCGCCCAGCTCGGTATCTTGGTTGTCCCCCACGCGCACGTCTAAGGAGAGGGGTTGTCGCGCTTTTTCTAAGTAATCGCGCACTTGACGGGGCGTCAACTCTAGCTCTACTGCCAGTTCGGCAATCGTGGCCGAGCGGCCCAGTTGTTGTGCCAGGATGCGTTGGGTTTTCTTAATTTTGTTGAGCTTCTCAGTGATATGAATGGGCAGACGAATCGTCCGTCCTTTCTCTGCGATCGCCCGAGTAATGGCTTGACGGATCCACCAGTAGGCATATGTAGAAAACCGATACCCTTTGGTGGGGTCGAATTTTTCGACGCCGCGCTGCATTCCAATGGTGCCTTCTTGGATGAGGTCCAAAAGGTCTACATTGCGCTTAATATACTTTTTTGCAACGGAAACCACCAAACGCAAATTTGCTTCTACCATCCGGCGCTTCGCTAACTCGCCTTCGGCAATCACGGATTGGAGCGTAGGCTCAGAGGTGTTGGCGGCGATCGCCCATTCACTGAGCGTGGGTTCGCGGTCGAGTTGCTCTTGAAGCGTTTCTTTCACTTGATTCAGAACGTTAAGAGACTGAACCTGCTTGCCGTAGGTAATTTCTTGCTCGTGAGTCAGCAAAGGGACACGACCAATTTCCCGTAAATAGGTCCGCACTAAATCTTTGGATGTTTCGGATGCTCTCATGCCTGGAACCTCTCTTATGGAACAATTGGCCGTTGCGGGCAACCGAGGGGTTACCCATCATGGGGTGATTCAACTCATTTTGTTTGCGATCGACATGTTAAGAGGTTGTGGATAAGTCTAGAGTAAGCGAAACATATCGCAATCCTGCTGAGATGGACAGTCACCAACCTTACCTTTTACCAATTGACTAAAGATCTTTTAGTAACCATTTTTAACAAAACTATCCTTCTTTATTAATTATTGTAATATTTTCCAAGAAATCAAGCCCCCTTTAGCACGAGTTTTGTACTGAAGAAACAGAGAACGGTCGGGCTAAAGTGCTTATAATCCTTTGATAGAAAGTATTATGGAGTTATTAGCTCCCCAAGGCAGCTTATTTTTATTTATAAAATTAATGTTACGATTTTAGATTTGGGTCAAAGATGAGTAAATATACTCATCACAATAGAGGATTTTACTGGGTAGCTGCAATCACAATTTGAGCGCAGGCTTCAGCATCAGATAGTGCGTGGTGATGGTTTAGCTCAAGTCCAAGATACTCACACACATTAGGTAATTTAGTAGGGTGAAGTTTCCAGGTTTTACGGGCTAACTGAACCGTACACAAAAAATCTTGTTTGGGGCGCTGGATATTATAGATATCACAGCAGGCATTTAAGACTCCTCTATCAAAGGAGGCATTGTGAGCGGCAATAAAGTCAGTTCCCTTCAGTACGGCCTCTATTTCCGGCCAACGTTCTCCAAAGGTCAGTTCTTTGGCAACGTCTTTCCAACGGATGCCGTGGATATAGGTAAATTCAAATTCCGGTTGATGGGGACGGATGAGGTAATGCTCTCGTTGGACAATTTCCCCTTTCTCTACCCGAACCATGCCAATGGAGCAGGCACTTTCCCGACTCCGATTGGCAGTTTCAAAATCAATGGCGACAAAGGTACTCATGGGGGTAAAAAGCAGGTATGGCCTTTGGCATTATGACGATCGAAAGTCAATTGTAAAACGGTGGGACAACTCAACGCTTCAACGCTTTGGCCGTCATCATACCCCACAGCCAATCAATCTTATAACGTTCGATCGCAGCGATATCAAACCCACCTGCTTGCAACATTCGCTCGAGGTCAGATGCACCGTAAGTTCTACAATAAGCGCGATCGCGCAGTCGCAACCAGAGGTCTAACCCCCGACAAGTCCAATAGTCATAACACCAATCCGTCAGAATGAGCCGCCCCCCAGGCTTCAGCACTCGTTGCATCTCCTGAATCGCGCGATCGGGATTGCGAAAGTAATGAAACGAACTGGTTGACACTAAAACATCAAAACAGTCCTTGGGGAATGGAATACTTTCGGCACTGCCTATTTTCAACTGAATTGAGTCGGGTAGTCTTTTGTTGGGCAATATTAAGCATCTCCTCTGAAGGGTCGAGTCCAAAAAGTTTTGCTTCAGGTGCCAGCGCTAACAAGTGTTGAATCAGCGCGCCCGTCCCACAGCCCAAATCTAAGACACGATCGCCTGAATGGACCTCTAGACGACTCAGCGTTGCCTGAAGGGTGGTCTCTATGTAAACCGACCACCTGCGATCGTAGTCAGGGGCAAGACGCGCATACTCTTTTTGAACTGAATCGGATGTCATTTTGAAGACCAGGATTTTTGCCAGGTCTGCATTTGTTTGATTTCAACCTGTTGAGACGCAATAATGTCCTTGGCTAATTTTTTAATCTCAGGGCGTTTAGATTTCTTCAAAACGTCCTGGGCCATGTCTACCGCACCTTGATGGTGGGGAATCATGGCAGCAATAAAGCGCAAGTCAAACTTAGCATCCGCTGCACCTAAGTTTTGGCGCATCATCATGCCTTCTTTTTGGGCGTCTGACATGGGCATCTCGTGACCCATGTCAGCATGCCATGCCATAGGTGTGGGGCTTGCTTTTGGGTACCACTGCGATCGCCATTGTTTCATCTGAGAAATTTCTTGGTTCTGCGCGCCCAGAATATTTTTGGCTAATTTTTTGATTTCAGGGCGCTTTGATTTTTGCAAGGCTTCTTTTGCCATCACCACAGCCCCCTGATGGTGCGGAATCATTGCATCAATAAAACGCAGGTCGAGGTTGGTATCTGCTGGACCCAGATCCATGGACATGCCGTGCCCCATACCCTGCATAGTGCCCGAACCCTTCATTGTGGGTCCAGATGAAGCCTTGGAGTCAGTGTTACAAGAGGTAAAAAAGCCCCCAAGAGAGGCGATCGCAACCCAGAGGATTAACCCGCGTACCGTTACAAAATTATTTCTCATGGTTTTTATACTCATGCTCAAAACTGACCCACACTCCACTGTAAAGTCTCTCCCCAGCTAGAGAGTCAAGCAAAACCCGTCCTTATGCGGGGGACGCGGGAAGCAGAACCGCAACCACCTGAGAGACGAAAAAAGCAAGCCCAACACCAGAAATCACTAAGCCCGCAGAACGGAACTTGGCTGCGGATTGCTGTTTGGTGTCTCGATTCAGAACAACAGTCTTCCCAATCCAAAATGCGGAGAGCGATACGACAAGTTGAATGCAGGTGAACCCTGCTAAATAGGCCAGGAATGGTGTCATCTCCGCACCAAAGATAGCTTCACCATAGGCATAGCCATGAAACAACCCTGCGATCGCAGATAATCCTGCAACCAAAGGTGTTGTTGGGCTATTTTTCATGGCCAACAAAATCCCAAACAATAAGATAGATCCAGAAACAAATAACTCAATTCCTGGAATATTCACCTTTGCCAAGTGCGCGCCTGTGCCCAACATTGCTGACAAGACAAACGCAATGGGAATTAATAATCCTTGCCGTTTAACCGCAGCAAACAACCCAACTGCCACAATAAACGCAAAATGATCGGGGCCAATGAGGGGATGTGCCACGCCGGACAGAAAGCCCTGGAAGAAATTAGATGGCATTTTGCCACCCATTGCATGATGGGCAAAAGCAGGCGTTGCGGTTAACAGTAAAGCGCCGATCGGAATAGCTGGGATTCTTGCTTGTTGGAACGCTTTATTGAAGCGAACGCATCCAGAAGCCTTAAATTTACTCATTCTCTGTACCTCGCAGATTGTAAAGATAATTGACACGATCGGCGGGCATCCTGGCTCAGAGAGATTGAATCTCCTTACAGTTGCGGGACAGCGATGGACTTACACCATTCTTTCCCCGTTTCCTCCAGTGGCTGTTCCCCACCAGAACCGATTCAGTATTAAGACTTTACCACTTCAAGGATTGACATTCTCAAGTGCTGGAATCTTAGAATGACTAATGTTTGTATTCACGCTGTTTCATACTCGCAACGTGGAGCGAGGCTGTGGGCTAGGAGATTGTGGCAAACTGCACTAAAGCTATCTTTGAGGAGAATTCATGAAAGCGATCGTATGTACAGAGTATGGATCTCCTGATGTTATGCGGCTCAAGGAGGTAGAGAAACCTACTCCCAAGGAAAACGAAGTGCTGATTAAAATACATGCGACAACAGTAACGTCAGCAGACATACGCATCCGAAAGGCTGACCCATTCCCCATCAGATTTTTCTACGGTTTCAAAAGACCCAAAAACAATACGATCCTCGGGACGGAGTTGGCTGGAGAAATTGAAGCCATCGGCAAAAATGTAACACAATTCAAAGTAGGTGACTCGGTGTTTGCTGGTACAGGAGCCAGTTTCGGTGCAAATGCCGAGTACATTTGCTTGCCTGAAGAAGGAGCGATCGCAATAAAGCCTAATGATATCACCTACGCAGAAGCTGCTGCTATTCCGTTTGGGGCAACAACCTCATTGATTTTCCTGAGAGATAAGGGAAAGATTCAGAGCGGACAGGAAGTTTTGATCTATGGGGCTTCTGGAGCCGTAGGTACATCTGCCGTGCAGCTTGCCAAGTCCTTTGGGGCACAAGTGACTGGAGTCTGTAGTACGGCAAATTTGGAATTGGTGAAATCTCTGGGAGCCGACAAGGTGATTGACTACACCAGAGGGGATTTTAGCAAAAGTGGTGAGACCTACGATATTGTTTTTGATACGGTAGGGAAGAGTCCATTTTCAGATTGCCTAAGTTCACTGAAGAACGATGGACTCTATCTTAGAGCGGTTCACATCAATCTATTCCCAGTACTCCGAGGGCTGTGGACTTCAATGACAAGTAGCAAGAAAGTAATGGGTGGGGTAGCAATCGAGCGTAAAGAAGATTTGATTTTCCTCAAAGCGTTAATTGAATCGGGGAGGATGAAGTCAGTCATTGACAGGCGTTACCCGCTAGAACAGACTGCCGAAGCTCACAGGTATGTCGAACGAGGACACAAGAAAGGAAATGTAGTCATCACTGTGGAGTAGGGCAACAAAACCTAATCGGGGAGGGAGAATCCTCACGAATCCTCCCTCCCGCAACCCATCATGCGGGTCCACAATAGGCAGTTCTCAATCTACCTGCTAAACAATCTGATTGACTGGGAAGGGATTTTTATGAAAACTTTACAGACGGCTTCTCATTCAATCGCTACGATACTTATCATAAAATCTATGAAATTCAGCGGTTGAAGAAAATTAAGGAAAAAAGCCTAAGATATTTCAACATAATCCGTTAATCTAAACTCAAGTTCTTGAGGCGATCGCATGTCATTTGTCGGGCTACACATTCACAGCGACTACAGTATGTTAGACGGGGCCAGTCAGCTCAATGACTTGGTCACCCGTGCCGTGGAATTGGGAATGCCTGCGATCGCCCTGACCGACCACGGTGTGATGTATGGTGCGGTGGGACTGCTGAAGGCGTCCAAAGGCAAAGGCATCAAGCCCATCATCGGCAATGAAATGTATTTGATTAACGGGGATATAGGGCTTCAGGAACGCCGTCCCCGCTATCACCAGGTTGTATTGGCCAAAAATACGCAGGGGTATCGCAACCTCGTTAAGTTGACCACCATTTCTAGTTTGCAGGGCGTTCAGGGGAAAGGCATTTTTTCGCGACCCTGCATTAACAAAGATCTCCTCACCCAATACCATGAAGGCTTAATTGTCACCAGCGCCTGTCTGGGGGGCGAAGTCCCTCAAGCCATCATGCAGGGCAAGCCTGAAATTGCCCGTCGCGTGGCCCAATGGTACAAAGACCTATTCGGGGAAGATTACTACCTGGAAATTCAAGACCACGGCTCCCAGGAAGATCGGGTCGTCAATGTTGAAATTGTGCGGATTGCGCGCGAGTTAGATATCAAACTCATTGCGACCAATGATTCTCACTTTATTTCTTGCTACGACGTAGAGGCCCACGATGCCCTCCTCTGCATCCAAACAGGCAAACTCATTACTGAAGACAAACGCCTCCGCTACAGCGGCACAGAATATCTCAAATCTGCCGATGAGATGGCCCAACTCTT
The DNA here is from genome assembly GCA_012032135.1 of Acaryochloridaceae cyanobacterium RU_4_10. Classification (GTDB taxonomy): domain Bacteria; phylum Cyanobacteriota; class Cyanobacteriia; order Thermosynechococcales; family Thermosynechococcaceae; genus JAAURS01. The sequence goes on along the minus strand of JAAURS010000222.1, from coordinate 1,274 downwards.
CCGCGATCACCTACCGGATGAGGTGATTGGTGAGGCGATCGCTAATACCTTAGAAGTCGCGAACAAGATTGAAGAATACGACATCTTCCGAGACCCGCAAAGTCCAGCTTATAAAGTTCCTGACGGTTATACTCCAGAAACCTATATGGAGGAAATTACTTGGCTGGGGTTGCAAGATCGTCTCAAGGTAGAGTCCCGTACAGACATTAACGACACCTACAAAGAAAGATTGGAATACGAGCTAAAAATGCTCGAACAAATGGGATATTCTACCTACTTCTTAGTCGTGTGGGACTACATTAAATACGCTAGGGATAACGGCATCGCTGTCGGTCCGGGACGCGGTTCGGCAGCAGGATCGCTCGTCGCCTATGCTCTAGGAATTACCAATATCGACCCTGTGCATCATGGCTTGTTGTTTGAGCGCTTCCTCAATCCAGAACGGAAGTCCATGCCAGATATTGATACCGACTTCTGCATCGACCAGCGCGAAAAAATCATCGAGTACGTCACTCAAAAATACGGCGAAGACCACGTCGCCCAAATCATCACCTTTAACCGGATGACCTCCAAGGCCGTTCTCAAAGATGTCGCCCGCGTGCTGGATGTGCCGATATCATATTTCTTCGATGAGATGTCGGCCGGCGTCGCCGCGAAAACGCCCGACGACGTGCACGTGCATCTGGGCGACCATGTTGCCGAGCGTGGCGACGTTCGTCTTGTCCGGCCGGGCAAGGTCGACGAGCAGCGCCGTCGCGGCGACGAGCACGGCCCATAACACCGGCTCCGTTTCGCGCAGCTCCAGGCTGCGGTGCAGCTGGTCGTACGCCTGCTCGAGCTGACCCTGGGCGAAGTGGGAGATGCCGATGCTCCCGATCATCGAGAACAGCATGGGATCTCGCGGCGAGAGTCGGATCGCCTCCTCCATGCAGCGAATCCCCCTCGTCGGGGTCGCCGCGCATCGCGACAAGCTGGCCGAGGAAGCTGAAGCCGCGCGCGTAGCTCGGGTTGCGCTCGAGGGCGCCGTCGAAGCCGAGGGTTCCACGGCATGGCATTTTCTCCGCGAGCGCGCCCGTCGGGCGGCGGCGTGCCCGAGATCAATGTCGCGACCAACCTGCAGGGCATGGCGCTGGACCTGCGGCGCCGCTGGACAAGCGGGCCGAAGACAGCCTGCCGCTGCGCTACGACAACGTGATCACCGCCGTCGGACCCCGGCGCCGTGGCGAGGTGGCGCGCAACGACCGGCTGGCGGTCGAGGTCGGTCCGCCCGCGCA
>JAAURS010000221.1 GCA_012032135.1 Acaryochloridaceae cyanobacterium RU_4_10 | reverse complement strand
GATCAGTAGTATGTAGCAAAAGACCTGTGAAGTTTCCCTTGAAACCCCGCAAGCCTCTTCAGTTAATGGTTCCCCAAGCCAATCGGGATGATAGGATTTGAACCTACGACCCCCTCGTCCCGAACGAGGTGCGCTACCAAGCTGCGCTACATCCCGGTTATGGAAATAATACAACACCTCCAATCGTAGCGACAACGCTAAAGAGACGTTGAAGAAGCGTCCGTCTCCCGAACAACGATCGCACCTTCCGCCATCCCCTTCGCTAGCTCCCAATCTTCGATCTCATCACTCGATCGCACAGCTTCGACTTCAGGCTGCAAATGCCCCCAAATCTTAGGAAGACGATCGCGTTGATTCACTAAATAAATACTGACTAGAGTTAAACACACCCCAAAAAACTGAATGGGGCTGAGAATCTCAGATAGAAACCAATTCCCAAACAGCAGAGCAAAGACTGGCGTTAAAAACGTAAGCGCACTGAGACTCGTCAGATTGCCTTGCGATGCAAAGAAAAAGAACAGACCGTAGGCGATCGCACTGCCAAAAATGGTGGAATAGCCCATTGAGAGCCAACTATTGAGGGTCAAATCCTGCCACGGATGGTGCTCCCACAGTAGAGAGCCCAACATCAGTGGAAGACCTCCAATCACCATATGCCAACCCGTTGCAGCCACAGGATCGGCATACTGACACACGCGCCGAATCATCACCGTCCCGATCGCCATTGAAAGGGCAGCCATCAACATCCAGCTTTCGCCGCTGCTCCACCAAGACTCCATCACAGCCTCAAAAGAAGTCCCCGCCTGCGACCAGGAAAAGTTTCCATTAAAGAGATCGATGAGCCATTGGTCCGGTAGCCCAATGCAGCTAATCCCCGCAATCCCGATCGCCAACCCCAGCCAGCCCCAAACTCTAACCTGCTCTCCGTAAAGCAACCAGGCCAGTAAAGCAACCGCTAACGGCTGAGAGTCAATCATGACAGACCCCACCCCTGCACCCGTGCGAGAAAGCCCCGTGACCAAAAACCCCTGAAATAAGGTTCCATCTACCAGGGCAAAGAGGCTGATCCAAAGCCATGCTTTCCAACCTTTAGGCTGAGGTCTACCCATCGCTACGGCAGCTAGAACCACCATGAGTCCCGCTGGCAAGATTCTGAGGGTGCCGACAAACAAGGGACTGGTTTGCTCCATCACACCCTTCATAGCAACCATTGCGGTTCCCCATAGAAAAAACGGGGCAATTAAAAGCAGTCGTGAAAAGGGTACCTTGGGAACGATGGAAATCTCTTGCATGGTGGGGTTCAGTGCGATCGCGGAACGGTTGGACTCGGAAGTCTGTTACATATTGCAATAATTATAATGTGTCTGCCTGAAACCGTGCCAAAGTCAATGTTGAAGCTCAATAGCCTCATCCCCAATTGAGTGTTGATAACCGAAACAAACTCTTGAGCGGACCGCGCTAGAATCAAGTCTGTTTGATGCTTTGTACTATCCTTCATTATTCTGACACCCGCTCATGATCTGGCCATTCAAGTCCGCTGCTCGCAAACAAATTGCCAAAATCGAAGTCAAAGGGGCGATTGCGGGGGGAACCCGCAAGTCTGTCCTAGATGCCATCAAAACCGTTGAAGAGAAAGGCTATCCAGCCGTGTTATTGCGGATCGATAGCCCTGGTGGCACGGTGGGAGACTCTCAAGAAATTTACAGCGCCCTCAAACGTCTGGGCGAAAAAGTCAAAATCGTAGCCAGCTTTGGCAATATTTCGGCTTCTGGTGGGGTTTACATTGGCATGGGTGCTCATCACATTATGGCCAATCCCGGCACCATTACGGGCAGCATTGGGGTGATTTTGCGCGGCAATAATTTGGAGCGTCTTTTAGAAAAAATTGGCGTGTCCTTTAAAGTGGTGAAATCAGGCCCCTACAAAGATATCTTAGCCTTCGATCGCGAAGTAACAGAGCCGGAAAAGCGAATTTTGCAAGATTTGATTGACTCCAGTTATGGTCAATTTATTCAGACGGTATCTGACGCTAGAAAATTAGATCTAAATACGGTTAGAAGCTTTGCAGATGGGCGAGTATTCACCGGACAGCAGGCCGTAGAACTGGGCCTCGTCGATCGTCTGGGTACAGAAGAAGACGCCCGACGCTGGACGGCTGAGTTGGTCAACCTTGACCCAGAAAAAGTAAAATGTATCACGATTGAAGAACCCAAACCGTTTTGGAGTCGTTTTGTGCCTGGGAACCAACAGGCTAATGCGTTAAATCTGTTGCCCAACGAAATGCAAACCTGGCTCAATTTTGAGATGGCTTCTAATGGTTTACCACTCTGGATGTATCGGTCATCAAGAATGGAATAATCTGGCGCAGCGGCAGTCTAGAGATGTCAAGTTTGCTAACAGGTCTCAGAGTTTCAGTACCTTCTGAGGCATGATAAACCTAAGGAGGATAGTGCGGTGACCTGGAGAGTAAAAGCAATTCGTGGGGCAACTACGGCTACAGAAAATTCCATAGCTGCGGTTCGAGATGTGGTTCACGAGTTATTGGATGAGATTGAATCTCGCAATAGTCTAGACCTCTCAGAAGTGGTTAGCGTGACTTTCTCCGTGACCCATGACTTGGATGCAATCTTTCCAGCAGCGATCGCCCGTCAGCGTCCCCATTGGCAAACGGTACCTTTGCTAGATGTGCAGCAGATGTACGTCAAGACAGATTTACCGCGCTGCATCCGTTGTTTGATTCAATTCAACACGCCAGACCCAGATTTTGAAGTTCAGCATGTTTACCTCCAGCAGGCCAAAACCCTCAGGCCAGACTGGGTTCTAACTAAAGCCGATTTGAAAGCGACAACATCCGTTTCTTAGTCGGCAGCGCAGCCCTAACTCTATTCCCTACAACTTAAGGAGGTCATATATGTCCATCACCGCTCCATTTGTGAAGGATTTTATGACGGTTCAGCCTATAACCATTTCCCCAAGTATATCGGTGGAAGCGGCAGTGAAAACAATGGAAGAGCATCAAATCACTGGTTTGCCCGTTGTAGATGAAGAGAATCGAGTGGTGGGGATTCTCTCGGAAGGCGATCTGTTGGTTCGGGAATCGCCGATGAAGCCACCCCTTTATATGACGTTGTTGGGCAGCATTATTTATTTTGAGTCGCCGACGCAGTTTCACCAGCACATCAAAAAATCGTTGGGGATGTTGGTGCAGGATGTGATGACGGAAAAACCCATTACCATTAGTCCAGAGGCATCGCTTTCCGATGCCGCACAGGTCATGTTAGACAAACGGGTGAATCGCTTGCCTGTGGTGGATGCCGATCGCAAACTAGTGGGCATCATTACCCGACACGATCTGGTGAGCGCCTTAAAACCTCAGGCATTTTCGGGTTCTTAAGCATGCCACAGGTCAAATTTACGGGTTGAGAACATCTCTCAACCCGATCGAGCCTCAACTTTCTGATGCAATCCATTCCTGCATGATGGATGCGTTGCAATATCCTGCTGACAAACGCTTCCATCGGTTCTTTTCTTTGGACCCATCGGATTTCTTTTATCCTCCTGACCGTAGCGATCGCTATACCATCCTTGAGTTCAGTATGTTTGAGGGACGGAGTGTTGAGGCCAAAAAGCAGTTGATTAGGCTATTGTTTGAGCGGGTGCAACCTCTTGGCATTTCCACACAGGATTTGGAAATCACTATCTTTGAAACCCCCAAACACAACTGGGGTTTTCGAGGCTTGCCTGGAGACGAACATCAGCTCAACTATAAGGTTGATATATAGCAGGGAGATACGCTGAATATTGAACAAGTCAGAGCAATCTCTGCGATCGCATTCACCTAGCCCCAAAAAATTTCCTCTGTCTCGGGTACTAGGGATTGGCATTCCTATTTTGTTTTTTTTGTTGACCGCTTGGACTATGCCCATTGCGGACACCCTTCAATTTGACCCAGATGAAGGCATTGAGTTGGCTAAGGTCACGCTGTACGGTCAGGGCTACACTCTCTACAGCCAAATTTGGAACGATCAGCCTCCCTTACTCACCTGGTTGCTAGCAGGTTGGCTCAAACTCTTTGGCACTCACATCGTTGCAGCGCGACTCATGATTCTGGGCTTTGCCAGCCTTTTAGTGGGTGCGTTCCATAGCACCCTCCGCCTCATCCTTGGACTTTGGCCAGCCTTACTCGGAACTTTGGGACTCTGTTTGACCCTGGATTTTTTGCGTTTGAGCGTTTCGGTGATGCAGGGGTTGCCTGCCTTAGCATTGGGGATGCTATCGATCTATCTTTTGTTGAGGGTTAACCCAACGCGGCCCATTCTCAACACGATTGTTGTGCTTGCCTCGGGTATTTGCTTTGGGCTGTCTCTACAAATTAAGTTCTATATCCTTTTACTACTGCCAGCTTGTTTTCTCAATTTGGCTTTAGGCACTTCTCTTCAAGATTGGCGCAAACCTAATTTCAGCCGACTTCCCCTTGCATTGCTGTGGCTGGGAGTATTGAGCGTTACGGCGATCGCAGTTGGCATCCTCTCCCATTCCTTCAGCGCAACTCAACTATTAGGGACCCATTTTGATGGAGCCGCCCAAGTTGCGCTCCAGCGCGAACCAAGCTGGCAACTTTTACTAATGTTTCTTGCCCAGGATCTGGACTATACTCTCCTAGCTGGAGTTGGGATTTATCTATTGCTCAAGCATCAACCCCAATGGCCTTTATTGCCCTTGGTTTGGTTAGCCAGCGTTTGGGTGGGGTTAACCTATTACCAACCCCTGTGGTATCACTATTATCCTTTAATATCCGTCCCAGTCGTTTGGTTAGCGACCTATGGTCTGACCCAAGCCTTCCCTTTCTTTCGTCAAAAACAGTGGTATCGAAACCTGCGCTGGCACAATCTGAAACACCCAACCTTAAAAATTGCAGCAGGTTTTGTGATTTTTGCGATCGCCCTTACGCCCATTAAGCTTGCGGTTAATGCGGTGATGAATCACCAGTTTGTAGAAGAATCTAAAAGTAAACTTGAAATTACTCAACAGGTTCGGGCATTTAAATCCTCAACCCGTTGGTTGTTTACGGACCTGCCCATCGTTTCTTTCTACACGGGACTCAAAGTTCCGCCAGAACTGGCGGTGTTTTCAACCAAACGCATCGCCTCAAATAGCCTGAGTGATGCAGAACTGAGAAGAATTTTGCAAACTTATCAGCCAGAACAGGTACTGCTAGGCCGTTATCCTAAGGTGCAGACTGCTTTAGAACCTGATTTGAATCGGCTTTATGTCAAACAGTATGAAAAAGATAAGGTGACTCACTATATACTCAAGTCACTCAAGTGAGATGTTTTAGGTATCTTCCTGTAAAACTTGTGCTGCGGCGAGTTCCAGGTTTGGAAAGGTTCGGGAGATGATGCGATCGCCGCCTTTCAACAGATGTCTAGCCCTCTAGCGTTATTGCGAAGAAACCTTCAATAGATTAAGTTCAGCACGACACGACGTCAAAGTTTCATTTTTGAATTAACCCTAAGGTTGAACTTAAGAAAAGCAGCATTCTGACCCGATATCATAATTTCAAAAGGGGTTAATTGAGAATTTGGATAGATTTTTGTTTTCTGTGAAAGAACCTCTCCATTCCGATCTAAGGTTGAAAGATTTAAAGATATGGGAGCAGTAGAGGCAGGACATTTAGAAATTGACAAAAGACCTGTCACTTTTACTTTGTCAGGAATCTTTCCAAAATACAGGAGAGATGCAGGTGTTTGATTTGTAATTTGCAATCGTAAAACTTGAACGATACCCAACAGAGGATCTTTGACAATATCACTGGGTTGTTCGGATTTTATGTCAAGCCAATAGGGTTCTTGACCTGGTAATCGAGAGGTTTGCTTCTGCATTAACGCAAGGGTTGCAAAGATGGTTTCCAAAGATGTGGGTCGGATTCGTTCGTAGATCTGAACGGTTACCTCCTGTTCGAGTTGGAATTTTTGTGGGAGGGGTGCAAAATCTTGAGCGATCGCCACCTTTCGATCGAACATTTCCACTACACCCTTTACCAGTTTTTGTTCTTGGGGTGCAACGTGATACTGAAAGGGATTTGCAACCACCACATAGTGAGACTTTAAAAGACTATTCAACGGATAAAAATCCCGAGAATCTATATTGGTTGTACGGGCAATAGGCACAATGGGTTTTCCAAAGCGCTGTTGCTCAGCAACGGCGATCGTGCTGTAGTTAAGAGTGTAAGAAGAAGACGCGATATAAAATTGCTTGTCTGAATTGCTGAGGTGCCTTAAATAATCAACCAGGTCGGCAACAGCACGATAATCCTCTCGAAATAATGGTGGTTCGCTTTTTGCAAAAATAGCTTGAATAGGGAGTTTCATCTTTCCAAAAAAATCTAATCCGATCGCCACATTGAGTAATAGCAAAAAAGACTGAAGTCCTAACAAAATAATTTGAAGTGGCAACCTTCGCTTCAGCCAAACGATCCATCCGAATAGAACTACACCTAGGATGACAAAGGGCAAAAAGTGTGTTGTATACTGTACGCTCACCTGTTTGGCAAAAAATATCCACTGCAAAACAGACAGCATCCCAAATAATGCCATAAATCTTAGCTTAGGTTGAAAAAGCGATCGCTCGAAGCATCCCCAACTCAATCCTAGAAAGGCAAGTCCCCACAGCAACCACCCATAAGCTCGGCCATAGTATAAAAAGTTGTCTATAGAAGACATTTCAAAAGATGCATATAAAACTCGATAATTAATCAATAAAGCTTTAATAAGAACGATAAAAGTAAATAGAGCAAACCAGAATGCAATGCATCCCACACGCCAAAATAGAGTCTTCAAGCGCGGCCAAGCTTGCCTGAAGTTATTCCGCAATTCTGGTGTGAAAATCAAAATATTGTAGAAAAGGATGGCGATCGAGAACGCTCTAACCTCATAAATGAAATGCCTCCGAAAGAGTACAGAAAGCGACAGAAATATAGCAATATGCTTGATTTGACGGCGATGCTCGAGCGTAACATCTCGCCAATAGAAAAGCACGGCTAGCATCAACAAAGTCGCACGCCCAGATCGGGAAACCCTCGCAAGATAGGAATCCACACGGGGGGCATTAGTAAGGTTGCAAAAGCAGTCCACCAAAATACGGTGCGGGGTTTTGCAGAAATGACTTGCGTGGCGATCGCCCCCATGGTCAAACAAAATGGAACGATGTGCGCTAGAGCAAGACTCAGAATAAAGCCTAGGCGAGAGGGACCTAAGAGGAGTCTAAAGGGTAATACAGGAATTAAAGGAAGCTGCGTGTAGTCATCAAAGAGAGAAATAACAAATGCGAAAACAGCTTCAAGGGGAGATGTTTTGAGTTGAATGACAAGATCGTTGGTTTTTTGAAAGTAAGTAGAGTAGTCCCAAAAATAATAATATTGTTCTTTACTGACATATAAGCTAGTAATGATGACAACTGCGATCGCTAGCAGAAAAAACAGCAGAATATTGATGGGCGTTAAAAATTTTTTCATTCAATCAGACTATTTCTCATCTGTTACGCGCCAGCTTAGTTTCCAGTTAATCAAAAAGTTCCAAAAAGTGACGACTGCAATCGAGACAAAGTTAGCAAGATAACGATTAACACCAAAATAGTTAAATAATATATTCAAAATAAATATATTGAGGCACAATCCAAAAAGGCAAATGAAGTTGAACTTTAGAAAGCGCTTAATCCGTCTTCGCCATCCCTTTTGTTGACGGGAGATATCGCCAAACGTCCACCGATCGTTCCAAATAAAGTTATTGAATATTGCAACTTCTGCCGCTATTGCTTTACTCCGGGTGAGGCCCCAGCCCAATGTACTGGGATCGCTCAATAGATAGAGAACCGTCATATCAACAAAAACACCGCTCAACCCTACGAGACAAAACCGCAGGAATTTACCGATGGGAAGGGGTTTATGCCGTCCAGCGATTTTAGGTCGAGGTTGCGATCGCAGTCTCAGCAAATGAATGAGATAGTCAATGTACTGTTGTCTGGTCACCTTACTCTCGCCACCTTGCCGTTCTTGGAATACATACCCCACTTCAGCAATGGTTTGAATAGTCCCCTTGGCCAACACCTCAATTAAAATTTTGTAACCCTTTGGATTCAGAAGCGGGCCTGCGATCGCAGTACGGCGCACCATGAAATAACCGCTCATGGGGTCAGAAACACGTCCGACG
>JAAURS010000009.1 GCA_012032135.1 Acaryochloridaceae cyanobacterium RU_4_10 | reverse complement strand
CTCCAAGTTTTGGCTCAGGTGTTATCGGCTGAGCTAAATTGAGGTTTTTTAAAACCCTGAAATCAATTCAGAAAAAGGCTTTCAAGCCGAATGGCCCGTTTCGTCAGAATCGGTGCCATGGGCCTATAACTGAAATGTCTGTGCGGACGCGGAAACAGCATGGAAGGGCAACGGAAAATCATTCACATCGACATGGATGCCTTCTACGCATCCGTCGAACAGCGAGACAATCCTCAGTATCGAGGCAAACCGTTAGTCGTGGGTGGTCGGCCTGAGAAACGCGGTGCCGTTGCAGCAGCCAGCTATGAAGCGCGTCAGTTTGGCATTCACTCCGCAATGCCATCGCGTACAGCATTGCAACGTTGCCCACACCTCATTTTTGCGGTTCCTCGGTTCGATGTGTACCGTGGCATCTCGGAACAGATTCGCACCATCTTCAAAAGCTATACCGACCTTGTAGAGCCGTTAGCCCTGGATGAAGCCTATCTGGATGTAACCCACAACAAAAAGAGCATTGGTTCGGCCACCGCGATCGCACGGGACATCAAACAAGACATCCTCAATGAGACAAAGTTGACTGCTTCAGCAGGCGTATCGCTCAATAAGTTTTTGGCAAAGATTGCGTCAGGAATGAACAAGCCCGATGGATTGACTGTCATTCTGCCCACTGAAGCTGAAGCCTTCGTAGAAGTGCTGGCTATCGAAAGCTTTTACGGCATTGGCCCAGCAACGGCCCACAAGATGCATGAGCTTGGGATTCATACGGGTGCTGACCTCAAGCTCAGGAGCGAAATAGACTTAGAGAAGCAGTTTGGAAAAACAGGACACTTCTACTATCAAATTGCTAGAGGGATAGATGAGCGTCCGGTGAACCCCAACCGGATTCGTAAATCCATTGGCGCAGAAACCAGTTTCGATCCAGACCTTGAAGACATCAGCAGGATTGAGCGAGAGTTGTATGCGATCGTTCAAGTGGTGCAGCAACGGCTAGAGCGGAATGCAGCCAAAGGACGGACGATAACGCTGAAGGTGAAGTTTGCGGATTACCAGCAAATCACCCGCAGCCGGACAGTACTTAATTTCATAGATGGAGAGTCACAAGTTTCATTGCTGGCTCAGGAGTTGCTGAAAGATGTTGAAATTGAGCAGCGGAAAGTCAGACTACTGGGGATTACGATCTCAAATCTGGACGCTGAAACAGAAGCACCATCCTATAAACAGCTCGTGTTAGACTTGCAGCCTTTTCCAGGGTCAATATCTCGAAGCAGCGATATTGACTGGGTTTGAACCCAAGATAAGTCCACCGATCTTTAAGAGGGAAGCATTCTAGAGACTTTGCAGGAGTCATCCATAACCCAAAATGAGTAAAGTCTTTTAGCCGTGAACACTAAATTAACAAGAAATACTCAAAGTAAATTAACAATTAGATTCAGCTTATTGCTTGATACACATAGAAGATAGCGTATAATCTTCAACAATGTTTCAAGAATTATTCCATGAATAAAGGTGAATTGATTGACGCGATCGCCACTAAAGCCAACATCACCAAAAAAGACGCTGATGTTGTCCTCAGTGCATTCCTCGAAACCATCGTTGAAGCGGTTGCCAGCGGAGACAAGGTGACCCTCGTTGGCTTTGGCAGTTTTGAGAAACGCGATCGGGCGGCACGAGATGGGCGTAACCCGCAGACGGGTGAGGCTATAAAGATTCCAGCAATGAGCGTACCTGGTTTTAGTGCTGGGAAGCTCTTTAAGGATAAAGTTGCGGTTCATTCGCAACCGAAGGCTAAGGCTAAAGCCAAAAAGTAACCCAATCATCACCCCAAAAATAGGATATTTTTCTCAATGGCAAGAAAATCAAAATCAGTGGAAGAAACACAAGTAACACCCCTAACCGGAAAAGCCTTGCTGCAAAAACTCAAAGAGATACCGCACTTGTCCCGCACAGAAAAAGCTCGTGAATGTGGGTATTTCAGTGTTGGAAAAAATGAGAAACCCCGAGCAAACATTGGAGTATTCATCAGTGCTGTTCTTGCAGCTAAAGGCGTTTCACTGGATTTGGAAGACAGCAAACGTGGACGAGAGGCTACCTATCGCGTCAGCGTTCATAAGAACGGGCAAATGGTAATTGGGGCGGCCTATACCGAGAAGATGGGCTTACAGGTTGGGGATGAGTTTGAAATTAAACTGGGGTATAAACATATTCATCTCAAGCAAATTGGTGATGATGGCGAAGAAGGATAGCTCTAGAACTCTAATTTTTTGATTTGGGGCGGGAATCGAGTTCCGCTAAAAGCGAGCGTTGCTCGTGGGCAATTTCGTTATAGGCTTTGACTTTCTGATTGTAACGATCGACCTGTAGGTTAAATTGATCGGCCTGATTTTGGGACTGCTGTAGTTGCACGTTATATTCCTGTACCTGCTGGTTATAGCGAGACTTCATCTGTTCAAACTGTGCAATCGCAGCGATCCAGTTGCTGTCTTGGCGATCGGTTTGTTCGGCTTGTTCTCGCAACTGGATTACATTGGCGTGCAGCATATCTAAATTTTGACGGCGGTCGGCGAGATTCTGCTGCATCGCCTTGAGATCTTGTTTAGCCGACTTCAATTTCAATTCGAGAGTATCGACTTCCAACTTGAGCCGATCGGCTCGATCGTCTAGTTTGTTCCTCGCAGCATTCGATTGCTGGGCGAAGGCGACGACCCGATGCCGATCGACAAAATAGCGGCGATAATGCTGCTCAAGTTCAGCATCTCCCAAATCATAGAGTTCAGTGCCTAGGTGAGAGTGCAATTCATTGACAAACCGATCGCTGTTAGTGTCTTCATATTTTTTGAGCACTTTGGCAAGATGCCGATCTGTGACGCGGTGAGCGGCCTTTTTGAGCCGAGGGGCGAGAGCATCACGCTCAGATTGACTCAATTGACGGTAGGCGGCATGGAGCATTTCATGAGCCGCGATCAATTCCATCATGCCTTTGAATCGCTCATCTGAAATCGACTCAATCACAATTTTTCCCGATTGACCGTCACTGACATAACAACCCAGTAACAATTGGTCTTCGTCCAAGTTGCCTAATTTGTGGCAGTCCTTTAAGAAGTTTGACTTGGTTTGAATGGTGGGCGTTTGCTTGTAGAAAACCTGTTGGGCTTCCGAGGTCATGGTGGTAGCATCGGCCAATTTCTTGATTTCGTGCGAAGTGGGCTCCACAGGGAGTCCATCTGCGATCTGAGGGCCAAATCTCAACACTCCAAACACGGCTACCAACGCAATGAATTTCCAGGAATTAATTGATTTGCTCTTGGTACTCCCGATCCACCCCAAATTTTTCATTCTTGTTTAGACTCAACCTATGTAGCATACCCAGCAAAGCCTCCGCAGCTTCAGCCTTAGCCTTCTTCTTAGCTCCTGCGATCGCTGAAGCCGTCAGTCCCAGACCCTCAACCGTGCACCAGAAGCCCTCGACAACTGTGGCAAAGCTATAGCTGGGTAATGGCAATTGCCATTGTTGGCATTATTCTTGGATGGTACCGATGGGGTTGTCTGACTCAGTAGGGAGAATGGGCACTGGCGAAGGGCATTCTTCATCAAACCGCAGTACCTCAACCCTCTGTTCGGCACGACGAAGTGACCGAGTGCGATCGCTCTCCAAAAGCAAAACCAGGGCATCCTCTGGGTCAGTCTCTGGGTATCGATACTCCAGTTGAGCTTCAGTTAGGCAGATGATTAGCGGGAGTTTAGTGGTGGCAGCAGTTGTAGAGTCTTTGTTTTTAATTTTTCTTGAGATTACTCAGATCGCTGACACGTCTCCACTTACACCAGTTCGTCCGAAAAGTGCGAGATCCAGATCCCACTTGGGGATGATCAAATTCACAAATAGTAAGCACTCCTGTCACTATAAATTATTGGAAGATCAAAGATTATTTGAAAAGTTCGATCTAAATAATCTTTGATTCTCAGGAGACAATCATGGCTGATGTAACAGCAATTAGAAGTATTGCGAATAATTTACTCAATCCGATTACATTAATTGATGGCGAGAATAAAAGCTTTATTATCACTATCGAATCTGAAGGTGGTTGGAATGGAAACATATGGGTACCTTGGGTAGAGGACGAGGATTCAATGTGGAAATGTATTACTTTTTTGGGAATTCCAAAGACTGAGAAACTTTTCCTGTTCCAAGATTACTTAAAACCAGCTAACAAAGATGCGGTCAAATATTGTACTGACGGAAAATATGCCTCTGGCGTTGAAGTTAAAGGAAGTAATCAAGGTGGTGGGGACAAAGTGTTGATTTTTGGACAAGATGGCACCCTAACAATATCAAATTAAGAGCACTAAAAACCAGCAGATAATTTTCAAGGAAAAAACAATCATGATAAGCCTAAATAAATCAAATTCTTACTCAAAACCAATTGAGTCAATAGACCAACTCCGAGAGCTTCCTGGTGTTCGTTTTGCAGGGAAAACCATCAGACTATCAGAAACTACAGGTGAATTAGAATCAGTAATCACAGCTTATTCAGATATTGAATACAAAAATCTTCCCACTCAGATTGAGGGTCTGCCGATTACTTTTATTCTCGAAAAGGAGACCAATGCAGAGGTAAGCGGGAATAACCATCGCTATGACACCATCCAAGGGGGAATCCAAATTGGTCCTGTCAGTTGGACAAATGGGACTTTAGGATTAGTTGTAAAAGCAGCTTATGGTCGTCTTACGTTCCCTTGTATTCTAACCGCAACTCATGTGATGAAGTTAGATACAGGGCTATTTAGTCAATACTGCTATCAGCCTGCTAGTGACAAAACTGGCGATCAAGTAGGTATATATTTCAGAGATGGTGGAGTTGACAATGATTGTTGTCTTTACAAAGTAGAAGAAGAATATAGACTTTATAGTTCGGGCATTCTAGGGATTTGCTCTACTCTTAAATCCCCTGTTACCCCTAAAATAGGAATGAAAGTTCAAAAGATGGGGCAGGTAACAGAACGCACTTGTGGCGTAATTACGCGGATAGGCAACAATCAAATAATTATTGAACCCGATCAAGACTATTACCACCCGCCTTATCCTCCTATTTGCAAAAATGGAGATAGCGGAGCCTTGTGGGTCACAAATATGGGAATTGGAGAATTCAGTCCTGTCGCATTATTGTTACGTTACAACGCAGAGAAGAACTACTCAGTGGGTCTGAGTGCTGAATATATTCAAACCCTTCTTGACATCAGACAATGGTAACTTTTAGCCATCTCCAGCCAACTCACGCCAACTCACCCACTCTAACCAACACCCGTTCCGGCAATACCAGCCCCAACCCTCGCAAAATCGCCATCTGAGCCCTTGCACTAACCCCATTCCAAACGATCGCCCAATCCTCCTTTTTCACCCACCGGAAAAACACCTCTTCAATACTGGGCAACATCTCATCCACAGGCAAACCCGCCATCTCATCAAGCACCCCAGATATCGCTGAGAACCCTTCTCTATCTACATCTGAGACATGAGCAAAATTGTTCACTTTGCTATTTAAGCTTTCTAATAGAACAATGAACAGACCCCAATACCGCGCAATAGACCCCCTCGGTATGCCCGTCAAAACCGACACTACCTGCTGAGTCACCTTCTCACCCCGCGCCTTCAGGTCAAGGATCGCCCGTTCAACGGCAATCATCACCCGCTCTCGTTTGCCAGCCGCCTCAAGCGTCAGATCGCGAGCTTTCACTTGCCGAACGGGAATATCCATCTCAATATTGGAAACGAGCACCACGCGCAAAGACTGACCGACCCGTCGATGTGCCCTCAGCCGCCCGATCGCCTGATGAATCTCAGCCAACACCGACCTATGCACGAATGCTCGAAACTCAGGGTCATCATCGGAGGCAAAACGCCCACATATGATCGCAAACTCAGCCCCCAAATCAAATAAATTCCGACATGGTGTCCCAATCAGAACAAGGGTCTTAACTGAGAGAAAATCATTGACACCCCTTGAGTCTCGCCACCATGCCCCATCAGCCTCAAAGTTTTTGAAATCCAGCACCCGAGTTGATTCATCATCATCCCGAAAATACCGAGACAGTGCCCCAGTTCTTTTCAACTGGTCACCCCCTCGACTCATCCCAAGCCTGCCAACATCGCCCACCTGAATAATTTCAAGATTGAGAGTTGCAGGAATTTTCTGACGCACAACGCAAATATCCTCAGGCGAACATCCCAACTTCAGCGCCAGGTCTTCACGGGTCAGAGTCCCGTCCAAAAACACATTTCCCCGAGCCGCAGCCGCCATACTCCGATGCCGCAGTGCCGGAAGCGAAAGCGTCAGCCCCCGCTGCGTCACTTGCACACAACCCGATGCACCCTGTAACACGCGAACCAGCGGCCCGAGCCATTGCTTGACCACCTGCTCTTTGGCTTGGGATGCGATCGCACCATCATGCTCGGAAAATTCTTGCGAAGCTCTCTGGGTAAATCCGCCAGGTCAACTCCATAATCCGAAGTGGTATTGAGAAACCCAAGCTGAGGCATAAGCACTTGAGCGATCGCCCCCGCACTAACCCCACTCACGCTCGGCAACCGCCCCACTACCTCCAGATGCCCCATGCCATACCGCCCTAGATGAACCGAACCATCGAGTAGCGGTAGTAAGGCTGTGAGCAAAGGCTGAACCGCACAGAATAGCTCTGGATACGGCATGAGAGCGGCGATCGTTTGTTGAAGGTCGGCAAAGTGACGGTGATTGAGTTTTTGACTTGGAAATTTTGGCTGGGTTCGTCCCAGATCAGGAGAACATCATCAAGGGGAAAATCTTCAGGGTCTGGGAGGCTGTCAGGGTGTGCCCTCAGCAGGGATGAACCCAAAGTATTACGCCGCTGGTTGAGATACCCGTATCCTGGGCCGTCCGAATTGATGCAGGCTTCGCGGAGGATGCAGGTGCCACAGATGAGACTGGCAGAATCAGCACCGGAGACATTTTTGTCGCGGAGTGCGTTCAGGACTTTGTTTCTGGAGCAATTGGCAGAGACAAAAGGGATATCACCAGGGATAGAGCGCTGAAGTCTTGAGCCGCCGTTCGTGTTTACTCGAGTTAATCCAGCATGTCTCGCTTCCAGGTCTGACCAGCCATTTTCTTGGCCAAGGGTTTCTACGGTAGGATTGCGGTGTTGATCTGAAAGATATATCACCTGCTCAACCTCAAAGTCTTCTGGGATAATCCTTCCAGCGTCATAGCTTTTCCCAGTGCCTGGAGCCGAGATATCCAAGACATATTTGAAGCCCTGGTGTGCGATCGCAGTTTGCCACTTGAGAGCGATCGCCTGGTTGGTATTCAACAACTAATAATTTATGCCTGTTATTTCCAGAGCCGTGCGGTAAGCCGCGCGCTGAATCGTTCGCGGGTCGAAAAGCACCCACTCCAAGGCGTCTTCGATGACACTCCACTCGAAGTACGGACAATCGTTGATGATGTCTTGCGCTTGCAATAAGTCTTGTAGCTCGACGAACGGATCGTCGGCTTCTACGGCTGTTTGGAATGAATTTTCCAACAACCTCATCGTCTTTTGAAAGAGTCTGGCCTCTATCGGGTGGAGTGTTCTGGTTTTTCTTCTCATCGCGCTTTCCGAAACCTTCACAGGATGATAGCGGAAAAGCGAATTTTGCGAGAGTTTCTTGCAGCTTATGAAGTAATTTATTGAATTTGGCACAGATTGACTCAAACTCACCAATGCTCAAAAACTGAATCTGAGTCAAATCATCCAGCTCATCAATATCGCGGTGAACCCGTTTGTCTTCTTGACCCCACCACGCGATCTTGACCTCATAGCCCCAATCCTTGAGCAGCTTCCAAGTCGCACGATATTGACGCAGAATATTTTTGTTCTGCACAGCCCCAGCGTCAGGATAAAATTCGATGGTCTTCACTCCCAACTGGGCCAGGGTAACTTTAAGCGTTTCAGCAGATGCCCCAAACATTCCACCCGCCGCGCCGATGGTGGTGAGTCCGAGTCTCTGGGCCAGGATAACGGGTTTTGCGCCTAGTCCTTCTGCCAGTGCGATCGCTTTTCTCAAGGTTTGCTCTGGCTGAATGACCGAAAGCGGTAATTCCCCATTGGGCAGATGATTGGTTGGACCGTTGGGTCTTTTCTTGGTTCGCCCCGTGAGCCACCCGTACCGCCGACCCTCAGCGGATCTAGCGCGAAGCTGGAAACCCACGATGTACCCGCCTACATCCCGAATTGGACAGAGATAGCCAGGGCGCGGTGTGATGAGTGATCGCCCATCCAGGCTCACCCCAGGGAGGGTATGGGGTATCTCGATACTGAGCTTTTGCCATTGCTCAACTGATTTGAAACCCGCTGCTTCGATTTGTTCATCACTTAACCCACGCCGATGCAGGTCGGATCTATCCGCTGGGTGAAGGCTGAGTTGATTCAGCAGCAACCGATTGATCTTGTCTCTCTCTTGTGCTGGTAGCGCTTCAGCACGGCGTTGGGCTTCAGCATCGATGCGTTCTTGACGGCGGCGGGTAAGCTCTCGTTGGTGTTGCTCTCGTTCGTCTTGGGTCAGCTTTTGGCTGTCGTTGGGTACCCATTTACCCCAAAGTTTATCCTCGGTCAGTCCGATGAACCGGAAGCCCTGCACATGGGCGAGTCTGTCTGTGAATGACATGCAGAGAATATTTGGGCCATCCTCGAAGGTGCGGCAATTTCCATTAGTCTTGTCGCAGATGGGGCAAGGGTTTTGCTTATTAGTCGAGATGTAAGTGCTCATGAGATGGCCCCCGCTGCTTGGGAAAGAATCAAGAGGCGCTTTGCCAGCAGGCATCTTTCCGGTGCCCCTGCGATGGGGTGAGTGGGTTTATTGCGGTCTTCAGAGGCACCGGAAAGGACGCAACAGTTTAGCGCTGAGTCGTTCGGCCAGGTCGCCCGAAACGCAATACTTTCTGCACGGGTAGCCACCGCGATCGCCCGTTTCGGACTCTCACGCCTCAAGCTGGGTGTGTTGCACTGGGAGAGGCTTGGGCTGAAGTTGGCGGCAGCGCGGAATCTTTGTGCGGAGCGATCGCAGAGTCTGAGGCTAGGGCTAAAGTTTTGGCGCTGGTGAGAGCGATCGCACGGGCTGCATGAGACAAGCTGAAGCCTATACGGGATAGGCCAGAAATGGAGTGGATTCATGTTGATTGGGTTCCCTGATGTGGTGAATAGGGAGCCATTGGGTCAAAAAAGGCACAAAAACCCCTTGACCATTGGGTCATCGGTCAATTACGATAGACACACGGCTCCTATGGAGGCCAAAACGCATGTCTCTCAAAAAACAATACGGTTCAAGCCACCTGAAATATTGGAAGTGCTTGGACGCTTAAAAGCCCTGACAGGTGAGATGGTCGGGGTTTTTTAATGCGTTTAAGGGCGGGTCACATACAAATCACCTCCTTGAATTGCAGCAGTGGTGAGAACTGAGAAATTCAACACGTAGATTTTGGGTAGGATCTCCCAAGTTGCATTGATCTAGTAAAGGCTGCGATCGCGTAATCGGTCAACCCGCTTGGGGCAAAAATCATCGATTAGCAGAGAACTGACGGAGACCTTCAGAGATTTTCCATGAACTCTTCTGGAGTCACTTGGGCTTGCCTAAGGATGCTGCGAAGTGTGCCTATTGCAATTTCATCATGAGCTGGAACCGTACAACCTGTAACCCCCTCATCAGTCTCACGCTTGAGAGTGATGTGACTTCCGCGCTGCCTAACCTGTACAAATCCCATTTGTTCTAATGCTCGAATCGCTTTGCGCCCAGTGGTTCTAGGCAGTTTGGGCATAGTTCACCTCAAAATGAGTCAAGACTGGGATGCTTGACTCGGTAAGCGGAAACTCTTCTAAATGTAGTTCTGTCGCCTCTTTGAGATTGGCGATCGCTTCCTCAACAGACTTGCCTTGGCTAACGGTGCCCACTTCGAGACAATCGGCAACGTACAGATTGTCTTCCCGATGGACGACGGCGGTGAAGGTTTTAGTTGTCATTTTTCACCTGCTTCATTAACACGCTAATTATTTTGAGCATTTCCGAGCGAAAATTTAGCCTGAACTGCCTTCATTACCAGTACTGGGGATATCGTCCAGAGTGCAGTTTAGGATTTTGCACAAAGTTTTCATCTGATCAATTGTCAGAGTAGGGATAGAGCGCCCTCTCTCCCAATTACTGACCGATTGGCCACTAATTCCAAGCGCCTCAGCGATATCGTCCTGAGTTAAGTCCCGATTGCGACGTGTCAACAGAAACCACTGACTGAAACTAAGTTTCAAGCTTTCAACCAACTCCAACAGAGTCAGCATATAGTCTCTCCATTTATAGAACTACCGAACAGCTTAGCTTTTTGTAAATAAAATTGCAAACTATAAATGTATTTGACTTATATAAATGAATTTGATAATATAGATACATGGATGAGGACAGCAACCGCCTCACCAAAAACCAAAAATCCAGGATTGCAGCCTATTCCAAAGCCGAACCTAGACAATTTCATAACCCTTCTGAGTCGGGCAACTAGCGTGTCAGGCGAAGCCCCAAGGCCAAGCCGTAGAACGAAGAGCAACCACCAGAAGTAAAAAGTTTTTCAAAATCTTTGTAAAACCCAAAAGTAAGCGATCGTTTTCTCTACCAAAGAAAACGATCGCTTATTCAAGCACACCCGCGCCCACGACCCTGACAAGTTTAGGCGCGGATACCTAAGGTAAACCAATGGTAGCAGTAAAAACCAGAGACGTTCAACTGACGAAGGTTGCGCCATTAGCACCCGCCGCGTTTGGGGCATGGTGTACGGTTCGCATCGAAAAGCGTAAATTTACAGACTGGGTTGAAGTCATTCCCTTACTGGGCCAACCCGTCACGCCCTTGTTGAGTCAGGCGGTACAGAAAACATGGGGCGGAGATGCCCAGCTTATAGACTGGACAAGCCCAGAGCCAGACGATAGCGACGAAGCCATGCCTCAAAGGTCTTTCGAGAAATTCGCCGAGTTCTAAACTATCGAATCCATCGCCAGGGCTAGGGCAATGCTCTGGCCCCTCCACTCACTACAGGAGAGCAACCTTATGAATTTTTGGCGAGTTGCCGATGTCTCACCCGCTAGATGGCCTATACAAAGAGCATTAACAGAGCCTGGATCTATGGCCAATGCAGAGCTTATCCAACAAATTTGCGGCATCGATCTATCGAAGGCTCAAGACATTGTAGAGCGCGTCAGTCAACTCAAAGATACCAGTTCAAACGAGTTGATCGGTGCTGGAATGACCCAGGAACAAGCCGCTAAACTTTTAGCTGCGATCGAGCTAGGTAAAAGAGCTTTCACAGTCAGCGCTCGAATCGGTTCAATGAGCGATCCGCATAGTGCGGCTTCGTACCTGCAATACGATCTAGGAAACTTGGCAGTTGAAAAGGGTGCCATTTTAATCCTGGATTCCAAACATGGGTTAATCCATAAAGAAATTTTTGCCATCGGTTGTCAGAGCGAATGTCTCATCGATCCGAAAGTGGTCTTTGAGAAAATCTTGAGACATCAAGGGAATCGCTTCGTTTTGGCTCATAACCACCCGAGTGGAGTACTTGAACCAAGCCCTGAAGATATTCAGTTGACGAAGCAATTTCTACAAGCGTCCAAGTTCATGAATACGCCGATGCTCGACCATTTGATTATTGGCGGTGGCAACCATCAAAGCATTCGAGAATATCAGCCTTACCTTTGGCAAGGCTACGAAGACTAAACCCAAGGGCTAGAAACGTTTTCTAGCCCTACTCACCACAGGGAAAACCGATGAAAGATTTAGACATCGTAATAAGAGAATTAACCCGTAACGACTACAGGGATGCTCGAATCATGCGTACCGATGCGGTGCCGAATAGCATCGACCCTGAGTCTTATTCCGTCTATCGCAAAGTGGGGCAAACCATCATCCCTGGTCAGTGTCTAGGAGTGTCCAAAGCGGCATTAATGACCCTC
Source organism: Acaryochloridaceae cyanobacterium RU_4_10 (assembly GCA_012032135.1). Taxonomy (GTDB): domain Bacteria; phylum Cyanobacteriota; class Cyanobacteriia; order Thermosynechococcales; family Thermosynechococcaceae; genus JAAURS01. The sequence continues at coordinate 19,869 of JAAURS010000009.1, read as the reverse complement.
GCTCGTTCGGGTGCATTGCGGCAAGGCAACGATCCAACCTATGGCAATTGCTGGACGGCTGCCTGCACAGTAGATAAATATTTGGTTTCTCAGCAGGAAACAGCTCGATAAACTCTCCACAAAGAAAAATGAGTACAAACAAGCGTTTATGGAACTTAGAACAAAGGATTAGAGGATTCATTGGAATCACTCCTAAAGGCTGTTACCCATCTAAAAGCCTATGCCGTTGCCTGCCTGGAGATTATTACCTTTGCGAAAGCTGCGGACTTCTTAAGCCTTTTTGTTGTGGTGCTACAGATGCATATGAAGACATTTGTGATGATTGCTGGAAAATCCTAGAAAACGTTCACGAAGTAATAGGTGTCCCACTGGATGAACTTGAATATTAGAGGCAAAACACAATGAATCGATTGCAACACTTAACAGAAGCCCTAACCCACTTGTCTTGCTGCAATGGGTTCGAGTTAGAAGTTGAAAGGATTCGCCGGATCGTTTTAGAGGAACTGAACCGCGATACTGCGGATCTGCGAGGACGGGCGTTGATTGATAGGTTGACAGATGAGGAGCTAGCGATCGCCATCCGCATAAGGGACGAACGCCTAGAACTGTATTTTGGCGCTCATATTGAGCCGTTTACGTTTAACTACATCCGCAGTGAGCGCCCTATTGCGGCAATTGAATTTTCTCGAAGGGGTTGATCGCCATGAACAAACCGGAATGGGACGAACAATTCACCCAACAACTCCAAACCCGTCTCCAGATCGCCCCCGCAGACATCCGCTACCCTTGGGCTAGCTTCCGCATCGCAGGGTACAGCCCAAGCCATACGATCGCCTACTTAATCGAATTGCACAGGCTCTATCCAAAGCTTGAGCTATTGCCGATGGCCGCGCCCAAGTACGGCATGAGTGAGGCGGTGGTGCGAAGCAGCAATGGGGAATGCGATCGCATTGTGGCGGTGCGGTGGACGAGATCGACTTACTATTACTGGGCTTATCAGGTAGAGGGTGGATTCGGTCGCAATCCGAACGCTTGGTTTGCCGAGCGGATTTTGGAACCCATTGCCAAGTCAGTTCAAGAGAATTTTGCTGAAGTATCGTAGGAGAAAACCGATGACAGAAGCCACAGCCGAAGCTCAAGCATTAGGGCGATCGCCCAGCAACTGCAAAAGCTCACTGAAGCGCTAGCACCGACGAAGCAATTGTTGGGCTTTGGGGATGCACCGAAGGGCCACGTCTGGCTATTCTGCAATCGCAAGCATGGCGGGGTCTGGTACACCCTCAACGAACAAAGCCAATCCGTCAATATCGAACATCAGGCGTTGACGGGCTATATCCGTCGTCTTGAATTCAAGGAGACGATTAGACGCAACGAAAAATCATTCAAACTTCATTGCACCATCGAAGCCGATCGAGTCTATGTTTTGGAAAGCTCATCAAAAGTTCACTTTAGCAAAGGGCTATTGAGTGCGATCGCACTGATGACGCCGGACGCACTCAGACAACCCATAACGATTGTGCCGCAAGCCTCAACCGAAAACGGCGAGGTTTTGTTTTGCAATATTTACCAGGAAAATCAACAGGTTTTCGCACCCTATGATGATGCGACAGACTGGAAACGAGTTAGTAAGACGGCGACCAATAACGTGAAAATCGCCAACGATGAAGCACCCGCGATGCCCACGGCGGCTTAAGATAGGAGGAAAAATGACAAACGATTACATGCTACGCCGTGAAGACATTCAAAAGATTCTCTCTGTCGCCCTAGTCGAGAAAGGGATAGAGCTTGATTCAGAGAGATTTGAGAAATTATTCGATCAATTTCTGGAAAGTGAATCCGAAATAGACCAAACAAAGCAGCCCATAACCGATCAAATAGAAAGGTTTGCTAGAGAGTTTCTACTCAGTTCCTCCGCACAATCAATCTGGAATGATGCAGACCCAGGATAGAAGGAGTTAGAAGAAGCATGATTTGCCCTGAATGCGACGGCAATGGTTTTATCAAAATCCCTGGTATTCCAGATCCTTGGGAGACCAGTCAAAATCCTTTTACAAACGAGAAAGAAATCAACTGCCCAACCTGCGAAGGCGATGGCGAAATTCCAGCCACACCCGCAGCCAAGCACTGTCCGGCCTGTGGCGAACCGATTGGTCCTGGGCAAGATTGGTGCGACGAGCACAAGAGTGCTGCTTTGGTGGGCGGAAGTTTAGGATAGGAGGAAAACATGAAAAAAATTACCTTTGTCAATCTATTTATTATTGGGCTAACGCTTTCAGCGATCGCGTCAGGTGTGATATTGGCGGACAGGGTTATTACGGAACATCTCATCGAAGGATTGAAGTTACTAGGAGTTTCAAGTGCGTCGGAAGCGGCTCATATTTTGTCGCTCCTGAAAATCTCAATAGTGGGTGCAGGATTATGTCTCTTGCTTGAGAAATTCTCCTTTTCAGACGTGATGAAGACTTTTGAATCAAAATGCGATCGCCCTTCCGCCAGCGCCGAAGCTGAAGAGGGCTAAGGCACCAAGCACAACCGAATCACCTATCATCAGCCCCGTCATTGCTCAACTTCAGAAGCAGCGATCGCGGGGTTTTTTATTGCCTAAAAAACGGAAGGGACATCATGAACAAACCACTCTTGATAGTCATAGGTTCCAGCTTTAGCCTGTGGGCGCTTTCTGTAGCCCTACTGCTGTACAGCTATCGGCTTAGTTTTTTGTGAAGGAGGAATAGACATGAAAACTGCAAAACAAATTCGCGCAGGATTGCGAAAGTTCAACGCCACAACCCAAACCCACAGACACAAATCAGGATTCCAGTACACCAGCAAGGTCAAATACCTTGCCGATAGTGCCGAATGCCACTGGCTTATAGATCTCATTGGAGACTATCAACCCATGACCAGAAGATATCTGGTTCAGCACTGGCAATTCAGGCTACAGGAAAACGAGGGTATCTTGAGCTTTTACGATGGAAATAGAAATAGGTTGTTTTGGAAAGTACTACCACTCGCGAACTTTCCGCTGAGCGAAGGGGTTGATTTGAGGGTATCCAGCGATATTCTATACATACCGAGACAGAAGAAACCGCAAGTGGGAAAACTATTATTTTATAGTTGGGGGAAGCAAGCCGCATGATGCACGAAGATGGGCGATCGCTGGTGGAAGTATTAGAGCAACTGGGGTATACCACCAGCCCAGCCCCAAATGAGTTCGGACTAGAACAGCGCCACATTCTCGAAGATAGCGAAATTGTCTTTACTGGTTCAGCTCAGGATGTCTGGGAATGGCTGTACGATACGGGACTCATCGAAGAGGATTGGCTTGGTGCTGGTTAGTGCGATCGTATGAATTCTCATCCTAGCGAGACGAGTTAGAGATTTGGCTACCCAACCAGGCTTCATTCATGGCCTGTAAAGCAAGCTCTCTAGGGATTTGCTCTGAACGATTCGGCATCCCATCGCGCCAAAACTTTATCGCCCACGGGCAAAAAACTTTTTTTGCTCAGGGTGCCTCAGTCATGGTGCTCTGCATCGGGAAAAGGGAAGACTATGAGCAGTATTTTGGTGAATGAGGGTGAATAAGGGCATGAAAACAATCTACGTGACGGAAAACAAGGCTAGAACCATTGAAAAGGTCAAGGCTAAGCACCCATTGATTTTCATGTCAGCAGATCGAACAGAGGATGCCCAGCGATCGCCTCTTGTAAAATTTCAGGCTCAAAAAGGCGAGAGTATTGCTTATATCCTATCCCCTGAAGAGTTTGCCGCCCTTTCTGAGGCTATGCTCAAGACTGCGATCGTAGTGCGGGAGTGAGGGACGGGGTTTGATTATAAAAGTGGGAGGGATTACCATATACGGAGGATTTTGGAGTGATGGCGATGGCGACGAGTGACGCTCAGAAACGGGCCACTAAGAAATATTCAGAGACAGAGAAGGGCAAGGAAGCCCGTTTGAAGGCTGTGCAAAAGCATCAATCAACTGAGCACGGGCAAGAAGTGCTAAAAGCGGCTCAGGAGCGTTATGCGTCCTCAGAAAAGGCAAGGGAGGCAAAGAGACGCTATGAATCTTCAGAAAAAGGCAAAGCAGCCAAGAAAGCAGCAAATCTTAGAAGGAAAGTAAGACTAGCTCTTGAGCAGCAAAATACTGAAAATCTGAACTAATAAGTAAAAACTGAATAAATCCTAAAAAACCTGGTCATCGATCAGGTTTTTTGATGTAAAAAGGCGAGATAAGGATTGACTTTTAGTATTAATAATCGTATTATTAATACATAAGCAAAAGACAAGCAAAAGCCACTCGGACAAGCAGCGAGAAAGGGAACAAACCCTAGAGAGAGGTGAAAGCTCTCCCCCTGGGAACCGTGAAGTACATGAGGTCTAGCACTCTGACACGTAGCGGCGAAATTAAATTTACAAACTTGTCTTGGTTGCAAACAAAGTTTTTCTAGCGGAAGGGGTTCAATTGGAACCTGCACCCCTTCCGCTGGGCTATTCACCCAAAGGAGATCCTACGATGAAAACTGGATTAACGCTCACTCAAATGGCCGCTAAGGTCGAAGCACAGATCGCCCAGAAGCGGGATTACGTTGTTGAGTCCCACGCGATCGCAATGAATGAATCAGGGAATGAGCTAATTGTGATGAATGGTGATGACATGCTTGAGTTCGAGGTGAGCGACACCCTTCATCGGCAACTTGCCCAGGCGACGGGTATTCATGGGCAATATTACCGGAAGATGATTCAAGAGGCTCCTGAGCTTATTCCTGTCAATGTAAATCACTGGCTCCAACGACAAGGTAGTCGTACTCATGTATTGCGTACACTGAATAGTACAGCAAGGGCATTGCTAGGTGGGGGATACGAAATCATCGATCACGATCAGGTGCTCATGGCACTTCTGCCTGAATTGGAAAATTCAACAGCGATCTTGAAATTCTCAGCACAGATGTTACAGACAGCAAGCTGTACATCAAACTGGCTTTTCCTAAAATTGAGGGAGAGGTCAGAAAGGATGACATTATCCGTTCTGGGGTTACGATTTGCAATTCCGAGATCGGTGAAGGTGGATTGAATGTCTATCCCGCGAACTTTAGACTGATATGCACTAACGGGATGACCCGAATGGAGCAGGGAGAACGTCTTACTGTAAGACACTCCGGTTCAAAGATTAGAGATATCGGTGAAATCCTAAACCGAGAACGAGCGGATGTGAAATTAGAACATTTTATCGAAAATTTCACGATTGCTATGATGAAGCGGCTTTCCAACGAACCCTGACTCAAATGAGAAACAGCACTGAAAGACCGATCGAGGTATCGGCTGAAGAATTGATGGACAGAGCCAGAAAGCACTTTGGCCTGACGCTGGCGGAGCAAAGACAAGCACTCGAACATCTGCTGATTGATGAAGATCTGACGGCCTATGGCTTGATGAACGCGATCACCCGAACAGCTCACAATCCCGCGTCTTACGATCGAGCGAGTGAGCTTGAATCCATAGGTAGCAAGGTGTTATCTATGCCTCAATCTACCTGGAAAGAAATCGCCCTAGCGCGATAGTCCGAAGCCAACCCAAGCCCCGCCGATGCCAAAAGCAGAAGCGAGGCGATCGCACAGGAGATCTAAAAATGAAAGATCTAATTTGGTTCGCTAACGGCGACCATGTTTTTGGGATTTGCCCTCATACCCCTCCACGGGTAATAGCAGATTGTCTTAGCAGCACATTTCCCGTGCCGTTTGAAACAGATGCCGTTTTATTTGAAGATCGGCTAAGCGTTGGGGATCTGCTCTTTTACAGAGTGGAAAAGCCTAAGAACCCCTATCACTATAACCAGATTTATCTAGGTGCAAGCCTGCACCTAGATAAATAGCTTGAACTAACTATCGCCCCTCCGATACAAAATGCTGAAGTGGGGCTTTTGCTGAAAACACAGTCAAAGCAGAGAAATTATGAGTGAAGAAACACGAATTCTTTACCGTTGGCTCACAAATGAGCTTGAGATACGACGCGCTGTAGAGAGAATGTCGGCAGAAGACCTAAAGAATTTTGCATATAGACCGGACTTGACAGTCAAAATTGTGGGTAATATTTACCCTATCGAAAAGTCCTTCTTGAGCAAAGTTGATTGGGAAAAATTGAGACAGCTCCTAAATCCTGCCCGTCGAGCAACAGCAAGAACTAGTTAGCGCACCCGCGCTAACGATAGCCCAGATGATCGCCCCAATAACCCACACCAGCAAGAGCGATCGCTCCTCTTAAGTTTGGCGATCGCGCTTGATTTCCCCTGCAAATATTTTGGAGAAAGGAGAGATGCAAACATTCCGAGAAGTTGTCAACGAGCGCGACTGGATCTGGATAGGGCACGATCCCCGCTATCACGACTATTTAGTTGAAGGGTTTCGTAAAGTTGAAGGAGGAGTAAAACACCTTGTTATCAGACTGAAACAACCATACCTAGAAAACATTGACCAAGACTTAGAAAAATATGGCGTTTTCTCAAAACGACCTTTCGCTGTAGGTCAAGGGTGCGATGGTTCAGGCGGTGATTGTTGTTTTGCGCTGTATTTTCATTTCTGCATGAACAAGGGATTCGATCCCATTGCAATGCACCGAGAGGCATATTTTGAGCGCGATGGCAGACATTACCAGGAACCTCAGCCTGAAGAAATCAAAAAGCTGGCTGATTGGCAAGGCGTAGCATATCCTTCTCAGTGGACCGAGCAAACCTATCAAGGGCTCATCAAGTCCCTGTACGACATTAACAATCGAAGTCTGGTCGAAGTGCTGACAAACACCGTCGATGAATCCAATGTTTTCAGCACTGAACTACCTACGCGATCGCCCAACCCAAGAACAGCCATCGCTCAGGTTTCTCATGCAAACATTCCAAAGTGACACCCATGCAAGACGTATACGAACTAGCCCAATGGATCGCCCAAAACACCAACTACCAACCCACCACCACCGAGCTGGACGCTATGCGTCAGAAATACGCAAGCCTGAACCCCAGTGTATCCACAGCGCCCACTGACCCCCAGGTTTTGGCCAGTGCGTTGCTCAAGGTACTGGCGGCAGTGTAGCGGTGGGATGCGTTAGGGTATGGGCACTTACCACCCCTCAAGCCCTGCAACATCGTTACGTTGCGGGGTTTTTCTTGTGCAAATTTTTCAGTACTTTACCCCAGAGAAAATCATGTCTACGCAACAAACCGAGTCACATACAAAGGTCCAGCTACCACCGACATTTACAAAACATCCAGAGATGGCAACGGGCACAATCACGATAGACCAAGTAATTGAAATAATGAATCTGGGATATTTAACTTTTGAAGGTGCTTGCTATCTACTCCCACCGAGAGCATGGCTCTTATTGCCCAAACCTCAGAGGGAAAAAGCCCAGCCGAAGCGACGCGGATGGTTGAGCGGGTTAAGATTTTGGAGGTTGAGATGACGCAGTGTCTTAAACCAACTATCGAAATCTTGGAACTGAGAGAAGTTGATTGCGATTGGATAGGTGAGCTATTGGGTTACTTTGCCATAGGGCACCTTGATACAAGCGCTTTTGTCGATGCTGTAAACGCCGAATATGAGCCAGATGAGCGTTTTGAGGCTCGTGAAGTTCGTCATGAATTTTGGGTTGAACGCCCTCTCGAACCGGATGAACCAGATTGCGATTGTACCTGTTTCGAGAAATGTTGGCAGAACACAGAAGGGGCGATCGCAGTGACTTGTGTTGTGTATTAAGCGATCGCCCCAATCAAAGTAACCCAAGCCCTCAGCATGTGCTGAGGGCTTTTGCATTATGGAGAGAAGGAGGAATGCAAGGAATCCAGCTTGATTTGTTCAAGGTCGAAACTGTCCCAGATCTCAGTAGTTACGATACTTTCATCGTTGCTTTCAGTGGCGGTAAAGATTCGATTTGCTGTGTACTCACCCTTCTAGATTTAGGTATACAACCCACTCAAATCGAACTGCATCACCATCTCGTAGATGGTAGAGAAGGATCGACGCTGTTTGACTGGCCAGTGACCGAAGACTATTGCCGCCAGTTCGCCCAAGCCTTCGGGCTAAAGATCTACTACAGTTGGCTCGAAGGCGGACTTGAGCGCGAAATGTGCCGCGACAACCAACCCAAGGCACCCACTCACTTTGAAACACCGGAGGGAGTTCAAACCATTGGCGGACAAGGCCAGCTCGGAACGCGCCGGAAATTCCCCGCCAAGACCGCAGACCTGAGCCGTCGTTGGTGCAGTGCCTACGCCAAGATTGATGTCTTGAGCGCTGCGATCGCCAATCAACCCCGATTCAATCACAGTAAAACCCTTGTTGTTACTGGCGAACGGGCAGAGGAGAGCGCGGCCAGGGCAAAGTACCAGCGACTCGAGCCGCACCGGAGCGACCGCCGCAACAGCCCAAAACTAGCGCGACAGGTTGACCACTGGAGGCCCGTACATGGACTATCCGAAAAGCAAGTCTGGGCCACGATTGAGCGCTGGGGGATTCAGGTTCATCCTGCCTACTATCTGGGTTGGGGGAGGCTTTCGTGCCAGCGCTGTATCTTTGGATCGCCGAATCAGTGGGCTTCAAATTTGGCGATCGCCCCAACTCAAACTAAACGGATGCAAGCGTATGAAGTGGAGTTCCAGCATACGCTCGACAACAAGCGCTCCATTTCTGAAATGGCGGCAGCGGGGACGGTATATGAAGCGATCGCACAGCACCCGCAAATGCTAGAGCAAGCCCTCAGCCGGAGATATGCCGCTGCAATTCGGGTGCAGGCGGGAGAGTGGCGATTGCCAGCGGGAGCTTTTGGGGAGGATGGTGGGCCACTGTAGAATAAAAAAGGAGGTCGAAAACATGACTCTGATTAAACTCCCACTCAAAACCCCACTGAGTTGGAATGCGATTCGGATTGTACAACTTGGTAACGGCAAATCCACAAAAGATTTAGTGGATTATCGCTTTGAACCCGATTTTGAGCAACTGGGAGGAATCCGATCGTTGCACGAACGCGGAATCCGGTTGCGATCGCTCTCCACAATAGCCGAAGTTCTTCGGATTGTTGGGCCATACGCAACTTTGTGGATAGGGCCGCACAAAGGCACTATTGCTCCAATGGATGTTCAGCCTATCGGATGGGTTTATGGCAATGGGGACGAATACGAGCCAGAGAACTTCTGGCAGTGGGTACCGGATGGCCTTTCTGAGGCGCAGTTAGTAACTGAATCTAATCGTTTTTCAACAAATCAACTTGAGATGTTTTTTGAGAAAAATAAGAGTGTCTTTAAACCATTAGTGCCAGCCCAGTTTGACCGAGAGTATGGGCAGATACTTGAAATCGAAGCAATTCCCATCCAAAGACTTGCAGATTTAATTTCAAAAGATGTTGACTGGGTATTTGAATTTGAGCAGGTAAAACCATGACCACCACATAACCCAAGCAATCATCACCGCCACGCACCCCGATAAGCCCCAGTGCTAATAACTGGGGCTTTTGCATGGGCAAACGGAAGAAGGGCGAGAGCAAACAATCAGAGAAAACAGGAGAGAAAACATGAATTGCACCGAAAGTCTACCGGACAAGATTGAACTTGAGATGTTACGAGAAGTTGATTGCGACTACATAGGCGGTGTCTTGGGCTACTACTGTCTTGGGCATCAAAACAAAGCGGCCTTTGCGGAGGAGGTTAACGCCGAGTATGAACCGGATGAACCGTTTGAAGCCTCTCAGGTTAAACATATTTTTTGGGTTGAGCGACTTTTAGATGAGTATGAGCCAGACTGCGAAGAGACTTACTTTCAGCCTTGCACAGAGGATGTAGAGGGTGCTTTTGCCGCTACCTGTATTGAGCTTTGAGCTACCCGAACAAATCACCCGAACCCAAGCCCCGATCGCAATATCGGGGTTTTTCATATGGAGATAAATCATGTACGCACCCACAGACCAACGCGGCCAGAGCAAGCTTAAGATTTTACAGCAGCTCATCCCAAACACGCCAGCGCTTCCCATCGGCCAATTCAGCATGATCGTGGCCGATCCACCTTGGAGCTACAACCTTCGAGAAACCGATGCAACCCACAGGGGCAGATGCCCATACCCCAGCATGACGGATGCCCAGATTAAGACAATGCCTGTGGGAGCGATCGCCGCAGAGCAAGCCTATTTGTTGCTGTGGACGACAAACAATCATTTACGGCTAGCATTTGAAGTGGTTGACACTTGGGGTTTCGAGTACAAAGCGCTTCATACTTGGGTCAAGACCACAAAGGTAGGGGACAAAATCCGCTTTGGGATCGGGCATTACGGGCGCAACTGTACCGAGCATCTTTTGATTTGTCGCAAGGGGAATGCACCCAGCTTCACCGCACTGGGATTGACCGATATACCGACCGCGTTCCACGCACCTCCATGCGCTCATTCCGAAAAGCCAGAAGCATTTTACGGCATGGCTGAACGGCTTGCTGAAGCATTGGGGGGCGATCGTATTGAATTGTTCGCACGACAGGCCCGTCCTGGTTGGCAGGTTTGGGGTGCAGAATCTGGGAGGGAAAAATGCTGATTTCATTCGCCTGGACCACACCACAATTTCTGGACGGCAGCAAAACCGTCACCCGCCGCGACTGGAAGGACCGCACTCTCGTCCAATGGCAGAAAGCGTGGGATGAGCAACGGTTAGTGCATGACGCTTGGGACAAGAACCCACGGTGCAAGGGCCGAAAAGTGGGTCAGTTTATTCTGACCGCTAGACCCTACCGCGAACGATTGGGTAACTTTCCAGCGGAAGACCTGGAGGCTGAGGGTGGCCTTTGGGCGACGGTAGAAGATTATCAGAAATTACAAGGTGGCAATTTAGAAAAGAATTTGGTAGTGATTCGATTCAGAAAACGGGAGGAAGTAGGATGAGTAGCATTGAGTGGACGGATGAGACCTGGAATCCCTTTGTCGGCTGTTCCAAAATCAGCCCTGGTTGTACTAACTGCTACGCTATCAATCAAGCCTACCGCAACAATGCTATGGCTCAGAAGATGCCCAACCCAGGACGAATGAAGTACTACGAAGGGCTGACAGATAAAAAGGGCGATCGCATAGAATGGACAGGCATCGTCCGGTTTGTACCAGAAGCTCTAGAAATACCATTGAAGTGGAAGAAACCGCGCAGAATTTTTGTCAATAGCATGTCTGACTTATTTCATGAGTCGATTCCGTTTGAGCAGGTAGACCAAGTGTTTGGGGTGATGGCGCTGACTCCACAGCATACCTATCAGATCTTGACCAAGCGTCCAGGGAGAATGTTGGAATATATGAACCAACTTAAAGGTGTGAGATTACGCGCTGGATTGATGCGATCAAGAATGGGTGGATATTTGCCTGAGATACGATACCCAAAGGATTCCGATGAATGTTTGTTTCCACTGAAAAACGTTATTTTGGGATGCACCATCGAAAATCAGAAGGCTGTTAGCGATCGCACTCGATATCTCTACAACCTACACAAAATGGGGTGGAAAACCTTCTACAGCGTAGAGCCATTGTTGGAAGCAGTAGACTTGCACATGGAAGCTTCAGCGCCGAACTGGATTATTATTGGTGGTGAGTCAGGACCAGGCGCACGGCCCTTTCATCTGGAGTGGGCGCGATCGCTCATCCAACAATGTCGAGATGCTGGGGTCGTGCCATTCATGAAGCAGCTTGGCAGCAATCCCTACGAGAATGGTCAGCCGCTGAAGCTACACTCCCGCAAAGGCGCGCACCCTCGCGAATGGCCGGAGGAGTTGAGGATTCAAGAGTTTCCGGTATAATAGTGAGATATTATTGAAGGGTAGGCAATAGTTATGAAACTATCCGAAGATGCTATCATTGCATCTGCAAAACTAACTAACTATTTGCTCATCTACCGTTCTGCTGACGATAAGTCCAAATTTTTATCTCAAGCGGGGTATAGTCTAGATAACTGGCAGCAACTCGAAGCCGATTTGAGAAACCAAATTCTAACGCTTGAAGCTATACCCTCTGAAGAGACAAATCGATTTGGAGATGTATATGAAATACGAGGGCTTTTGAAGGGACCAAATGGCTTAAGTCTTAGCATCATAACGATTTGGATGACAGAATATGAAACAGGTCAAACTAAATTCGTCACGCTGTATCCGAACAAAGAGGTGGAATAATGGCTTTTGAACTATTTAGTCGAGTTGCCCTAAAAGAAGATTTTCCTGGACATAAGCTCCAAAAAGGTGACATTGCAACGATTGTAGAGCATCATCCTGTCAAGAATGGAGAAGATGGCTATAGCGTTGAAGTCTTCAATGCACTAGGCGAGACAATTGCAGTAGTGGTAGTCTCAGAGTCTCAGATCGAACGTTTGATGAATAACGAAGTCCTACACATAAGGGTTTTAGACGAAGCAGTTTAGCTTTCATGAAGTCTTAGAATTTAGGAAATGATACTATCAGACGCTGAACGCCAGCTCACAGAAGCCCTCAAAACCGCAAGAGGACAACGCTTTGGTTCTTTACTGAAGCAGACTTATGCATTGCTTGGGCCGCGACTAACTAATTCAGCTAGAGAAATAAAGCAGCAGACGGGAAAACTAACGCCTACCGATGTTGGAGGTTTGGCGCTACAATTCAGCCTGTGTCTGAAACATACGTTTGATTTTCTCGAAGACGATCGGGTTTTGCCTTCAGGTACGTACGACAGGCTAAAGGATAGGGGATTGAAGGCAAAAGAGGTATTTAAGGCTGTGGCTGTGCGATCGCAAGCAATTGAAGATACAGAATATTGGGAGGGAGGAAAGCCATGAAACAAGTTTTAAGTAGACTTTTAGATATGAATTTTTTGAGCGATTTTATCAATCAACTTTTATGCCGATACCCTACAGCTGGGATGTACCTCTGCTTAGGATGTTTATTTGCTGCATTAAATTATACTTGTGCAGATGAGTCTCAAAAAGCATCCTTTGATATACGACGCGACGCAATACCTATAGTGTTGATACTGCCGCTGGGACTCGCATTTGATGTTTCAAGAAACAATGCTAAAGACAACTAATACCGCAACACTTTTGGCCAATGAATATGAACAGTTTCGGAAGCGTTTCGCCACCACTTTCACAAGAAAATATTGACGCCTTCAACAACTGGGTACGTCCTATAGTTGAGACCCGCTCATGCCTTAATTGTCAACATGGTATGAGACTTGGCGAGAGGATAGGCTCAATGTTTTGGGAGTTCAATGAGCCTGACTTGAACGAAATTGAGTGCCAGAAAAATGTTAATCGCTTCCAAAATGGACAGGAAGTCTGTGATGCAAGAGGAATAGAAAAGTATAATGCAAAAGCAAAATTTTGCGATGCTTATGAAAAAAAGGTCTGACGATTAAGCTCTGCGATCGCAAAAGCAGCAGCATACATGAGTGGCCCGAGTCTCTGCGTGTGCGAGAGTTTCCAGAAGCAAGCACACGCTAAGACTGAGGTTTTGCGGTAGTATTAAGAAAAAAAGAGGAGAATCATGGAACGTAGCTCAAAGAGTGATGCTATTGAGCACCACTGGAAAAATGATGAAACTATATCTTTAATACCCTTCCCAGAAAATTGGGATCGAGCGAGAATACTCAATCACCAAGCAGATTTGAGTGCTTTTATTGAATATGCTTCGCAATTCTTTGGGACAAAGGAAGAAGTTTTGCTTTGGATAGAGAGACCTGTCTGGGGAGACTGGACACCCAAAGAGCTGATATTGAGCGGCCAGGGCGCTCAAGCACGGAAAGCTTTTATCAAAGAATTCCGCCCCTGGCAATTTTGGCTATGGGCACTCTAGGGATGAGGTTTTGCGGTAGTATTAGGGGAAGGAGAGAGTCAAATAATGCAACGAATAAGTGAGTTCGTCGGGGAGCCGTCTTGCAAGTACAACGCGCTTAGTGCTCACCTAAGATGCACAATCAACCCGTCTGGACCTTGTAAAGGTTGTCCAGACTACGTTCAAGTCCGCGAAAGATTTCAATATCGAAGACCATATACGAAGATATTTCATGCCGATCCATATACAAGCTTTCTGATTGGAACACCCTTTTTTTGGGGGAAAGCGTTTGCTTATTGTTGTGCGGCAACTGCCCTTATAATGGCAATTTGCAATAGGATTCCGACTTCAAAGGAGCAATTCCTAGAATTGTCTTACCTTGGAGGTGGTATCGTAGCTATTTCTTACTCTGTCTATGAAATATCTCTCCTTGTGAAGGACAGAAACTATCGCAGTCAAGCCAGACGTGCAGGAATACTAGCTCGAATCGCTGTCGGACTTGAGCCTTGGATTGTCAGTACAATCTTTAACTGTATAATGAAATCGTTACTACATGGGTAGAGAGCAAGCCCATGCTAATCTAGAGCTAGGCTGGAGATGGCTTTGGGAAGGGCGATCGGTTATTGTAGGTAGATAATATAGGAGTGAAAAACAATGAATTTTCGAACCCGAAAACACGCACTCATCCCCTTAACTGCCGCCTCACTTCTGTTTGCGATCGCACGGCCAGCGATCGCGGCGCTGGAGTAGCGATAGTCTTATCGATGGATATTTTGGGCCAGCAATGATGATATTTGGGGCTGGCATAATAGCCATTGAAAGTCACTCGTTAAAACAGCGAGGTATTCATTACAAAGATATAGAAGGGCAGGAGATATTATCGACTTCAAAAGCCGCCCAAGTCGGTAAGTTCTTGTTCCTTGGCGGTTTTTTGCAATCTTATTGAGTTTGTTTGTCTAATTTGAGCGATCGCTATGGATGCCAACGAGTTTTTGATTATTGTTTCCCTGCTTGGGGCAATAGCCCCTTTTGTTGCCCTAATTGGTGTTTTCATGGTTATTTTCAGTGCATCTCCGAAAGCAAAATATGAGGAACCACCTATAGCAAGCCAGTTGCTAAAAGTCGGAGGTTTTTTTGCTTATTGCATCGTTTTGTCTTTTCTCTATTATCCAGGATGGCGCTTAGCGTTTTTTGGAGTAGCTAGCACAAACTAGGATTGAGGGACGAGGGTTTTACAGTAGTATTGGTGAAAAGAGAGGAAAATGCGTACAATCTTAATCGTGGCCCTTCTGCTATCGAACGTTTTAACTGGAGCATGGCTCTGGAAAACGCATTCTCAGGCTAAGTATTGGCAAGCTGAAGCAAAGGATCTTATCAAGGAGAAAAATACCACCGCTGATGAGTTAGAAGGATTGCAAGAAGCGATCGGAAAAAAAAGGGGTAACGAGTCGGAGTTAAACGAGGATTTGATCGCTCGGGAACAAGAATTTGATTCTCTTTCTAGGGGGCGCGAGATAGCCGAGATTCAACAGGATATACAAGATAATCGAATCACTGAAAAAATGGGGGAGATCTGCGGGAAGAAAGAGGAGAGTACGCAATGCGTCTTATACAAGATGGCGCATAACATAAAATAATGAATCAATATATTGGCGACAAAAACTGCGCCCACAACGCCCACAGTCCCCACCTCCGCTGCGCTATCAACCCGTTCGGCCCATGCGAAGGATGCCCTGACTTTCGCAAGGCGAGTGTAGGCGATCGCATCTCCCGCCGCCTCCAGATCGTTCGCTCTTGCGATCGCAAGAGGATACTTCAGATGGGGCTAGAGATTAGCTTGGGCTTGGCGGGTGCGATTGCGGTGGGGGTGCCAACTGGGGCTTTTATTGGGCTTGGGTGGGTGATGCTTTCGGAGCAAGGGCAGATCGCGAATCAGTTGCAGCAAAAATAAGTCAGTCCGATCGCCTCAGCCTATCGATGGAGTGCGATCGATCAGCTATTGCTATCTATTTCTGCTTGCATACTACTAGCGAGAAGTAGTAATATGTTTCACATAAGCAACTGACGCACTACATTCCAGTTGCATCGCCACAGTAAGGAGAAACAAATGAACGCTACAGCCATTACATACAATCCATTTCGTGCAGCCGCCGAAGCTGCTTTTTCTGAACTATCTTCTGATTCAGCTCAACATTATTACTCAATCAAGGCTCAGAAGGATTTTCAAAACACCTTAGACGCAACTGCCACAGTTTTTGTCTGGGTTTATCAACTGGCTGAGATGACCTACATGATGGGCATCCAATGCCGCCAATGGTGTGAAGAACTCGAAGCGAACGCCCAATCCCCAGCACCTGCTAGCGCTACTCTGTTGCTGGCACCCGCGAAGGATGCGCCGATGGTTGCACACATTGAAGTGGGAATGAAGTTGTTGAGTGATGCAGTTCGTTCCGGTCTGAATCTGATTACACCTGCCACAGAGGAGGTTGAAGAAGTGGAGTTGACACCAGGCGCACTGTTAATTTTGCCGCCGCTCACCACTGGGATTATCGGTCAGGTTTGGAATCCAGAACATACGGATATGCACCGCGAGAATGCTCGAATGGTTTTACCCGCTCAAGTTGAAGCCGAACTGGGGGCAAGTCTGGATGTACCAGGGGCCAAGGGCCGAACGAGAAAGCCCAGAGCCAAAGCACAGCCCAAGGCGAGCGCTCGAAAGCGGAAGGGGGTGAAGGTAGAGGAATAGATGGTAGTTTATAGGGGTGGCTTGTGCCGCCCCTTTTGGAGGTCTATTATGCAAAGACAAGTCTGGGAGAGCATTTTTACACGGCAACTCAAAGAGAAGTTGGGTATTACACCCGACCAAATCAAGTTTCACTGGAAGGCGTATTTTAACCAGGGCTATACGACTAACCAAGCGATCGCGCATCTCATCAAAACCCATGAGCTGTATCCACAGCTTGAGGTATTGCCAAATCCAGAAAAAGCCGCTAAAACTTAGCTAACTTGTGTGAGAGTGGCGGAGTTTAGTTTGTATGAAGCAGAGTGCCGAAAAACTCGCTCAGAGGCGACGCGAGTATTATTATCAACATCAGACGCCAGAAATAGAAGAATCATTGGGAAGATCCTGTCTTTTTGTCGTTCAATACTGGGCAGATATACTTAGGCTGAATTTGTTCAACACCAACGTCCAGAACTTCTCTCAGTGGCTCGTCACCCAAACACATCCGCTGAAGCGGGATCTCATCGATCGCTTTCAAGATGAGCTTGCACAGCTTATTTTTGATGAGATCGGCGGACTGGAGTATTCACCAGAAAAAACCGATGAACATAGCTTAGACTTTGAGCGATGGGTGGGATGTTTTGAACATGGCCCCAATACCTATCTGGCCAAAGTTTGTCAGGCGCTTTCTATCTCATTCTTGTATTTTCCTTCTCAGACGGGCTGGTATGTCAATCCAGGTCGGGTCATCAATCGGTTTGGGGAAATCAGAATGGTTTGAAGCATTATTGTAAAGGAGGCTTCCAATCGAAAAACCATGCAACTCAACGAATGGGAACAACAGCTATCGCGCCAACTCAGAAGCGAACTACAGGTTAAGCTCGAGCAACTTGGATCGGGTTGCCATCGTTACTTTGAACAGGGTTTGAGTCCAGTAGAGACGATCGCGCAACTCATTGAAGGCGAAGAAAGCCAACTAGATCTGTTGCCAAAACCAGAAGCTCTCTATGCACCTGGTTGCCTAGTTGAATGGGAAGGACACCAGGATCGGATTTATGACGCGGCGATGGTGGAATAGTGCAGCAAAGTGGGTCTATCGAAGCGAGAAAGGCTTTGGCCATTGCCCCGCACACTGGATTGCAGAAGAAAACTTGAGACTGTCTTCATCTCCATCCAATGACCCAGAGGACATCGAAACGAATGAAGACGCGCTGAATACGATCGCAACCGAACTCCACAGGATAGCGGACGCAATGACCCCTGTTCAGCCATCGGTGGGCTTTGGCCCTGCACCCAAACAAGTAATGCATGTTCATTGCGATCGCAGACATGGCGGCTTCTGGTACACTCTAGACCCGCAGAATAACCCCATTGTGATTGAACAGGAAGCTTTGACGGGGTATATTCGATCGCTGGAGTTCAAAGCATCCATAGACCAGGGCGAGAAGGTCTACACGCTGTACACCACCCTCGAAGCAGATAACTTCTATGTGCTGGAAAGCCTTTCAACGGCTGACTTTAGCAAAGGGCTGTTGAGTGCGATCGCAGTTCTGACGCCAGAGCAGTTGCAGCAGCCGATTACGGTTGTGCCTCAAATATTGTCGGCATCTGAAGATGTGCTGTATTGTCAGGTTTACCAGGGGGATTACCTAGTTGTAGCTCCGTATGACGAACAGACCGATATGAGACAGGTGAGCAAGACTGCTATCAATGGGGTGAAAATGGCGACAAGTGTAAGCTTAGATCGCCCCAGCCTGACTTGATCTTCAAGGCAGTATATTTAAGACCATATCCAGACCCCTGGAGACAAACAGCGATCGTACTTCATCATTAAGCGAGTGCAGAAAGCTCTTGCCCCCAGCGTCAGCTATTGCTTTGAGTCCTTGGAGCAATAGCTCTATCCCCTGGCCGTCTACGAGTTCGACGGCTGTAAAATCAATGAAAACGGTACGATTGCCGAGACTCAACTCGGATTGAATTTGAGGAATAAAGACTGACCACCCGCTGCATCAATGATGCCAGCAGGTTCTAATAGACAAACAGCCATAATTATACCTAGTAGATCGATCTCATAGTGAAAGTACTGAAAAAGCTTGTTGGTTTGCTTCAAAGACAAACATGTCGGAATTTATCCAGTTTGTGCTTATACTGGGTCAAAAATCAACCTTACTCAGTGTTCTATTTTACCCCGCTCAGAAAAAAATACTTCATTCGAGGAGAGAACGCCCTTGAACCCCCCCATCATCTACACTACCCGTCCCCAAAAGCCCCAACCCGCACCCGATCGCATCTCGCTGGGATGGGGCCACAGCGGACACCTGCATATCCCATGCAGCAAAGCACCCGAATCCTACCACCAGCAGAAGCCAAAGCGAGAGATGAGTGATCGCACTCAGCCCATCCCAGAGCCCAGAATTCTGGTTGGGCAGATTGAGCGATACTCCAAACTGGAACGAATACGACGACCGAAGCCACTCTGGGAGGAATTAGCCGAGCGATCGCATGGCTCCAGATCGCTGGAGTATTTGGCTGTACGCAAAGAAGGGGATGAATATGCGATCGCCAACCGAGAGACAGGCGAAATCCTCATCGGCCAAACCTTCGAGACGCGGGAGCATTGCTATGATGCGGCGGTTGAGCTTGAGCAAACTTTTGATATGGGGCAGGTGATTGAGCGGATGGAGCCGGAGACGATGGCGTTGATTGAAGGGATGACGGAGTGGCATTATTTACGGGAGTGGGTGGCTCTGGGGTTGCTGTAGGTGCCACGAATATAAAGATGGGCTAAGATTATTAGAGAGACGTGGAGAGGGAGAATTATGGCTACAGCAAGGCTAAAAACCGGAGAAACAATCGAGAAGCCATTTGAAGAGATGCAGCAATTTGTTGCAGAAAACCCAGAATTGATTGAGAAACAACCGTCTCAGATGCCCCGAAGACGACAGTATTCCAAGGCGGCTGTAGCGAATTAATAGAACAGGACTACATCAATCCCTGATTGAGTGTTGGTTGCAATTCCGTTGTCCAGGTCATCCAGCGTTTCATAAGCTTCAATACTGCAATCGAGAAAGCGCTTGAATTGAGTCTGGTCGTGTTTCTCGCTATTTTTTGCGAAGGGAACTTGACGGCCAAGGTAAATGTAGAGATACGAGGTCTTAAGACCCTTACCCGTGTGAAGCGTCCAAGATGCACAAGCGCACTCGCCTGTCTCAGCAGCGTCAAACTCTTCTTTGTCCAATGCTCTCACTTCAATTTGCATCGCTCTAGCCTCTCAAAACTCGTACTCCCTAAAGCGTCACTCATTCATCAAAGAATGATGTCTAGGCTTGAATGTTCTTATTGTATACTGGA
>JAAURS010000220.1 GCA_012032135.1 Acaryochloridaceae cyanobacterium RU_4_10 | reverse complement strand
TCTGTTGGACTTCGGCGAGGGTGATACTACTCCACGGTCGGCTGTAAGTGTTCTCAATGACAACCCGGACTCGAACTCCGGCTTGATGGCGATCGCGGAGAGCTTGTGCAACCAGGGGCGATCGCAGTTCTTGGACGGCTACGTCAACACTGGAACGGGCTTGTTGGATTTGCTCGACAACAATCTGTTCTAAGTTGTCTCCCACTCGGGTTTGATTGCGATAGGGTTCGCGATAACGGTGAGTTGGATTGTGGTTTGTGTAGACCTGAATGAATGGATGCTGGGTCAGGGTTTGCATCCGTTGGGCCTTTAGATCGGGCGCTTGAAACCAGCGTAAAATTAGGGCTAAAACCAAGCCCGTTCCGAGCGAACTCAGGAAGACCTGCAAGTGCTTTAGCTTAATAGGATGATGTTGGCTCATCGCGATGCACTTTCAAGATCTGAGGTTGGGCAAAAAGATCCGCGATACCTCCGACCATCCTTCACTATCCCACCTAAACTGTCGCAGCTTCCTCTAGCATCAGCTTCGATCGCTTCAGCGGCTCTGGAATGGCGATCGGGTATTTTCCAGTAAAACAAGCCGAGCAAAAACTAGTCGTTGTCTCGCGAGTCGCTTCTAACATTCCTTCCCAGCTTAAGTAGCACAAAGAATCTACCCCAATCTGCTCCGCAATTTCAGCCACAGACTTCGTTGCAGCAATCAGGTGATCCTGACTATCCGTATCAATGCCGTAGAAGCAAGGATGAGTCACAGGTGGAGATGAAATTCGCATGTGAACCTCCGCTGCTCCCGCATCCCGCAAAGCCTTGACAATTTTGCGACTGGTCGTTCCGCGCACGATGGAATCATCCACAATAATGACCCGCTTGCCTTCCAACACATCTCGCAGTGGATTCAGCTTCATGCGAATCCCCAACTCCCGCATTTTTTGGGTGGGCTGAATAAACGTCCGGCCCACGTAGCGGTTTTTAATCAACCCTTCAACGTAGGGAATACCAGAGATTTGAGAAAATCCAATGGCTGCTGGAATGCCAGAATCAGGAACCGCAATCACAATATCGGCATCCACGGGGGATTCTTTGGCAAGGTGATGGCCGATCCGCACCCGATAGCTATACAAACTTTCGTTATGCATTTGGCTGTCTGGACGGGCAAAGTAAATCATCTCAAAAATGCAAAGCTTGCGCTCGGGCTGCTCTGCCCAATGGAAGGATTCCAAGCCTCTTTGAGTGATCCGTACCAGCTCGCCAGGCTCCACATCGCGCAAGTAGTCTGCCCCAATAATGTCTAACGCACAAGTTTCCGAAGCCAGAACATAATGAACGGGTCCCCTGTCCGTCGGGTCTTCTTTGGGTAATATCCCAATCACCAAAGGGCGAATCCCATGCGGGTCGCGGACCCCCATAATGCCCTCTGATGTGCCAATCACGAGACTAAAGGCACCCTCGCAGAGTTTGCAGGCAGAAATAACGGCGTCTCGGAAGTCCATCCCAAGCTGAATTTCATGGGCGATCGCATAGGCAATCCCTTCAGAATCCGTCGTGGTTTCTAGGACCCAATTATCTGCAAGGAGCTGATTGCGAAGATCGACCGTATTGACCAGGTTGCCGTTGTGGGCCAACACCAAAGGACCCAACCGAGTTTCCACTAAGACGGGCTGAGCGTTCACCACCTTACTAGACCCCGTCGTGGAATAACGGGTATGTCCTACCGAAATTGACCCCGATAAATCATTCAAAATCTTTTCATCAAAAACCTGCGTCACCAACCCCATATCTTTATGAAGTTGAACTCTGCCATCCGCAAACGTGGCAATCCCCGCTGACTCCTGACCTCGATGCTGGAGTGCAAATAGCCCAAAGTAAGTCATTTTGGCAACTTCTATACCAGGGGCATACAGGCCAAAGACACCGCAGGCTTCCTCTAATCTGTCAGGCCGCTCCGATGCCGAATGGGCCTCTTCCACAGTCTCAGACGCCAATCCATTGGACGGTACAGCGGAAATATCGGCCATATGAGGAATGACTCCCGATCGAAAATAAAAAAGCCAAAACACAATTGAAGCACATCTCAGGCAGTTTAGTCTGCCGATAGCCTCGTCTCAATAGCCGTCAGCCAAGAGGAAGCGATCTCTTCTATCCTAGCGTTGATTAATACCAGGTTATCTTCCGTTTTGAGGGAGAACCCATCTTCTAGAGCAGTGACTTGTCCTAGGAAACTCCAATGGATCCCTAAGTGTTCTTTTAGAGAGTCTTCCCACTCAGTTTGGCGATCGGGAGCGACCGATACAAATATGCGCGCGCCTCCTTCTGCAAACAGCAACTCATCCCAGCGCTGTCCGAGGTGAAGGCTTGGCACCAGAAGGTTTGCACCTTTCTGTCCAGAGATACAGGCTTCAGCTAAGGCGATCGCCATTCCGCCTTCCGCACCGTCATGGGCAGAGCGCACCCATCCCTGCCGAATCCCATGACGGCAAGCAGCTTGTACTTGCTTTTCGAGTTCAAAATCCACCCGAGGAGGGCGACCCGCAACGGTTTTGTGAATGGCGGCGAGATATTCAGAACCACCCAAAGTCACTAAGGGCGAAGCGACATTGAGGGGAGTACCCAATAGATAAATGAGATCGCCTTCTTGTTGCCAACCTTGACCGCAAATTTGTTTGAGGTCTGGAATGAGTCCCACCATACCCACCACGGGCGTTGGATAGATCGACTGTGGTTTCCCGTCACTATCTAGGGTTTCATTGTAGAGCGAGACATTGCCGCCCGTGACAGGTGTCCCCATTGCCGTACAGCCTTCGGCAAGACCTTGACAGGCTAGGGCAAGCTGCCAATATCCCACGGGTTTCTCGGGGCTGCCAAAGTTGAGGTTATCAGTGACTGCGATCGGCTCTGCGCCCACACAGCTTAAATTACGGGCAGCTTCTGCTACGGTCGCTTTTGCCCCTTCGTAGGGGTCCAAATAAACATAACGGGAATTACAGTCCACGGTCGCAGCCACACCACGAGTGGCTTGTTGGGCTGGCAAAAGCGGATCCACGGGACGCAATCTCACGACGGCTGCATCTGCTCCTCCTGGAAAAAGTACGGTATTATTTTGGACTTGATGGTCGTACTGGCGGTAAACCCAGCGTTTGGATGAGATCGTGGGAGTGGCCAATAGATCGATCAGCACCTGATTCCAAGAATGAGTCCCACTGGGAAGATCCAAACCTGTTGCGGAGGCGGCAGGGAGGCGATCGCTACTCCACTCCCAAGCCGTTTTGGCATAGTCTGGGGGTTCTGCCAGCACATCGCGTTCGTAAATGGGCGTGTTATCAGAGAGAGCTGTGGCCAAAATCTCGGCGGCAATGCCACCCTTAAACCGAATCCGTACAATCGGTTCGGCAATGATTTCACCTGCTACGACGGCCTGAAGCCCCCAGCGATGGAAAATATCGATCAGTTCCTGCTCGCGCCCCTTATGGGCCACAAACAACATTCGCTCCTGGGACTCTGACAATAAATATTCATAGGGAATCATCCCAGACTCGCGCACTGGAATTTTATCCAGGTCAAAGTCAACCCCAACACCGCCCTTTGCCGCCATTTCTGCGGTCGAACACGTAATGCCCGCTGCTCCCATATCCTGAGCGGCTACGACGGCTCCCGTCTTAAAGGCTTCCAGACACGCTTCAATCAGAGACTTTTCTAGAAATGGGTCGCCTACTTGAACGGCGGGGCGATCGGCTTCTGATTCGTCGCTGAGTTCGGCGCTGGCAAAACTGGCTCCACCCATGCCATCGCGGCCTGTGGTTGAGCCCACGTAGAGGACGGGATTGCCAATCCCCGCCGCCCCAGATTTTACAATTTCTGAGGTTTCCATCAGCCCCAAGGCCATCACGTTAACCAAGGGGTTACCTGAATAGGCGGGGTCAAAATACACTTCACCGCCAACCGTTGGCACACCCACACAGTTGCCGTAGTGGGAAATTCCAGAAACCACCCCCGTAAATAGATGTCGAGTTCGGGCATCGGAGAGGTCGCCAAAACGGAGAGAATTCAGGAGGGCAATGGGACGCGCTCCCATTGTAAAAATATCGCGCAGAATACCCCCGACACCTGTTGCTGCACCCTGAAAGGGTTCTACGGCTGAGGGGTGGTTGTGAGATTCAATTTTGAAGGCCAGTTGAAGGCCACCGCCCAAATCGACGACTCCTGCATTTTCACCAGGGCCAACTAGGATGCGTTCTCCTGTGGTAGGGAACTGCTTGAGCAAAGGGCGAGAATTTTTATAACAGCAATGTTCTGACCACATCACCCCAAACATTCCCAGTTCTGCCAAGTTAGGGTGACGGCCTAGGCGTTGGACAATCTCTTCATACTCTTGAGCTTTAAGCCCTTCAGATGCAATCTCTTCTGGGGTGAATGGAGCAGAGGTTAACATGCACGGGGTACCAACGGAACAGCCTACTATTGTACAGGCTGTTTTCTGTTGAAACACATTCCGATCGGGCTCTAAGGGCACAGCATTGGCTCAGAAATCCTCTATTCTGGTGAGAGAAAATCCATAGTTTTATTCTGCCCCAAACCTTTGAGGAGTTTCCATGAGTTATCGCATGAGTCGCCGTGCCTACGCGGAAACCTTTGGCCCCACCGTGGGCGATCGCGTCCGTCTGGCAGATACGGAACTCTTCATTGAAGTGGAACGGGACTACACCACCTACGGCGAAGAAGTAAAGTTTGGCGGCGGTAAAGTCATCCGCGATGGCATGGGTCAATCTCCCATCACCAACAAAAACGGTGCCGTGGATACCGTCATCACCAACGCCCTCATCCTGGACTGGTGGGGCATCGTCAAAGCTGACATCGGCATCAAAGACGGCCATATTGTTGCCATTGGCAAAGCAGGCAACCCCTACATTCAAGACAACATCGATATTATTATTGGCCCCGGCACTGAAGCGATCGCAGGGGAAGGACTCATCCTCACCGCAGGCGGCATTGATACCCACATTCACTTTATTTGTCCGCAACAAATTGAAGTGGCGATCGCCGCAGGTATCACCACCATGATTGGCGGCGGTACCGGACCCGCCGCTGGAACCAATGCGACGACCTGCACCCCTGGCCCCTGGTACATGCATCGGATGCTTCAAGCAGCAGACGCCTTTCCCATGAATTTGGGGTTTTTAGGGAAAGGAAATAGCGCCCAACCTGATGCCCTTAAAGAACAAGTAGAAGCCGGAGCAATGGGCCTCAAACTGCACGAAGACTGGGGAACTACTCCTGCTGCCATTGATACTTGCCTCAGTGTCGCAGACGACTGCGACATTCAAGTCGCCATCCACACCGATACCCTCAACGAAGCGGGGTTTGTGGAAGATACGATCGCAGCGTTCAAAAATAGAGTGATTCATACCTATCACACGGAAGGGGCGGGGGGCGGCCACGCACCGGATATCATTAAGGTTTGCGGTGAAGCGAACGTACTTCCTTCTTCTACCAATCCAACTCGTCCCTACACACTCAATACCTTGGATGAGCATCTGGATATGCTCATGGTGTGCCATCACCTAGATCCCAATATCCCTGAAGACGTCGCATTTGCAGAGTCCCGCATCCGTCGCGAAACGATCGCTGCTGAGGATATCCTTCACGATCTGGGGGCGTTCAGTATGATTTCTTCAGATTCTCAAGCGATGGGTCGCATTGGTGAGGTCATTATTCGGACTTGGCAGACGGGGCACAAAATGAAAGTTCAGCGCGGTTCCTTAGCCCAAGATTCAGAGCATAACGATAACTTCCGTGCCAAGCGCTACGTTGCTAAATATACGATTAACCCTGCGATCGCCACGGAATTGCCAACTACGTGGGGTCTGTGGAAGTAGGAAAGCTAGCAGATTTATGTTTGTGGCGTCCGGCCACATTTGGAGTAAAACCAGAAATGGTGATTAAAGGCGGCATGATTGCGTGGTCCCAAATGGGCGATGCGAATGCCAGTATTCCCACACCGCAGCCCGTCCACATGCGACCGATGTTTGGTAGTTATGGTGGTGCGATCGGGGCTACAGCTCTAACGTTTGTTTCTAAGGCTGCATTAAAACAGGGAATTGGCGAGAAGCTCAATTTACAAAAACAGGTTGTAGCAGTATCAGGCATTCGCAAGTTAACAAAGCGGGAGATGAAACTCAATGATGCGATGCCGCGAATGGAAGTCGATCCTGAAACCTATGAGGTGAGGGCAGATGGGGAGTTGCTAACTTGCGAACCTGCAACTGTATTACCTATGGCGCAGCGTTATTTCCTATTTTGATCTTCCTCAATTTAGGTGGCACGGAACTCAGGTGTTACGAGTCGGTGGCGATCGCCTCTTCCAGAGCGAACGGATTTTCTTGTGGGAATGCAGAAGCATCTAATCCTGTTTCTTTCTGAGCCTTAATGAGTGCAGGTTCCCAGGCATCTTCCCAGGCTAGAGGCAACTTTGGTTTAAGTCCGGGGTTATCCCTCAACAGACGTTGGATGCGTAACCGTTGCTCTTTAATGGTTAAATAGAACACTACGTGAAAACGGCTACTAATCAATGGCTGTTATCAGAATATGACGATCCGAAGGTCATATTATCTTTGAATGCACTTGAAGCTCAAATCGAAATCATCGCTCTCTATGAAAATATTGACATTAATGTTTAATAAAACAGTGATGGCGATCGCAGCAGCATAGCAAGTCGTTGCAACGGAATTTTAAGAGCGGATTTGAGATTCTGGGTGGGTTCCAAAAACGATCGCCGCTCTCAAAATTCGCTTAACTGGGTCGTTAGGCTGCTCCCTCTCTCCAAAGGGACGGTATAGTAACGCGATCGCTTTTTCCTAACTCCCTCCAATTCGTGCCACATCGCGAGCATTTTCTTCAAAGGCAGCAGTAAGCGCGTCATCTCCACTCAGACCCGCTTCAATCGCAGATGAGATCGCCTGTAACACGCGTTTGTAGTCCTTGGGCATGACCTTGACGAACTTGGGTATGAGTGCTTGCCAGTTCGCTAAGACCTTATCAGCCTTTTGACTTTGGGTGTAGTCCGCGTGGCGTTGAATCATTTGATAGAGATCGTCGATTTCCTCTTTGTCTTCAAGGGATTCGAGTCCTACCATTTGTTGATTGCAACGGGAGGCGAAATCGCCTGTCTCATCCAGGATGTAGGCAACACCGCCGCTCATCCCTGCGGCAAAGTTCCGTCCAGTTGCCCCTAGCACGACGACCTTTCCACCCGTCATGTATTCACAACCGTGATCGCCCACGCCTTCCACTACGGCATTGACACCAGAGTTGCCGGACGCAAAAGCGTTCGCCAGCAATGCCTCGGATGTAGACCTCGCCGCTGGTTGCACCGTAGAGGGCCACGTTTCCGGCAATGATATTTTCTTCGGCCACAAAGGTCGATGCAGTGGGAGGGTAGAGCATAATTTTGCCACCGCTGAGCCCTTGCCGAGGTAGTCATTGGCGTCGCCTTCCAGTTCCAGCGTGACGCCCTTGGGGACAAAGGCACCAAAGCTCTGACCCGCACTGCCTTGAAAATGCAGGTGAACGGTGTTCTCCGGTAAACCATACCAATGGTTTTTGGTAATTTCATTGCCCAGAATGGTTCCCACGGCACGGTTGACGTTTTTGATGGGTAGGGTAGCTTTGACAGATTCTCCGTTTTCAATGGCTCCTTTGCAGAGGTCTAAAAGTTGGGTGATATCCAGGGACTTCTCTAGACCGTGATCTTGAGAAATCTGGCAATAGCGACCGACCTCCGGTCCTGCTTCTGGCTGGTAGAGGATTTTGGAGAAATCCAGCCCCTTGGCTTTCCAGTGTTCGACGGCCTGCTTGGGCTCAATGACATCCGTGCGGCCAATCATCTCGTTGAGAGTGCGAAACCCGAGTTGGGCCATGAGTTCGCGGACTTCTTGGGCGATAAACTGCATGAAATGAACGGTGTGGGCGGGGTCGCCTGTGAAGTTTTTGCGCAGGTAGGGATCTTGCGTTGCTACCCCTGCTGGGCAAGTATTGAGGTGGCAGACGCGCATCATGATGCAGCCCAGCGTGACCAGGGCGGCTGTGGCGATGCCCCACTCTTCGGCGCCGAGCAGCGTGGCGATCACCACGTCGCGCGGCGTGCGGAGCATGCCGTCGTCTGCACGATGATTCGCCCTCGCAGGTCGTTGCGGACCAGCACCTGGTGCGTCTCGGCCAGGCCCAGTTCCCAGGGGAAC
>JAAURS010000219.1 GCA_012032135.1 Acaryochloridaceae cyanobacterium RU_4_10 | reverse complement strand
ATCTCCAGCAGACTTTGACCCCATTGTGTACGACATTCGCCCTAGCCCCAGCGGGTGGCTACAGCCGCGGATGGTGACACGCTACGGTCGAGTAACTTCTAGTGATGGCACTATTAATCCGTGCAATAGCCCAATTTCCAGCGATCCGATGATAGATGCACTGTCTACCACCATGAAAACAACCCCAACCTGCTCCGGTGTGCTCTCTGGGGATGGTGGATTTTATAGTTGTGTAGATGGCAAAGAAGTTAATTTGTTTTTCCAGAGCGATATTAGTAATGCTGAGGTAAGGCAGGTTAGCAGTTCCGTCGTATCTCGAGTCCAAGATATTCAACCTCAAACGGCTCCTCCTTCGGGGTGTCCTGGGGAAAGTGACTTGCGATCGATCGCAGTAAGCAAGAAAGCTGAGATGACCTTTCTCAATCAAAAAAACATTCCGGTTAAGGTCTATTGGCTTGACTACTCAGGCGCACGGGTTTACAAGTTTGACCTCGCAGCTTCTCAAAAAGTCAAGGTTAAAACCTCCTCTACCCATCCGTGGGTTGTAACAGACTCCAGTCAAACTTGTTTAGGCATTTTTACTGCGAAAGGTAAAAATAGCGCAGCAGTCATCCAGTAAAATTCAATCAAAAATTAATGAAGGCAGGATCTAGGTAGCCGGGTCTTGAGGCGGCCAAGACTCATCGTCAGTCTCGGATACGGGTGTGTGAGCCACTTCTTCATGAAGAACCTCTGTGGATGCTAATTCGCTGGAGGTCTCTTGCTCTGATTCAAGACTGGCTTCGGGAAAGTCCGCTGCATTTTCCTCAGACGTTTCAGAAAGGGTTTCAACTGTCTCAACTGTCTCAACTGCCTCTTCCGTGGCAGGGGCTACGGAAAGCTCTGTCTCGCCTGAAGGTTGATTTCGATCGACTTCTGTGGGTACATCCACCTCTTCTGTTGCTTCAGCGGTTGGTTCTTCAGTTGGCTCAGCGATCGCCTCACCAGTGGATACTTCTGTTGACTCATCAGCCTGGGTTGGTGGTTCTTCAGCATACGATGGCTCTACAGGTGGTTCTGATTCATTGGGAGCGATCGTCACTTCAGGACTTACCGTTTCAGCAGCCACGGCTTCCACCGTTTCTTCAACGACCTCAGGAGCTTGAGATTCCTGCGTCAGCTCAGCAACAGGTGCTGACGTAGGCTCTTTAGGCGGGGCAGGGACTGCAACCTCTTCATCCCCCCAGTCCTCATCTTTTGCATCCGCAGAAGCATCTTTAGGCATCGTCGCTTCCGCTGGACTTGGGGATCCTTTAACAGCGGCCAATAGACCGGAGAGGTCTAACGGAATGGTCAAACCCCCAATTTTGAATTCTTTTTGCTCAGAGCTCGATCGCGGCGTAGTGTCGGCAACAGAGGATGGGCCATCTTTGATGGTTGAGACTAAACGATCCAACCCTTGTTTCACAAAAGGCCAAGAAGATTGCACGGACTCTGGAAGAGGCGTCTGGTCTTGAGGTGCGGCCAATTGACGTCGTTGCTGAAGCATTTGCCAACCCAACCACACCATTAAGGCAACGCTGGCCATTTGACCCAACAGGAGTCCCCCCTTAATGCGATCGCCATTTGTCCACAGCACCAGAGCATAGAACAATCCGATCCCGCTCCAGATCGCATCATTTTACGCTGCACCTCAGGCAGGAAAAACCTAGACAAATACAGTCCTAAGCTTCCCAGCACAACAATCCAACCCAGAAGATCGTTCAACATAATCAGCGTCTCCCTTCTCGCCTCAAGATCCCACAAATACCACTGTACTGGGTCTTGTTCCAGGTCTAGGCACGGAGGGGGTGGTCTGTAACAAGCTGTTGCAAGAATTTTTTAGTTCATAACCACTTCAGGTTTCACCCGAGGATACTGAACCATCAATCGTTTCACTTCTTCAGCGTGGTAAGAACTACGGGTGAGGGGCGATGAGACGACTTGGAGAAATCCCAAGGCTTTGCCTGCGGCTTGCCAAGCTGCAAATTGTTCTGGGGTGATAAAGGCTCGAACGTCTAAGTGTTTGGGTGTGGGTTGTAAATACTGACCGATGGTTAAGATGTCGCAGTCCACTTGACGTAAATCTGCCATTACTTGGTGGATTTCTTCGGGAGTTTCTCCCAGACCCACCATGATGCCGGATTTTGTATAAACCCACGGAGCCAAGTCCCGCGATCGCCGCAGCAATTCGAGCGATCGTTCGTAATTCCCCTGGGGTCTGACATGTCGATAAAGGCGAGGCACGGTTTCTGTGTTGTGGTTGAGGACATCTGGGCTGGCTTCTAGGATTTGAGCTAGGGCATCCCAGTTGCCACACAGATCGGGGATGAGGACTTCAATGGTGGTTTGGGGAGAGAGCGATCGGATTTGTTGGATGCATTGAATGAATTGTCCGGCACCACCATCCGGCAGGTCATCCCGATTCACTGAGGTGATGACGACATGGTTGAGGTTCATCCGGCGCACTGCTTCTGCTAAGCGCAGGGGTTCTGTAGGGTCTAGGGCAATGGGTTTTTTCTCAAAGTCAATGTCGCAGTAGGGACAGGCTCTGGTGCAGGCCGGACCCATGATTAAGAATGTGGCCGTGCCGTGGCTGAAGCATTCGCCGATGTTGGGGCAGGATGCTTCTTCGCAGACGGTATTGAGCTGCAAATCTCTCAGAATTTCTTTGACGTTGCCGACGCGCTCCCATTGGGGAGCTTTGACACGCAACCATTCAGGTTTAGCCACCACAAGCGTTTTAGACTCTTAACTCACTTCTGCTTGATTGTATCAAGTTCTTATCTGTCTCTGGAAACACGACGTACATTCAAGCTGAATTGACTGTTAAGTGTAAGCTGCAAACTCCCCGAGGTCCCCTAAATCCCCCATTCTGGGGGACTTTGAACCATTCTTAAGTCCTCCAGAATAGGGGGTTGGGGAGCCGAGTGCAATGACTTAAGTTTTAGATCGAGATGTGTGTACGCGATAGCTTTCAGAAGAGAAACCCAAGTGTTTCCCTAATGTGAACCACTCGCCACAAACTTGGCTCTCAACTGACGTGGGACTGCAACACCAAAGAAAAATTCCCGATCGTCGGAGCTAGAGTTGGGGCGATCGGCAAAGATGACTTCATACTTTGCCAACAAGACTGCCAGCGTTAGCTTTATAAAGTAACGCGCAAAATGTTGCCCAATACAAGCCCGACTCCCGCGCCCAAACGGGAAGAAATAATCGCTGCCCCAGTCATTCTGGCGGCAGGTTTCTTCATCCCAACGAGACGGATTGAAAATCTCTGGCTCTGACCAGCGATCGCTAAGCCGCTGTAAATACCAGTTGCTCATGAAAATTGGCGTATTGGCTGGAATAGAATGCCCCGCCAACTCCGTGGCTTTGTGCCGATTGACGCTTCGCATAAAAAACGGTACGGCAGGCAAAAGCCGCAAGGATTCGCGTAACACGCGATCGAGCTGAGGACAAGTTTCCAATCGCTCCAGGGTAAGCGGTGTTGCCCACAGATCCTCGATTTCCAGCCGCAGAGCGTCCCGTACTTCAGGGTGCCGATCCAGGAGGTGTAGAACTGAGGCGATCGCGCTGGGGGTTGAAACGGCACCGCCGGGATAGACCCCCGCACAGAAATTACGCAGCTTCTGGGCATCAAAATTAGTGCCTCCTTTGCGCGCGACCCAGTCTAGCAGGGAATTTGCAGGTGGTTGCTGTTGCCTCACAACCCAATCGAAACGCTCAAACCAAGCTTTACTCGCTTTTTGATAGGTGCGGTCATGCGGGGTTTGTGGAATCATCCAGTTTGTCAAGGTGGAGCGCGTCATGCGAATTGTACCCGTCTCGCACATCGTGTTGAACTGCTCGAAGACTTCATTAGGAAACACCTGCCCCACTGTGGCCAGAGAAAAGCCATCAAAGGTCAGTTTTTGAAGGACATCGTAGGCTAACAGATCGCCCTGAACTGCTGACTCAGCAACCAGTTCCTCTATTCCATTTTCTAGGAAGGTTTGGAGTGGATCGATCTGTGACGCGAGCCAGTCTCTACAGTAGTCCATGCTGAAGGGATCGTTCTGTTTCAAGTCGCGCCAGTTCTCGTCTGAAACAGCAGCTTCAAAAGTATTGGTATCCGTTAGCATGGGCCGCAGCGCCTTGCGCGGCTGGTCTTTATAAAATTTGTAAATGGGGTTGTTGTGCAAGGGACAGCGACGGGTATCTGTCCCTGCCGATCGCGCTCCTGGATCGGGATCTGAGAGAACTTGATGGATCGACTTTGGATCGTTGAGCGCGATACAAGGGCGAAACATCAGCCAGAAGCGAGCGATACCGCCATACTGCTGGGCATAGTTGCCCAGCACCACCCAAGTCGGAGCTGTTTTAAAGTCCAAGGCGTTGCCGAAAGGAAAAATCGGGGTTGGTCCTGGAATATTGGCAAACGACCGAGATTTAAAGGCGGTTAGGCATCGAAAAAGAGTCTGGAGAAAAGGTTGGAGCATAGATGCTGCTAGATATTAATGCTTTGGGGAATTTTGGAGGGTTGCAGATAAGAGTAGTGATAGGGACGGCTTTGATTGCGCGTTGCGATCGCCGCTTCAATCTCCACCAATCGGCTCTGAAATTGCTGGAGGGGAGCTTGGACGCGATCGTCAGCAAACCATCCCGCGTCGTATTGACCCAACACCGTGTGATAGACCTGTCCCAATAGGTAACAAAGCTCTAGCTGTCCTTGAGCCTGATGGAGCGGTGGCAGTTGTGTAAAATACTCTCCCTCACTGGCAGTAGTGGAAGTCGGAGCAGGGGCGTATCCAGCCAAGGGCATTGCCGGAGTATAGGTCATAATATCTCCCTGCGGGAAGTTAACAGCAGCATGTTGGGCGCTGGCGGTAAAGATAATCAGTGTCACTGCTTCAATGAGATAGTTCAGCGTTTGGATTTTGCCCGCTTCACCAAAGTCAATGACGCGACCTCCGTCAAAGGCCAGAAGTTCTGCAACCCAGTTCTGAAGTGCCCGATCTTGCTGCACTGCTATATCGTCGGCATAGTAGAGGCTCAGATAAGCCTTTACCCAGCCTTGAATGGCTTCCCACAATAAAATCGCATCATCGCGATAGGGATAAAGCGGGAATGTCTCTGGATCCGCAACACCGCGCTGTTCGAGTTGTTTGGGTAGCATGGCCCTGTTAAAACCGTAAGTTTGCAAACCCGCAACCGTTAAAGCCCGCGCGCAATCAATGGTAGCTGCTAGATTGGAGTCTACGCCACCTTTAGGAGCAATGAGGCGGCTTTGCGCGCCATTGTTGATATTCAGAGTGCCTTCAAAGTGCGGTCGCAGTAGAATGCTGAGGGGATGGGTGGGGAGTAACTGGCGGTGGGTCGCCATCACAAAAGGCCCGATGAAGAGATGGGTCCGACCCAGATGAGCGACGGCCTCGTGGTAGTTACTATCGGCGACTTGGACCACAGCCTTTGCCATTTCCCAAGCATATCGCTCGGACTCGCGATCTGTGGAGGGGATAAAGATAGGGGTTGTAGAACTCGGTATTTGGCCGCACTGAATTGCAACGGGACGTAAGTTCCGAGATGGCGAACCCACTTGCGGTACTGCAAACAGTGCCTGGGGAGCTTCAATATACTTTTGGTGCGTATCGGGATAGGCGCCATTAATAGCCCCGGACAGAATCGCGTAGTCCGCTAAATAAAGACGGCCCTCTATTTGAGCCCGTTCGAGGGAATCCTCACAGCCCATAACGGCTTGATACTGTTCGTTGGTGACTGGAAATTTCTGACTGAGAATATCGCCAAACAGAGACCGAACTCGCTCGAGCATGGTGGGATTGGGTCCCGCAATCCGCAGGTAAGCGAAAAATTCATCTTCTTGGAAGTAAGCTGCGATCGCAGGCAATGGAATTGTGGCAAACTGTCGATCGTAGTCCTCTAAGCGGGTAGCTATATCAACGTCGCGCTCCCGATCCACACGAGTCTTGACACCTTCATGAAGTGCTAGCAAAATATCTTTCTCTACATCTGAAATCAAGTCGAGGACAAACCCTTCCAACTCCTTGAGATCTAACCCCACCCCGTTCCACAGCAGTTGAGGAATCGCCTTAAATAGGTGCCAGCTCAGCCGAAGTTGAGTCTTATAATCTCCCTGCCAAAAGATCTCGCTTAGTGTGTGATTGACGAGTTTAGCCACCTGAAGACGAGCCTGATTTTCCGAGCTGTAGCCTCGCTTGCTCACCGTAGCGTTGATAAAAATTTCGACCATGACCCGAATCACCTCTTTCCACCACAACAAATTCGGGTTCTCTTCCTTGGGCAGCTTGTCTACCATTGCCACAGGTGCAATGTGGGTGTAATTGTACTGATATTTTTGGCGGGCAATCTGAAGCGATTGGGGGACGGGCAGAGTGAAGGGCAGATCGGTTTCTATCTCACCCTTTACGGATGGAACGGTCTGAGCAAAGTGTAGGATCTTGGGCAGGATCTTGGAATGGGGAACCTTAAAAGATGGAGTCATGAAGTTATCATTCATACAAGGGAACTGTGGAAAGCAAGCGACTTCCTGCTGGCCTGAAACGGGGGATCTTTCCAGTTTTGAAACCCCTGAAACCAGCAAAATATCGCGGCACGAATTCAGTATTCCCAATCTTCACGCAACCTCAGCCTTAAAACAGAAGCAAACAATCCATACATGGAGGCTTTAATAGCTCAAACAGCCTCAATACAAAGATTCTAAGAGTAGCGATCGCCCGTTACCGTACATAGACCAAATGAATGATAAGGGTAGAATCGTAACAAAATGTGTATGAATGTCAGTTTTGATTTGTAACTGTCAACTATAAGGACAGATTGGCCATTCCAGCCTTGTTTGGAGAGCAATAGATGGTAGGTGAAATTATCGGGTGTCAGTTAACCGAACACCTGTATGAAAGTGAAAATTCTTTAGTCTATCGAGGTCATCAAGGCTCCAGCGATCGACCCGTCATTATCAAAATCCTCAAAGAGGACTATCCTACCCCTGCCGAGCTAACCCGCTACCGACAAGAATATGAGATTACCCACAGCCTCAATATTGAGGGCATCATTCGGGTTTATGGACTAGAACCCTATCAGCGGACCCTGGCCATTATCTTGGAAGATTTTGGCGGTCAGTCCCTCAAAGACTGGTTTCAAAGTCATCCGGTCCCACTGGAAAAGTTCCTGGATTTAGCGGTACAGATCGTCAAAATTCTGGGACGCATCCACAGTCGCAACGTCATTCACAAAGACATCAATCCCAGCAATATTATTGTAAATCCGGCCACAGGCCAGCTCAAAATTATTGATTTTGGCATTTCAACGCAGTTGAGCCGAGAAAACCCAACTCTCAAAAACCCACGCGTCTTAGAAGGGACACTCGCCTATCTCTCTCCCGAACAAACGGGACGGATGAATCGCTCCTTAGACTACCGAACTGACTTCTACTCTCTGGGTGTGACCTTCTACGAACTCCTAACGGGACAGTTACCCTTTCCCACCCCAGATGCCTTAGAACTCGTCCATTGTCATATTGCTCAACAGGCAGTGCCACCGCATCAAGCAAACCCTGCCATCCCGCAGGTACTCTCGGATCTGATTCTGAAGCTGATGGCAAAAACGGCTGAGGATCGGTATCAAAATGCCTTTGGGCTCCAGGCCGATCTAGAAACCTGCCGAGAACAGTTTCTTGCCACGGGTGCGATCGCACCTTTTGCCCTAGGCACTCAAGATTTATCGGGGCGTTTTCAGATCCCGCAAAAGCTTTACGGTCGCAAATTAGAAATTGCAACCTTACTAGCTGCTTTTGAGCGCGTGAGCCAATCTCACAGCACTAGCGAACTCATGCTAGTCGCAGGTTACTCTGGGATTGGTAAATCTTCCCTAGTGGCTGAAGTTCACAAGCCCATTACCAAGAAACGCGGGTACTTCATTGCGGGGAAATACGATCAGTTTCAACGGGACGTTCCCTATTCGGCTGTGATTGCTGCCTTTCGCAGTTTGGCAAAACAATCCTAACAGAGAGTGCGCCTCAGCTCGAGCAGTGGCGTCAGCGTTTGCTCGCAGCACTGGGGCCGAACGGTCAGGTGAGTGGTTGATGTGATTCCCGAAATGGTGCTGATTGCAGGGCCACAACCGACCGTGCCGGAATTAGGGCCAACGGAATCGCAAAACCGCTTCAATCTGGTGTTTCAAAGCTTTATTCGGGTCTTTT
>JAAURS010000218.1 GCA_012032135.1 Acaryochloridaceae cyanobacterium RU_4_10 | reverse complement strand
GCAACTTTGTACTGTTTAAATGCAACACCTATTAAATACAACACCTAGAGATCCTCTAGTCAGAACACATATACAGATCTTTAAGATTCGTCTATAACTGTTTAGTCTATTGCTAAGACCATACAGATCGATGAAACTTTAGATCGATTCCTCGACCGTTTTATAAATCCGCTCAAAACACTCGCCAGAGCAATAGAGCAACTTCCACAGAACGTAAATTGATTGCAGTAACCAGGTAAACAGCTAATGGTTAAGGTGTTGATTGTTGATGATAGTATGACTCAGCGTCAACTGATGAGTAGCGTACTAGAACAATTTGGATTAACAGTTTTAGTCGCAACAGACGGGGTTGAAGCCTGGGAGCAGATCCAGCGCGTACATCCCGATATCGTTGTTCTAGATATCATCATGCCTCGGATGAACGGCTACGAAGTTTGTCGAAAAATTAAGACAGATCCAAACTTGCAAAATTTACCCGTTGTCATGTGCTCCTCAAAAACAGAAGAATTCGATCGGTATTGGGGAATGAAACAGGGGGCTGATGCCTATCTTGCAAAACCGTTTCAACCCAAAGAATTATTGTCAACCATTCAAAAACTATTAAAAGGTTAGTCATTATGTTCAGTGGGACTGATTTATCTGACATTGATGTCAAGGAAGGCTTTTCTGATTTTGAACCCCTTCAGGCCCCTGAAGGCGACCTGTATCTCCGTTTTTTTATTGAGTCAGGACATGAATTTGCCATCCCAGCAATGGGGATTCGAGAAGTTTTAGCCCTAGCTTCAGAACAAATTACCCTTGTTCCTAACGTTTCACCTCTAGTGATGGGCGTCTTGAACTTCCGAGGACAAGTCATTTGGGTTTCAGATGTCGGTCAATTCTTGGGTGGGACAAGACTTCTCAATATAGAACGCGCTGAAATCTCAGTGATTGTGATTGAAGCTCAAGACATTATGGTTGGACTTGCCGTAGAACGAGTCAGAGGAATGGAATGGCTCAGTCTAGATAAATTGGAGCCTCTATCTAACAGTACCAATGACAGCATGTCACCCTTTTTGAAAGGAGAATGGTCTCAACTTACGGAACGACCGCTTCAGTTACTCGATCCACTGTCAATTTTGCGATCGGCACGATGGGCAGCCTAGGTCATCAGTTTAGATTTTTCTCCTTCTTCTATAGACTTCAAGGATAAAAATCGCCCTAAAAAATAAAGCAAATCTTTTGAAAATATTCTTTTAGTCGAGATTCTCATCAAATCACTCTCAGGAGCACTTCAATGGCATTCAGTACTCAATATGCACAACAATATCAACACGCAGTGAGTGCTTACATGCAAGGGCACTACGAAGAAGCTGCCTCATTGACGGATACTCTTGTTTCAGAGTATCCCGATGACCCTAATCTTCAATTACTGTGCGGTCATATTCATAGTTGCTTAAAGCAATACGATCTTTCCCAAAATCATTACAGACTGGTTTTAGGTTTATCCAAAGATCCAGAATTGCTCAATTGTGCAAAGAACAGTTTGTCAGACATTTCTCAAATTTTAGGCGAGGACACAAGTGTAAATATGACCAGGTCAGTAGAAAATTGGTCAGACCTATCAGCAAATGTTGAGGGAGATCGAACACAAATCCAAATTAGCCTT
Source organism: Acaryochloridaceae cyanobacterium RU_4_10 (assembly GCA_012032135.1). Classification (GTDB taxonomy): domain Bacteria; phylum Cyanobacteriota; class Cyanobacteriia; order Thermosynechococcales; family Thermosynechococcaceae; genus JAAURS01. Next base: position 6,598 of record JAAURS010000218.1, on the reverse strand, counting down.
ATGGCATCTCAAAAAGACCGTAACGGAACTCAGTCCAGTCCAAGTTTAAATTCTCATCATGACGGTGCATCTACTAGCCCCACTCTCAATTTAGGGTGGGACCAATCGTTATTTTCAGATCCTAATGCTGATGGGGGATCGTATCAAGATGCAGATTTAAATTTGCCATCCGATCTGTTTGATGACGATGAAGATATCACACTTTTAATGGGTAAAAAAGGCTCACAACAAGAGGATTCGATGACGGACAATCAATTTTCTGGAGAGAAAAATAACCATGCCGAACACCAAATTAGGGACTCTTTTGATGCAGAGCGTTTAGACCTTAACTTGGATGCTTTAGATCGGGAATCCTCAATAGATGACGAGATGCTCTCTCAGAACGGTATAGATGAGAGTGCTTTTAGTAATTTCTTAGAAAACCTTGAAGAAGATGAATCATTAGATCGGTTCGATCTCTCTTCTCCCTTAAACATGGCTGACGAGATTGAGTCGAACTCTGACTTTGTCGCTGGCAGTTGGGATGATGATGTTGAACTCACATCCGCAATGCCAGCGAGTTCTAACAGTGAGGCGTTGCCAGGGGCTGAGAGCGGCAGCTTGACGAGTACCGATTCGCCATATTCCATGGTGTCTGGCAATGTGGCTGGAGCCGTTCTGCAATCTAATGCTGCTCTGAATATGACCTCACAACGGATGCCCCTACTGGCACCGTTTGAAAATGCGTCGCTTCAGAAAAAGCAAACGATCGTGGCAGTCTCAACAGGTGCTGCGTCTAGTTTGGCTGTATTACTTGCCGGACAACTAACGGGGATTGGTGCCAACGGTGCGTTTGCAAAATTAGGGTTAGGAGCCCTTGCGGCAGGATTGTTTGGGGGAGCAACAAGCTTGGCTTTAGGGAAAGTGGTCACCCGTCAGCTCAAAGCATCTACCAGTGATTTACAAGCTAAGTTGGCGGCAGTCTCTCAAGGAGATTGGAGTGTCAAGGCGATCGAATTTTCTGAGGATGAGTTCGGTCAACTGGCCAAAAGTTTCAATAAGATGACGACATTTATTGAAGCCACAACCCTTACAACCCAACGCAAAGCTGAAGAACAAGAGAAAGCCAAGGAAGATTTGCAGCGCCAGGTGATCCGATTGCTAGACGATGTAGAAGGCGCAGCACGGGGAGACTTAACCGTCCAGGCTGAGGTAACTGCCGATATTTTGGGTGCAGTAGCCGACTCCTTTAACCTCACCATCTTTAACCTCCAAAAAATTGTCAAACAGGTGAAGGTGGCAGCTCGAGAGGTAAACCGAGGTGCTGCTGATAACGAAGAGTTTGCACGTGGATTGTCAGGGGACGCACTGCGCCAAGCTGAAGAATTGGCAGCAACGCTGAATTCCGTACAAATGATGACAACTTCAATTCAAGAAGTGGCCGATAGTGCAAGATCTGCGGACTTGGTTGCCCAACAGGCTTCTGAGGCTGCCCTTAAAGGGGGAGAATCTGTGGAAAGTACGGTGGCAGGGATCTTGCTCATTCGTGAAACGGTGGCTGAAACCACCCGCAAGGTAAAGCGTCTGGCTGAATCTTCTCAAGAAATTTCAAAGATTGTGGGTTTAATTTCACAAATCGCCTCTCGAACCAACTTACTCGCACTCAACGCCAGTATTGAGGCAGCACGGGCGGGTGAATCAGGACGGGGGTTTGCAGTGGTTGCCGATGAGGTACGCCAGTTGGCGGACAGGGCGGCAAAAGCGTCTAAAGAAATCGAACAAATTGTATTGCAAATTCAGGGAGAAACCAGCTCCGTGATGACAGCAATGGAAGAAGGGACTCAGCAGGTTATTGAGGGAACTCAACGGGCTGAGCAAGCCAAGCACTCTCTAGAAGATATTATTCAAGTATCCGATCAGATTAAGAAATTGGTGAGTTCTATTACAAAGGCGACTTCTGAACAGACGGAAACGTCTCGATATGTGGCCCAAGTGATGCAATCTGTGGAGTTGACGGCCCAAGAAACGTCTCAAGAGGCTCAGCAGGTGTCGGATTCACTTCGCAATCTTGTGGGTGTGGCACGAGATTTGCAGTCCTCCGTGGAACGATTCAAGGTTGAAGGAACTGAGTTTAGCTAAACCATTTTTAAAATTATGTTGCTAACACAAGTTATTAAGAAAGAAGACATCCTAAGGGGGAGTGAGTATGCAGTCTGATCAACAGCGGATACTCGGCTATTTTATTGAGGAAGCGAAGGAACATTTGGCAACCATTGAGCATGCATTGCTCAACTTACAAATGGTTGTCGATGACCCAGAAATGATGAGTGAGGTGTTTCGGGCCGCACACTCCGTTAAGGGTGGCGCAGCAATGCTGGGCATTCATGGGATGCAGCATATTTCGCACAGATTAGAAGACTATTTCAAAATTTTAAAGGAACATCCGGTTAAGGTCGATCACAAGCTTGAATCATTGTTTTTTAAAAGTTTCGATGCCCTGAACGTATTGACAGAAGAATTACAAAATTCTTTGTCGTTGCCAGAGGGGCTGTCAGAGGAAACGGTTCAGTCTCTTGAGCCCACTTTTATTGAGTTGGAATCTCATTTGGCTCAATTGACGGGCACTGAATTAGAAGCTAAACCAGAGTTTGCAGCAGTCGGCGGATCGCCGCGTCAAGGGTTCTCTCTCGATGAAGTGAGAGCGATCTTTGAATCTGAAGTGATGGAACTGCTTCAAGTAATGCAGGAGTTGTTTCAATCCCCCGACGATATTTCAACTCGTCAATCTTTGCAGGAGGTTTGCGTTCACCTCAGCGAACTAGGGGGCTCAACCGAGTTTGGCTCCTTGGCAGACGTTGGTGGTGACAGTGAGTGATGCGATCGCGCACACCCAAAATAACCTGGAGACTGTAGCTGCGATTGCGATGCCTGAATTAAAAGCCGCACGCGATAAAATTCTAGGCGGACAACTGGCCATAATCAGTCCATCCCCAGAATTACTCAACCTAATTCCAACGGTACAAACTGCTCAGCCAGTTGAAGAAGCGATGGATTGGTCGAGCTTGTTTGCGACTGAAGCGCAACCCGTTTCTTCCGCCCAATCGGCCTCAGAAGTGGAGTCATTCTTGGATGAACTGTTACAAGAACCCGTTCAAGAACCCGTTAAGGTCCCCACGGAGATAAGCAAAGCCGTTGATGCCACCGTACAAGAGTTTAGCGATCTCGAACAACTCCTCGGTGATAGTCAACGCAGCGGGGTAAACCAAGGGGTGTCGGTGGGTGCTGGACGGGCTAATCCATCTATGACGCGTGCAAACCGTCGGGCTGGGGCAACTCAAACCATGAAAGTGGCGGTCAAGCAGCTCGATAATCTCAGTAACTTGATTGGGGAACTGGTCATCAACCGAAATACCTTGGAAGATAACCAAGAACGGTTGCGACAGTTCTTGGATAATCTCCTGTTTCAAGTTCAGCAACTGGGCGATCTGGGCCAGCAGATGGAAGAACTGTACGAACGCTCTTTACTAGAGAGTTCGTTATTGAGCAAAGCGGCACGCTCGCCCGTACCAGCAATGTCCAGAAATAGTTTTGGCACAGAGCCTGCTGAAAGTGCTGCCCATGCCTCTGGATTTAGCTTTGATGCACTTGAAATGGATAGTTTCACAGACTTCCATAGCTTGACCCAAGAAATGATCGAGCGGATTGTACGGGTTCGGGAAGCCACCTCAGATATTGAATTTGTGGTGGATTCCAACGAGCAAGTAACCCGCATGTTTCGGCAGGTCACGACTCAAGTTCAAGAGGGCTTGACCCAATCTCGGATGATTCCGTTCTCCCAAACAGCCGAACGGCTACCGAGAGCGGTTCGAGATGTTTCGATCAAGTGTGGCAAAAAAGCTCGACTTGAATTAGAAGGGCGAGACACCTTAATTGATAAGGGGATTTTAGAGCGTATTTACGACCCCCTGACCCACTTGGTCAACAATGCTATTTATCACGGATTAGAAACCCCTGAAGCTCGTCGAGCCATGGGCAAAAATGAAGAAGGACTCATTAAAATTCGAGTCTTTTATCAAGGGAATCAGACCGTCCTTTCTATTACAGATGATGGGGCAGGTATCGATCTAGAGCGTGTCAAGGCTAAGGCCATTGCCAATGGGTTGGTGACCCTTGAAGAAGCAAGTAATCTGTCCAAACAAGAAATCTACGGATTTCTCTTCCAATCTGGGTTCTCGACCAATGAGAAAACGGATCAGCTTGCCGGACGGGGTGTTGGGATGGATGTGGTGCGAAGCTCCATCACTGAGTTACGAGGAGTCATCAATACAGATTCCACTCCAGGGAAAGGGACTACCTTCACCATTCGCCTTCCTCTAACCCTCAGTATTACTAAAGCACTCTGCTGCATCCATCAAAACTCCAATATTGCTTTCCCGATTGATGGGGTTGAGGATATTCTCGATTTAGCTCCCGAGCAATTAATACGCCTTGAAGGAGAATCGTCCTTTATTACTTGGCGCGACAACCGCTTGCCCTGCAAACCTCTGGTGGAATTATTACCCTATAACCGAACTGCTAAGCGGGGAGGGCGATATCACAGTCCGAGTGGAGCTGACAAGGTTTCTGTCGTTATTTTGCGAAGTGGGGATGACTTCATTGCATTGCAAGTGGATGAAGTCTTAGGAGAACAGGAGATTGTAATTAAGCAACTCATGGGTCCGGTGCCTAAGCCTGTTGGGATTTCAGGGGTCACCGTTCAAGGGGACGGTCGGGTTATGCCCATTGCCGATGTCTTGGAACTGGTTGAGCTGTCGCTGGATCGGTTGGAGGTCAACCACCAATTCTGGCAAAGTATGTCAGAAGTCCCTGCAACCGATACCCACACTGAACCGATGGTTCTGATTGTAGATGATTCTATCACCGTTAGAGAATTACTCTCCATGACCTTTAATAAAGCAGGTTATCGGGTTGAGCAAGCTCGCGACGGTCAGGAAGCTTGGGAAAAACTGAGATCTGGGTTACCATGTGATGTGGTTTTCTGTGATGTGGAAATGCCTCGGATGGATGGTCTAGAATTGTTGTCTCGCATTCAGCAAGATCCCGATCTTCAAGACTTGCCTGTGGCGATGTTGACCTCTAGAGGGGCTTCCAAACACAAGAAAATGGCGGTCGATTTGGGCGCTAAAGGATACTTTACAAAGCCGTATTTAGAAGAGGCACTTTTAGATGCCGCACAACGCATGATTGCTGGAGAAGTTCTCCTCAAGTAAGTGCAATTTCAGCGATCGCCCATTGCAATGGAAGGGTTCCTGCGGATTAAAGCAGTGGACCCTTTTTGTGTGTAGATAACCTAGAGAGCTAGATATAGAACGGGAATCCAACATAGACTAAAGAAACCGATGCGAATCTTTAGTTGACGCATGACCTAAAATCCCTAGCGTGGTTGTATCAGTGCAAAATCCCGTCCCAGTCCCAACGGTGGATCTGTCTGCCCTCTATTCTTTTACGCTGGATGCGTTTCAACAAGATGCGATCGCAGCCCTTGAGTCGGATCGATCGGTGGTGGTGGTAGCCCCGACAGGATCGGGCAAAACGCTGATTGGGGAATATGCGATCGCCCGAGCTTTGGCACGAGGGAAGCGCGTGTTTTATACAACACCGCTCAAAGCCTTATCCAATCAGAAGCTACGGGATTTTCGGCGACAGTTTGGAATGGATCGGGTGGGTTTGGTCACGGGGGATTTGTGCATCAATCGAAACGCACCCATTCTGGTGATGACGACGGAAATTTTTAGAAATATTCTTTACGGCACGTTGATTGACGATCTAGAGACTGCCCTCGTGGATGTTGAAGCTGTGGTCTTGGATGAATGCCACTACATGAACGATCGCCAGCGCGGAACCGTGTGGGAAGAGTCTATTATTTATTGCCCGCAAAACATCCAACTCATTGCCCTTTCCGCCACCATTGCCAACTCAGAACAACTGACTGCCTGGATTGAATGGGTTCACGGCCCTACTCAACTGGTGCGATCGGATTGGCGTCCGGTTCCCCTTCATTTCCATTTTGGAACCCCTCAAGGACTCTTTCCCCTGCTGAACCGCCAGCAAACCAAGTTAAATCCAAAACTCAAAGCATTGCCGTCCAAGGGGGGTGGGCGATCGCGCAAGTCCCGTGGTTCGATGCCGGACCCCGTCACGGTCATCGAAGCCCTCCACGAACGGGAGATGTTACCCGCCATTTACTTCATGTTCAGTCGGCGCGGGTGCGATCGATCGGTTTTGTTAACCCGCGATCTCAATCTCTTAACGCCTGATGAAAGCGCCCAACTCAAGCGGGACGTGGCCAAATTTCTGGCAGCATACCCCGACTTATCTCGCTCTTCGGTCTTAGACGGCATTTATCGCGGCGTGGCCGCTCACCATGCCGGACTGCTACCCGCTTGGAAATCTTTAATTGAAGAGTTATTTCAAAAGGGGTTAGTGAAAGTCGTCTTTGCCACGGAAACCTTAGCTGCTGGCATCAATATGCCCGCTCGTACGACCATTATTTCCAGTTTGTCCAAACGGACAGACTTAGGCCATCGGCTTTTAACGGCTTCAGAATTTTTGCAAATGT
>JAAURS010000217.1 GCA_012032135.1 Acaryochloridaceae cyanobacterium RU_4_10 | reverse complement strand
GATCGCTACAACCGATTGTTTGAACTGCGTGCAAAATTTCAGTATCACCTGCTCAATTGCAGCACTTATCCGCCCCAAGCCGTTGCCGCTCTTTTTCGGGCATTGATTTATCAAGAACGCGAACTAGGCAACCAGCCCGACGAGAAAGGGATTTACACTTTTGACTTATCTGTCGATATCATCGCCCATGCCAGCCAACTCAATCACCGTACCGTCGAGCAGGTTCTGAAGGGACTCGAACAAAACCACCTCATTGAGACTGCCCGCTCCAGCGATCTATCGGGTGACACCATTCGCGTGCTCAATCCAGAACAAATGAAAGAGGTCTATAGCACTACGCGGGACAAGGTTTCTTGGTGGCCCTTAAAGTGACATTTCAATTACATTGGGCAGATCCCTACACTCCACCCAAAATAGATGGGATTACCCGCGTTGGTACCAGTAATACGTGGCCATTGGGATAATGGTGGCTGCCAGAAGCAGAACTGTGACAATCACGGCTGCACTGCGATCGTCAGTTTCTTTAGCACTCTTGAACGTGCTTTCTACTTCTACAACTTTGATTTCTGGTGGGCCTGGGTCAGGCTCCCCAGACAGTACCGCAGAAAGACGATTGGTGGCATCCATCAGCCCCTGATTGTAGTTATCTTCTCGAATCGGCGTCAGCATGGTTTCAGACACAATGCTCTGGGCGACTTCATCGGACATCAAGGCTTTAACCTTTTCTCCCGTACGAATATCTGTGGTATTGGTTTGGGTATCTAAAAGGATCAGGGCTTGGTTGGCTTGGCTCTCTGGGGTGGGGAACCAGCGCTCAAACAATCCATCAGCAAAGGTTTTTGCTGTTTCGCCATAGTCGTAGCGGCGGATGGTCACAAACCGGACTTCATTTCCTGTTTTCTCGGCCAGTTTGCTTAATTTTTTTTCAATAGCACCCTTATTCAGAACGCTCAGAACATCCCCTCGATCGACGATCCATGTGGGACTCCCCGCATTTACAACCGGAACATCGAAAATTCCCGTGGCTAAGGCCGAACCCATGAAGAGCGGCAACACGAGCAGAACAGTTGCGATCGCCACACAACAGGATTGGATTGTCTTGCGCCACTGCAAGCGGGACTGGGTTCTCATAAACCTCACCAAATTCTTTACTTTACTCAACATAAGACCTCTTGCAGATTAGTTCAATGGCTGCGATCGATTTTGATTGTGAGGCAGAGATTTAGGCTTGGTTGGAGCAACGTACTATAGAGATCGTCTTTGCGGAGTAAGCAGCTCATGCATCTTGTTATGTTTGATATTGATGGTACGCTCACGCTCTCAAATGATTTAGACGACACCGCGTTTCTCAATGCATTAGATGAAGTTTTCAACATCCGAGAGGTTTCCACCGATTGGGCAACTTATCCCCATGTGACGGATGCTGGCATTTTTAATGAAGTCTGCATGACCCATCTTCAAAGGATAGCCTCGCCCTCCGAAGAAGCTGCTTTTCGAGATTGCTTTCTCAAACAGTTGACGTCCAGAGCAGATCAAATCAAAGAAGTTCCAGGGGCTAGCGTGATGTTGGCCAAACTTGGGGAAACTGAGGGCTATGCGATCGCCTATGCAGGAGGAGCCTGGAACAACTCCGCTCTTTTGAAACTCCAGTCTGCCCATTTGCCGTATCAAGATATTCCCCATGCTTTTTCCGATGATGCACTGGATCGAGCTTCGATCGCTCAAATTGCTCGATCTCGAGCAGAAAAAACCTATGGTTGTCAGTTTGACACCGTCACTTACATTGGCGATGGCGTTTGGGATGTCTGGACTGCCCAAAAATTAGGCTTTGAATTTATTGGTATTACCTGTTGCAGCAATGAGTCGGCTTTATTGGCTCAGGGTGCAGTTTCCCTTTTGTCTGACTATACAGATCTTCTAGCGTTTATGGAGTATCTTCGCTCACCCGCGTAATGTTGACCCATTCCCCGCGATCGCTATAATTTGGCACCAACCACTTCTGTCAAAAATGGCGTTTGACGTATAGCAAACCGAATTGCACTAACTTTGCTGACGTAAAACATCCCGAAACTCCATCACGGCATCAAACTGATCGGTAGGTCTGACATAACTAGAGAGCAAAACAAAGTCGAGGTTTGGCAGGAGTTCACTGCTGACAACGCGATCGTATTTTCCAGAACGCAGATGATAAATTGAAAATTGCTTGTTTTCCCAAAACCAAACTTCCGTTACGCCTAAGCCCCGATAAATTTCCAGCTTATCTACCGTGCCACTGCTTAGAACCACCTCAATTGCAATGTCTGGAAATTCTTTTTTTTGCTCCAAACAGTAGCATTCATCAGGTTCTAGCCCTCGCTGTTTTGCCACTTTCCGAAACGTAGCAGAGCCGATCGCATGATACCGAATGCGTGCTTCCTGAAAATAAGCTTCAATTAGCATCGCGATCGTCTTTTTCAGCTCTTCGTGCTCTGGCGATGTCGTCATAATTTCTAACGTGCCCTCTAGATAACTCAGTCGTAGATTTGGAAAATCGTTTCCTAAAGTTGCCAGCAAAATTTCATACTGCTGCCAGCTAATCCCGTCTAAAACCACCCGCTGTTCTGCGATCGGCTGTACCTGTAATTGCTCTAGCACTTGAGAACTCATAGAGCATGACCATCCATAGATTTGCTGCAATTCTAACAGACCTCTATTAACCCGTTTTAAGACATCGTTTTAAGATAAAGGAGTGGGAACAGAGGGGGCTGGACCGCTATACTCCTATAGTATGTAGATGCTTTAGTAAAAATTGGTGGACCACGGATATGTCATCCTTTGCAACCTCTAATGCACGGGCCGAAATGGGCGAGCTGCGGCGTCTGCGGACGATTTTGCCGCCAGAGCTTCAGAGTTGGGTGACGGTGGAAGCGTCAACCTCCACCAATCCACCCCTGATTACCTGTGAAGAAATTGGCAAGGACCAAGTTGAAGTCCAAATCGATTTAGCGCGTTGGGACCAATTAGCCAAGGACCAGCGGAATCTGCTCTTTTGGCATGAAGTGGCCCGGATTCAAAACGACACCATTCCTAGAGACGGTTGGGAAATGGCGGCGCTGGCCATTGGGTTAGGCGGTGCTGTTGGCGAACTGTGGGTCCAAGATGGTTTGTTATTGCTGTTGGCAATGGGTCTGTGTGGATTTTCCGGTTGGAGACTGTATCAGCGCAACAATACCCAGCAGTCCGTAGAACTGGCTACCGCTGCGGACCAAAAAGCGATCGCCCTAGCCACCCGATTTGGTTATACGTTGCCCAATGCTTATAAGAGCCTGGGGAGCGCCCTCAAAATACTGATTGATGAAACTCCTAGCAAACGCAAACGCAAACAAATTGAAGCTAGGCTCCAAGCATTGAAGGCTAGTGCCGCTGAAGCCAAAGCTCGCAGCCGTTCAATGCGAAGCGAACCAGAACAAGGCTACGATCCGTCCTATCGGTAAACCGCGATAGAAGCTTTATCTAGCAATGTATTGGGAGGGCGAACAATGTCACCGGAAACTCTGACAGAACAGGTGAACTCCATCCTAGACCCTGTGGACTGGGAACCCCCCATGCCCCCCACCGATTTAATTTTCGATGATGGAGAACCTTTGGAAAGCAATCGTCACCGCATTGGGATGAACGTTCTGATTCGTTCGCTCCAGAACGCTTGGGCTGAGCGGAATGATTTCTATACCGGGGGCAATATGTTCGTCTACTACAGTCGGACTCAAGCTAAAAACCGCGAGTTCCGTGGCCCAGATTTTTTTGCGGTTTTAGATGTTGATGGAACAGCTCTACGTCAAGGCTGGGTGGTCTGGGAAGAAGAAGGGCGATACCCCGATGTCATTGTGGAGTTGCTGTCAGAGAGTACGGCTAAAATCGATAAGACCGACAAAAAAGATTTGTACGAACGAGTTTTTAAAACCCGTGATTATTTTATCTACGACCCCTTTGACCCTAATTCCCTTCAAGGTTGGCATCTAGATGCCCAGCAAAAATATCAGCCCCCTCACCCCAAACCCAGACGGTTGGCTGTGGTCTGAAACCCTAGGATTTTGGCTGGGTACTTGGGAAGGTGTCGTTGACCGAGAGCCCGCCCATTGGCTCCGTTTTTACGACCCAAACCATCATTTAGTGCCCTTGCCTGAAGAATCTGCTCAGCAACGGGCAGACGACGCCGAACAAAAGGCTAACCAAGCCGAGCAACGGGCGGATCGGGAAAGAGAGGCAAGGCTGGCGGCGATTGCTCGGTTAAAGCAAATGGGCTTGACAGTCGAGCAAATTTGCAGAGGCGTTAAGTTTGCCCTTAGAGGTTGTTCGATCCAGCGTGGTAGCCTAGCTAGACCCCATCGAAGCATAACGGAGTCTGAGGGCGTTGGTGACTACGCTGACGGAACTGATCGCCATCAAGGCGGCGGCGGCAGCAGGGCTCAACAACAGACCAAATGCAGGCAGCAGAACCCCTGCAGCGATCGGAATGCCAAGGATGTTGTAGGCAAAGGCCCAAAATAGGTTTTGTTGGATGGTACGGAAGGTTGCCTGACTTAACTGAATGGCACGGACTACATCCTTAAGTTTGGGCATTTGCTGGGTGAGTTGGCCATGCATTAAGACAATTTGAGCGGTTTCAATCGCCACATCAGTGCCAGAACTGAGGGCGATGCCTACATCTGCTTGTGCGATCGCAGGGGCATCATTAATCCCATCTCCCACCATGCCCACACGCTTGCCTTCTGCCTGAAGGGACTGAATGACCTTGGCTTTGTCTGTAGGTAAAATGCCTGCGTAGATGTCTTGGAGAGTAAGGCCCAATTGCTGACCGATGGCTTGGGCTGTGATGTTCTGGTCTCCAGTGAGCATGAGGACTTGGAGATTTTGCTGTTGGAGATCTCGCACGGCTTCAATCGCATCCGATCGCAGAGGATCTTGGATCGCGATACCCCCCGCACAGCGGCCTTCCACAGCTAAAAACACAATACTATGACCTTGAGCGGCAAGGGTTTCGGCTTTGGTGCGATCTCCCTCTAACACCTCCACGTCCTGAGTCTCTAACCAACTTAAATTCCCGAGAACGATCGATTTCCCGTCTATTTTGCCTGAAATTCCTAACCCTAATTCTGCAGACCAATCCGTGACGCTCAGACGTTCCAAATCGAGAGCCTTTGCTTGGCCTAAAATTGCGATCGCAAAGGGATGGAGAGAATCATTTTCTAAACTAGCGGCCAGTTGCACAAGCTGCTCTGACCGATCTAACGAAGTTCCCGAACTCAGCCAATGCTCCACCACAATGGGATTCCCCGTGGTCAGGGTTCCGGTCTTATCAAACACAATGGTATCGAGATGGTGAACGGCTTCGAGAACATCTCCACCTCTAATCAGCAAACCTCGTTCGGCTCCCAAACTGGTGCCGACCACAATGGCAGTTGGTGTTGCTAAACCCAGTGCACAGGGACAAGCCACAACCAAAACCGCGATCGCTAATTTCAGACTCAGCAACCATCCTTCGCGATCGTCCCCAGTCCTGATGAGTCCAGGTGATGGGCGACTGCCGAACCTGTTGTATGGAGCACTTGAGGCCACAAATGGGTGCCAATGAAGGCCCAGAAGAGAAAGGTTACGGTTGAGATCGCCATGACACCATAGACGAAATAACCTGCAATGCGATCGGCGAGTCCCTGAATGGGCGCTTTGCGCATTTGGGCGGCTTCCACAAACTGAATAATCTGGGCAAGAGCAGTTTCAGAACCCGTTCGGGTGGCTTCCATTACCACTGCGTGAGATTGATTTAAGGTCCCTGCAATTGCTAAATCTCCAGGTGATTTTTGGACGGGTAATGATTCCCCAGTCAGCATGGATTCATTGACTGAAGATTGCCCCAGTCTGACAACACCATCCACGGGAAATTTATCGCCTGGTAAAACCTGAAGCATCATACCCACTTGAACTTGCTCGACTGGAATGATGTCGCTTTCGATCGGGGTTTGGTTAGGGTGGAGGACTCGACGGGCGATCGCGGGTTGTAAATTCATGAGTGCCTTGAGGGCTGCGGTAGCGCGGCCACGGGCTTGTTCTTCTAACGTACGGCCCAGCAGAACTAATCCCACAATCATGACTGGAGCATCAAAAAAACATTCCCAATCCAGTTGAGGGAAGAGTAGAGCAACATTACTAGCCATGTAGGCTGTGAGAGCACCTAAACTGACCAGCGTATTCATGCTGGGACGGTTGCGCCGCCAACTCTGCCACCCATCGATCGCCATCGATCGTCCCGGACCTAGGAGTGCAAGGGTGGCCAACCCCCAGTGAAACCAAAGGCTGCCCAAGACAGGAATATGAATGGGCGTAAATTGGTGCAGGTGACCGATTGCCGATAGCACCACCAGCACGCTTGCCAACCCAATTTGTTTCAGACGATTCCACGTTTCGGTCTGAGTATCAAGTTCCTTTTGTTTGTCAGAAGCTGAGGATTCGACTTGGGTTGGGAACCCGACTTCAGTAAGGGCGATCGCCAGTTTCTCTGGGGCAATTTCTTCTGATTGGTAAGTGACGGTAGCTTTCTGGGTGACTAGATTAACTGATGCGGACATCACACCCATTTGTTCGTCTAAAGCACGTTCCACAGCTTGAACGCACCCCGCACACTTCATTCCCGACACATTTAATAAAACCACACTGGGGGACTCAGAGGCTGGAACAGTTGGTCCGCTTAAGAATGTAGAAAGGAGTGGCTTCATAATGAGCAGATTGAAGGAATGCAGCAACTAGAAGCATTATACTCGGATAAAATTTCCAAGAAGTTTGCGGAAAGGTTTGAGTACTGGAGAGCGTTCCATTGCTGACCTAAATTGCGATCGTATGGTCGCCTGATTGGGCCGCAGTCGGAATCCAGGTTTATAAAATCAAGGCGATCGCAGTCATGTGGATTGTCAACCAAAAAGTAAAACCACGTCTTTAATTGCATAGAGAAATAGACCCAAGTCCTAATAGATGGCAAAAGATGGGTGATTCAATGGAGTTCACGACTGGTCTAATCTGGACCTTCAAAAGTTGTGAATGTTCAGCCTCTTTTTTGTAATTGGGAAGAGAAATTCGTCGAAAGGACTTCCTCAACAAGCAGTCATTCGTAGTCATGGTCGTAACCATGCCACCCATTCCTAATTCGATACAGAAAGGTCTGTGCCCCATACATTTCCCGTGGTCAAACAGTTCTGCCCACAGCGATCACTTCGGGGTCACAGGAGTTGAAATCCGTCGAGAGGTCCATTCGTTAATGACTTCTTCCCTTGTTTTTATGATGGGACGGATCGCTGATTAAGGAGCTTCAGCCTTCATGCATGAATAGTCCAATTGATACATTTCACCTTTTTGAAAGACGGCCCGAATCCGTCCGATCAGTTTACGAGCAACAGCGACAATGGCCTTCGTTTTTCCAGTACGTGGAAAGAGTCTGTTAAAGAACTCAGCTAAAGCCTGGTCACTCTCAATCGCTCTCCACGCGACCTCAATGAGTATCCCTCGGACCCGACTATTTCCTTGACGCGTAATATGTCCTTTATGGACCCGTTCGCCACTCGAATATTCGCTCTTGAGTTAGACCTGTGTATGAGAACAACTGACGTTCATTCTTAAACTGAGACATATTCCCCAGTTCATTCGACAAAATTCTCGCAGATTGAGGTCCAACACCAGGAACGGACCGATAGGTTGTTTCGTTGGGATCTTCTGTGGCTTGATGCTTCAGTTCCTCCTCAATGTTTTTGATTTCTTCATCTAGATTTTTCCAAACGCTCCAATAGGCATTAATGGCAATCGTTAATTCTCTGGATGGAGTGTGCGCCAACAGCTCTTCAACCAGTCTGTGATTCATCTGGCGGTTTTCATCGTCGTCAATCAGACCGAATTGATGAAACTTCATCCTGATTTTGTTTTTAACCGCCGTGCGGTCTTCAACGAGCTGTTGTCTGGTTCGACTCAGTAAACGATGAGCTTCTTCGGCCTCAGGAGGAATCCGAATGCCCTTTAATCGCTTCGCTTCAAGCAGGGTGGACAATTTCAGTGCATCTCGTTTATCCGTTTTAACTCGGTCATTGACTGCAACTTCAATACTTGAGGCATTGACGACTAGTAGTCCACCAAAGGAACTCTGCCTAGTTCAAGGATGTAAGAACAGGGTATAAGTTTTCTAGCTTAATACGTGCATCTGTACTTAAAAAGCACCAATTTACGGTGGCTTTTTGGTCATTACGC
>JAAURS010000216.1 GCA_012032135.1 Acaryochloridaceae cyanobacterium RU_4_10 | reverse complement strand
TTAGACTGCGATCGTGCCCCTACTCGTTGGACGCAGATCGGCTTTTACGGAACTTCTATCATCTTTAATATTTGCCTGATTGCTCAGTTATTAACGGTAGGAGTTGCCCACTTCAATAATCCTTCCTGGTGGAATATTCATGTTTGGCTAGTGCGAGGGTACGGTGGACTGTCATTAGTATTACTGGGATGGGCGTTTATTGCCCCATTCTCACGCAGAATACGATACTTCTCTGCAAGTCTCCCCGTGTTGCTTGGACTACAAATTGCCAGCATTCATCTAAAAAATCCGTTGCACTTAGAGGTTCTTCATCCTTTGATTGGCTTCACGTTACTCTATGTTTCTTCAAGCCTTGTGCACACTACATCACGCACTGTATCACCCACCACTCCATCGATTAATCAAATTTGAGAGATAGACACAATGCAAGATGCGATCTTCAGCCCCTTCTTTGCGATGGTGTTTCTAACACTCCTAGTCTGGATATATATGTACATCCGTCGCATCAGTTTTATTACAAGCAGAAAGCTTGCTCCAAAGGATCTTACCCCTGGTGCATTTGCACAAATCTCGCCACCAAGTGTATCCAACCCATCGGAAAATCTCAAGAATCTGTTCGAGATTCCGGTCATTTTTTATGCACTTGTTCTATACCTCTTTATCACAAAGCAGGTGGATGCAGTGTATGTAAGCACCTCATGGGTCTTTGTTGTGTTTCGAGCATTACATAGCTTTGTTCATTGTACATTTAACCGCATCATCCTTCGGTTCTACCTTTATCTATTTGCTACGATTGCAGTGTGGTTCATTGCGATCCGCGCATCCCTTACTCACTTTAGCGTATGGATATGCTTTTGTACTGACGCAGCATAACAAGCGCAATGCGCCGGAACTTTGGAAGTATACTGGTTGGTAGCCAGAGTTGTCTGAGTCCGGTGATTGCGAAGGTTAGACCGATATCCATGTTTTTTTGATCGCTTTCCCTCAAAGTAATGAAAGTAGTTTATAAAATTACCTATCCGAATGGGAAAATTTACATTGGTCAAGATTTGACTGACAGCATTAATTACTTTGGAAGTGCTAATAGTCAACTTATTGAAAAAGACTTCACTCAAGAACAAAGAAGAGACTTCACAATCAGAAAAGAAATACTTTGGGAATCTGAAACAGCCTCGAATCAAGAGGTTAACTTTAAAGAGGTTGAGTATATCCTCCTGCTGAAGTCAAATGACCCTACTGTTGGCTATAACCAACGCCCAAAATTTAACATGTAGGGAAGATTAACATCCACGTTAAAATAGAAAGGTGAAGTTGAGATAAGGTCAAAGCTATGACAATTCGGCAACACTTCGACCCCGCTCAGCGCAAGCCCCGCTATAGCAAAGAGGAATTTGCTCGACGTGGCGATGAGATCTATGAATCTAAAGTGCGTCAGCAAGTCGAAGAGGGCAATCGTGGCAAGATTGTGGCGATTGATATTGAAACTGGAGCTTTCGAGCTAGCTGATGATACGATGACGGCCACTCGAAGACTATACGAGCATTTGCCTGATGCCCAGCCCTGGGTCGTTCGCATCGGTTATCGTGCTGTGCATCGCTTTGGGGCACGGAGCTTGAAAGATTCTATATGATGCAGGGCTATGTCAATACGAACTATGAAGCTGTAATTTCTGTAGTTGTCAGCTATGACGGTAAGCTTAAATCCATTAATGCCGTTATCGATACAGGATTCACAGGCTTTTTGAGCCTACCATCTGAAATTGTTGCTGACCTTAATTTGCCTTGGAGCTATCGCGATCGTGCTACATTGGGCGATGGCAGTGAAACCCTGTTTGACATTCATGAAGCAAGCGTTATTTGGGATGGACAATTCCGAGAAATTGAGGTTAACTCAGCCGACACAGAGCCATTGCTTGGGATGAGCATGCTGCGTGGGTATCGGTTGCAGGTAGATAACATTCAGGGTGGACTGGTTGCGATCGAAGCATTACCTAATGCAAGTTAGAGGCGATCGGTTGTTCGCAGTCTAAACTTAGGCATGCAGTCGGAACGGATTTTCACGCTATCTTCACGCTTATTTTGCATCGCCGTCCGCTGATGCAGATGCCGTTAAACCCCGCCAGCGTTTTCTAGTTTTTTGTTCAGTCCATTTCTGGTTTTTTCCAAGTTTAAGTTGCAGAGTTTTTCGGCTTTGGTTTTCAGATTGACTGCTAGGGGTGAAAAGCAATCGCCCACATAAAATCCCCCAAAACCTTGGTGCTGGCTGCCGCTACATTCTATGTGTGACTGACTGTCCACTGTACCGGACACACGGGCGATCGCATCGATTTGCGTTTTGAACGTCACTGTAGCTAATCAATCGATTGGGTGCGATCGCTAGCTACCCCAGTATGAAGCAGATTGATTTAGATACGTCAGGCACACACCTCTGAAAAACTGCTCAAAGCATCAAATTCATCACTATTCATCAACCCATTTTCAGCCAACACTCTCCGCACCATGACCAAATGAGCGGGATGAACCAAATCTTTCTTGTGATAGTCAGGAAGTGAGACCAAAACATCTAGCGCAGGATACCCAAATACATGGTGTGTTCCTTTCGGAGGGCGAGACACAAACCCAAGCCCAAGCAATAATTGTTCTAATTCAGCAAACGTTACCTTTTTAGGCATCATGCCGAATCACTCCCTGAATTTGAGCAAGCACATCTTCTTTATCATTGGCATCATAGATAATCATGCTCAACACGTTCAACAGAGTAGCCCCAAAGCAAAACGTATCGTTCAACATGATTGATACTTAGGTCGGCAATAATATGCTGCCTAGGTCGTTTCTTTTTGGCCAAGACCAATCCTCAACACTGGCGTCAATTCTAGGGCGGATAGACATTTCAGTAAAGATTGCCACTCAAATCCGAGTTTGAAATAGAAAGGTTTAGCTGACTGATTTGGGCTTAGTGAAACAGGTGACCCCAACGACCTCAGCAACTTGCATACGCTTTGCCAATACTGCAACCCGAGCAAAGGCGATCGCATGGATTAGCGATTTGAACGTCTCTATAGCCAAATCTAAATTTCTCTTAAGTCCGCGAAGATGGTCGCATAGCTTGCCGAAGTTCGGACATCGTTCTTGTGGCCGCGATTTTAATCGCTAGGGCATTTTTATGCAAACTCCAGCTTCAGACTGGGCATCAGACGCTGTAAATTTCGCAAAGACTTGGTTTGCCAGAGAACCTGATTAGAACCTTGAATCACCAATTGGCCCTGCCCTTGATTGCGAACCTTCACCACAAACATCGATAACATACTAATCCCAGAACTATTGAGGAATTCTAGCTCTTGCAAATTCAGAGTTAGAGCGGGAGTCTCATCGATCGCATCCAGCAAGAGATTCATAATCGACTCATATTCCGGCATCCCTGGCAAACGGAGAAACCCTCTTAAGAAGACAGTCGCAATGTCTGACTGGTATACAACGTTATAGTTGTCCGTTTCGATCTCCACGGTTCTTCCGCCCACACTTTTAATCTATAGATTCTCACACTACCAGATGCATCGTCACTGTTACCTTACTAATGGTTGGGCGATCGATGAGCTGCTCAAACCTCCAGCCTCCCTGAGCTGAATAATCATGAATAATCGTAAGAATGCCCATACTGGATCCCCCCTCTCCTAAGGCGGTTTTCTCCAGTTGTTGTGTGTAGAGTTCAGCAATATCAGTAGCCTGAAGCGTTTGGACAAATTGTTGATACTGTTGAGCTATCGCTTGAGTTGCATAATTTGTGACTTGAAAAATAATATCTCGATCGAACAAACGTAGGGTAATACTGATAGGGAAATGTGTCGATTCATCACTGTATTTAACCGCATTCTCTATCAACTCATTGGCAATATAGCTGACCGACGCCTTAATCGTATCTTTCAGATTGATAGCACTTTCTGGCACCTCTTCTCCGGGAAAAAAGGTCGCAAAATAATCTCCTAAAAAATCTGCTGAAAGTCCATAATTTTGCCAGCGCTGCTGGCGTTGGGGGGTAGAGGACGGGGCAAAGTTCAAGGTCAAGTATTCTTGACTTTCAAGATCGTCATCCTTGAATTGTCCAAACGTCTGTATAGTCATTGCCGTCAGGGTTCCTCCAGAAGGTCGATCTCGTTATAAGCAATGTAGTTTCTCCCTTGATGTTTGGCATCGTAAAGCTTTCGGTCTGCTTCATCTAACAAAAAACTGGCAGGTTGCTGTTCTGAGGGAATCAAACTGGCAATTCCAATACTGATCGTGACATAAGCTCCGGCAGTAGAGGCACTATGGGGAATTTTGAGGTCGGCGATCGCTCTTGCATCCGCTGTGCGACATTCAAAGCCTGTTTCAAATCGGTCTGGGGTAAAATGGCGGCAAATTCCTCCCCCCCATAACGGGCCAGTAAATCACTCGAACGGTAGGTAGCTGATTCGAGCGCCTTGACAATCAATTTCAGGCAATCATCCCCTGCAGGATGCCCGTAGGTGTCGTTATACTGCTTAAAACAGTCAATATCGCAGAGCAAAACGGATAGTGGAGCCCGCACGCAGGTCATTTTCTGCCACTGTTCCGTTAAATACTCATCAAAACGACGGCGGTTGGCAATTTGCGTCAATCCATCAGAGGAGGCCAGAACATTTGCTTGAGAGATTTGTTGCTGCCATTGCGCATCTAAAACATCCCCATGAACCATGAGGGTGTCCAACATAATTTCCAAGTCGTCCCGCTGCTGAGAAATGAGCGAAACCAACGATTTCAAGGTCAATTCTGCCCGACGGCGTACAATCACCTCGGCCTGGAGTTTAGTATTGGTTTCATGGAGTTGTGCCTCAATCAAATCTCCGTGTTCGGCGGTATTTGAGAGAGCAATCTGAAGGTCGTGATTTTCTTGCTCTAACTGTTTTATTTTGTTTTGCAATTTGGACAGATCCATGTCAAGCGATCGCTCTGAAAGTTCTTCAACGCCACAGTGCTTGCCCGTTCTATGTTCTGAAAGCATAGGTTCATCAAGATGGGGTGAGAGACTGTTCTGTTATGTTACCCTCAACGACGGGCAAGTATACCAGATGTTTCTCTGAATATTTCTCAACAGTCTTTATTTTAGGGATCGCTTCATGGGTCATAATTTGGACCGCGTCAGTAGCGCAGCATCACTTGCTCCGGCATTACAAGCATTCCGCAAATTGCCGCTGAGGATGGTGTTGATCGTTCCCTTTGTCTTACAGACATTTGGAGTTGCTGCTTTAGTCGGTTATCTTTCTTACCAAAATGGTCAAAAGTCAGTGAATGGCTTGGTGCAAAATCTCCAAGTAGAGGTGCAAGGACGGATTCGCAATCAACTCGACAACTATTTTGTTACCCCGCCGCAGTTGAATGAGATGAATGCCCAAGCGTTTCGATCGGGACAGTTAGACTTGCTCGATTTCAAAGCAGTGGGGCAAACCTTTTGGCAGCAACTTCGCGTTTTCAATGCGAGCTTTATTGACTTCGCCACCGTGAAGGGTGAGTTTATTGGAGTCGGTGATTTTGGAGACGGCACCATTCGGACAGAAGAAGTTCCACTCAAAACTCGCGGCAAGTCCTATCAATACACTACAGATGGTCGAGGAAATCGAGTTCGGCTTTTTTCAACGCAAGCCTACAATCCATTTGAAGAAGCCTGGTTTACCAATGCCTTAAAATCTCGGAAACCTCTTTGGAGCGATATCTACAATTGGGAAGGTTATCCTCAAATTATGTCGATTTCAGCTAGCTATCCAGTTTATGGGCGCGATGCAAAACTGTTTGGCGTACTTGGAGTCGATCTAAAATTGTCCGCCATTAGCGATTTTTTGAGTCAGATTAATATTGGCAAGTCAGGGAAGATATTTATTCTAGAACGATCTGGGTTGCTAGTTGCCAGCTCTGTCAAAGAAGCCCCTTTTCTGATGGCGAATGGAAAAGCACAAAGGTTGCCAGCACTGCAAAGCAGGGATTTAGATATTCGCAATACGACGGCAGCGATCCAAACAAAATTAGGAAACCTCGCAACTTTGGAAGGAGAGTATCGACTAACCTTAAATATTAACGGCCAGAACAATTACGTTCAAGTTTCACCATGGCGAGACAAGTTAGGGCTGAACTGGCTGGTGGTGATGGTCATTCCCGAATCAGATTTTATGGGTCAGATCCAAGCAAACACACAACGAACGGTTCTGCTGTCTATCGGAGCGCTTTTACTTGCTGCTGTGCTGGGTATCTTCACTGCTCGTTGGATTGCAAAGCCAGTGCTACGGCTCAGTCGAGCGTCTCAGGCATTTGCACAAGCTGCCCAACAGCGTTTTATGGGAGATACGCTCGATCGGCCTGTTGTGAAGAGTAGCATTCAAGAACTCGAAACCCTTTCTCAATCTTTCTACCAAATGGGTACGCAACTTCAACAATCCTTTGTTGCCTTAGAAGCTGCAAATCAGGAGCTAGAAGATCGCGTTGCCCAAAGGACGATGGATTTACAACAGGCCAATCTCAAAATCACGCAACTCAACGAGCAACTCAAAACCGATAATGTGCGGATGAGTGCGGAACTGGATGTAACCCGCCGTCTTCAGCAGATGATGTTACCCAAGGCAGAAGAATTTGAGCATCTTTGCAAGTTAGATATTGCTTGCTTTATGGAAGCCGCACAGGAAGTGGGTGGGGACTACTACGATGTGATTTCCAGCACCAGCCAACTTCCTTTGGAAGGAGATAGACCCCTTACGATTGGTATTGGCGATGTAACAGGGCATGGGCTAGAAAGCGGAGTCTTGATGATTATGGCCCAAACTGCAGTGAGAACATTACTAGCTGTTCGCGAGCAGGATTCGGCGAAATTTTTGAATGCGCTCAATCAGGTACTGTATGAAAACGCTCAGCGCTTAAGTCCTGGCAAGAATATGACCTTTTCTCTCTTGCAATACCAAAATCAACGCTTTCAAGTCAGCGGACAGCATGAAGATATACTGGTTTTCCGAGAAGATGGAACCGTCGAACAAGTTGAAACGATTGAATTAGGAATGCCCTTGGGTCTGATGGAAAATATTCAAGACTTTTTAGGGAAAACTCAGATCCACCTTTCCCCTGGGGATGGGATTGTTTTATACACAGACGGTATTTCAGAAGCAGAGGGACCAGACCGCACACTGTATGGGCTAGAGCGTTTGATCGCGGTGGTGCGGCAACATTGGTCCTTATCAGCCCAAGAGATACAGGAGCGTGCGATCGCAGACGTGCGATCGCACATTGGAAACGGTCCGGTCTATGATGACATGACCCTAGTCATTCTCAAGCAGTTGTGAGCGAAAACCCCTACAAAAATTTGGGTTTTATTGAATTCGCGATCCTAAGGTTGTTGCTGCACCCCAATTTCAACTGCAAAATTTGTCGGTACAGCCCCATCCACAGGGACCACATCCACTTGATACGTTCCAGCCTCTGATATTAAAGACTGCCAATTTAAAACATTTTGTGCGCTGCCCAACGGTTGACCTTCAGGATTCAGAATAGTCAACGTTACTGCTTTATCGTCAACCACTGCTGCTGAGAGAACTTGACCAGCTTGGACGGACACCGCATAACGTTGAACGTGGGCTGGCGCTAGTTGGCCGCTCAACCGCTGAATCGGGGCATCAGGCCCAAGATTTAAAGCTGCGGCGTCAATAACAGGTGCCGCTGGAGAGGGTGAAGGTGATAAGCTCGCTGACGGAGTAGGGTTTGCAGGCGGAGGTGGAGCGGGTTTAGCGAGTGCTAATGCGAGTTGAAACGATCGCTCTGTATTGGCGGGGGCATTCTGGACCCTTACAAAATAAGTGTCGGATTGGGGGAGGGTACCTTGCCAATTGGCGATGCCTTGACTTTCCCCATTCAACGGAGATAAATCCGATCGCAACAAACTAAAAGAAACTCCCGACCCATTGAGTTGTGCCGAGAGTACATCGCCTGCGCTACCTTCAAATCGGTAGGATTGGGCTTCACCGGGCTGAAGATTGCCTTGGACGGTAACGGATTGTCCTGGGGCAAGTTTCAGAGACTCGCTATAGCGGATAGTGGAAGAAGGTTTTGACGATCGCGGCTGTGCGGCGGTAGGAGGGGGTGACACAACGGGCTTTTCTTTCATCCAAGGTCGTTGCGTCAAAAACTGTATGGCCAACCAGCCCACGCCAGCAGAGAAAATTGCAGTGGCTAGCCCTGCAAGAATGAGGGTTCCGAGTTTAGGACTGTTTTGGGATGGGGGAGCGGCGATCGCTTTTGGAGCATGAACGGGGGGACGAAGGGCTT
>JAAURS010000215.1 GCA_012032135.1 Acaryochloridaceae cyanobacterium RU_4_10 | reverse complement strand
GAAATCTGATGAGATTGGTGCCTTTCCTAATGAAACAAGCTGTTTAACCGTATTTTTCCTGGTAATTGAGCGAGACCACGCTAAACATGACCGCAAATCTATGGCGAAAAATTCATGACACTAACAAAATCCCTTTCCAATCGACAAGCTTGGTATTGACCCCTCTTTTCCCCAGAGCATGGAGTCTATGTGGTACTGCTAGTCTCTTTTTTGACAGGGACAGCCGCTGCTCAGCAATGGAATTGGGCGACTACTTTGGCTTTGATTGGTGCTTTCTGCGGGTTTCAGGCAGAACATCCGCTAGTACTCCAACTGAAGCAACGGCGTAGTCTTAAACCTCGGTTTCTAGTTTGGGGCGGGTTCTATGGCGGTATAGCATTGGCGATCGCCCTTTATCTTGCGTTAACGGGAAGTCCCCATGCTCGGTTCGCACTCCTGTGGATTTATCTGGGTGCGATCGCGGCCTTAATCGTCGATGGGGTTGCAGTTTGGAGGCGAGGTCCTGGAGGGCGATCTCCTTTACCAGATGCGATCGCCTCCAACCCTTCCCCATCCAGAATGGTGATTTTGCCCCCTCGGTGATAGGACACCACCTCATGCAATTGCTTAAACAAACGGACGCATTCTTCGTAGGTAATGCCAATACTGCGCGCAATTTGGTAATAGGGCATCGGTACCCGCAAACAAGTCCCCGCTGCGTTGTTTTTAGTCCCATGCTCTAGGGTCGCATATTGAATCAATCGAGCCAAGCGGACAATGGCTCGCTCCGAGACTAATCCATGCACGACTTCATGCAGTTGCTGCAACCGTTGATTAAAAACCACCATAATTTTGAGCGCAATTTGCGGATTGTGCTCGATCTCAGTGAGCAAGGCATCGCGTTCAATGGTTAAAACCTGAGAATTCTTCACGGCGGTTACCGTCGCTGGGGCAATGCCGTCCCCTAATAAAGCAGGAGCCGCAAAAATTTCGCCTGCCGTCAAGGTTCGCAGAATTGTTTCTTTGCCAGTGAGGGCCATTTTGGTAACTTGTAAGGCACCGCTCAGCAGTGCGTATAGCTGCGTGGGAAGGCGATCGCGTTCCTGCATGACAATCTCCCCTTGGGCGTAGGGTTGGATCCGGGTGTGGGGTTGTAAATCGACCCACTCTGGAGCCGTCAGATTAGCAAACACTGAAATCTGGGCCAGTTGCTCAAGGGTGGCCTGCATAACTTCTGTCCATAGGTTGAATCTGCTCCAACGGGCAAATACAGGCATCTTGCTCTAGCCATTGGGTGCCGACTTGATAGAGTGAAACCAGCACGGGTTGAATCTGACGACCCTTGGCCGTCAAGGAATATTCCACATGGGGCGGCACTTCTGCATAGACCCGCCGATCGGCCAAACCGTGATGCTCTAGTTCGCGCAGGCGTTGGGTCAGAATTTTAGTGCTGATACCAGGAAGGGCCTCTAGGAGTTCGTGGGTGCGGCGATCGCCCCCAAACAATTCCCGCAGCACCAGAATCGTCCACTTATTGCCAATTAAATCCACCACAAACTGGATAGGACATTGAAACTCCAGGCATTGCTCCGTTTCGCGCATTCCCGCACCTTTGAGTTGAAATTCAGTCTCCCCATTGTAACGACTTGCAAAGTCTATGGCTGTACCGAAAATGTCCAGACGCTTGAGCAGGGTCTAATTTTTCCCTTTTGGTAACTATAGGGAGCTTGCAGTAACTATCTTGTAGCTCTAATGGGGATCGGTTAAGGATGATGCAGGGTTGCGCGCAAACCCTCTTTAATTTTGAGGAGCGTTTGATTATGATTCGTCTGTTAGTGGGTGTCTTGGTCTTTGTCATCAATACGGTTTACCGCGATCGCCCCATTCCTCGGTTTTATGTCCTGGAGACCGTTGCGAGAGTCCCGTACTTTTCTTATCTTTCAGTCCTTCACCTTTACGAGACGCTGGGGTGGTGGCGTAAAGCAGACTGGCTCAAAGTTCACTTTGCCGAATCCTGGAACGAACTCCACCATCTCCTGATTATGGAAGAGTTGGGCGGAGATAAATTCTGGGGCGATCGGTTTCTCGCACGCCATGTTGCTTTGTTGTATTACTGGATTATTGTGCTGTTGTATTTGGTCTATCCCAATGGAGCTTACCACTTCATGGAATTAGTCGAAGGTCATGCCTATAACACCTACAACAAATTCCTGAAGGAAAATGAAGCGGATCTGAAAGTGCAACCTGCCCCAAAAGTCGCAGTTCAGTACTACCGCGACGGCGATTTATATCTGTTTGATGAGTTTCAGACTGGAAGAAAGCTGGAAACCCGCCGTCCTGCCACGGACAACCTGTACGATGTGTTTGTCAACATCCGAGACGATGAGCAAGAGCACGTTAAAACGATGGTTGCGTGCCAACAACCCGATGCTCGACTGTCCTTTAAAAGTCCTCATAGTCCGGTGCCAATCGGCAGTGGCATTGACTAGAAACGCATTCTATCGCTGCAAAATACCAAACTCCTGCCTCATTCAGCCTTGAGCTTTAGTCCTGCTAGCACTGGATCGAAGCCTTGCGGGAAATGGGTGGTGCGATCGTAGTCAGCATCATGAAGGTGAGCTTGAGAGAGATCTGCGAGGCGCAAATTGGTTCCAATCAAAATTGCGCCTCGCAGATCTGCATTCTGCAAGTTGGCTCGTTCTAGATCGGCATAGCTGAGATCTACCCCTCGTAAATGAGCAGAGTGTAAATTAGCTTCGCTCAAGTCCGCATAGCTGAGGTCGGCCCCTCTGAGATTGATACCTTGGAGGTCGCCTTGACTTAGGCTCGTTCCCGTAAAGTCTCGTACTCCAGCGTGATATTGGTCGATCAATTGAGTGACCGAGCAAATAATGTCTTTTTCGGAATGGTCGTTCATGGTGGGTCAACCCGCGAGAACATTACTAATCGCTCAAGTTCTATTGTCTCAGAAGGAGCACCCTTCCTCAGTAAGGCCCCTTATCTCTAGACGAATCGAGCGCCCTGTGTATCGGCATCGGTCAACACCGTTCCAGTTAAGTCAGCGCCGCGCAAATCGGTATCACGGAGAATGACACCTGTAAAGTCGGCATAACTGAGGTCGGCATTTTGTAAGTTTGCGCCCGTTAGATCGACAGCTAGAAAGTCTTGGCCCACCCCTCTGCGAAGACTGGCTCGACAGAGTTTTGCCCCAGATAGATTGGCATCGCGCAAAATGGCTTCATTCAGTTGGGCGTAGCTTAAATCGGCATTGCTGAGGTTTGCGCCTTGGAGGTCGGTGCGATGGGATGAAATCGATCGCAAATCGGCCTCAATTAAATTGGCTCCCACTAAGCTAGCTTGGGTAAGGGTTGCACCACCTAAAATGGCTTTACACAAATTCGCTCCATCCAAACAAGCATCCTTGAGTATTGCTCCGCTTAAATCCGCTTCCCGTAAAAGTGCCCCCGACAGGTCGGCAGCGCTCAGGTGGGTGCCCCAAAGGATGGCTTCGCTTAAATCTGCGAATTTCAAGCAAGCTCGATCCAGATCGGTTTTGCCCAGCCGCGCTTGCCGAAAATCCGCATGACTAAAGTTCGTCCCGCTGAGGATCAGATTGTTCAATTCTGCTTCGCGCAGAACGATCTGCGAAAAGTCTCGTTCTCCATTGACGTAGCACTTGAGCACTGCGGCAGTATCTATACTATCCTGGGCCATACTGTCTTGAGGTTGAGGCATGATTGACAAGTTGGGTTTCAACGGTTACACCAGTTCTGGTGTTTGGAGTTGGAAGGGTTGGGCTTGTTGTCTGAGGCGATCGCCAATACTATCGCGCACCACTTGGCAAAGTTCAAATACTTTGGGGTCGGCAATTTCATAATAGGCACTCACCCCTTTGGGCTGACGGGCTAGAATCCCCACCTGAGTCATGATTTTGAGGTGTTTGGAGAGGTTAGCCTGACTGAATCCTGTTGCTTCAGTTAGCTCCATCACATTCATTGGCCCCTCATGCAAGCAATTGAGAATTTGCAACCGACTCGTTTCTGACAAAACTTTAAAATAATCGGCAACCGGAGCCAATACATCAAGCGAAAGGGGGTGAGGACTCGGTTGTTTCATAGGATATAAGCGATCGCACGAATTAAGATAAACCTTTAATAACTATATACGCATGATATGTATAAAATTTATGCCGAAGCTGAAGTTTTGAGGTTGTGGAGGGTTTGGAGGAGTTCTTGAGCGGTGAAGGGCTTTGCCAAAAATGCTTTCACATTTGGACTAATACTATTGGCCAGCGCTCCATTGGTTGCCAAGCCACTCATCGTAATAATTTGAACCTGGGGATCGATCGTTTGTAGGGTGCGAATGATAGTAGCGCTGTCTAGAGACGGCATCATTAAATCGAGTAAAACAAAGTCAATCTGTTGGTGCTGTTCGGCGAACAGCGCGAGGGCTTCAATGCCGTCCTTCGCTGCGATCGCTTGGTAGTTAAATGCCTCTAGGGAAATTTTAGTGATTTCTCGAATGGAAGCTTCATCGTCTACCACCAAGATCGATTCGCCATTGCCCATCAGATGGGAGGAAGAATCAGTGGGTTGAGCGGACTCTTCAGATTCTGCTGCGGGTAAGTACACCTTGAAGTGACTTCCAGATCCAACTTCGCTGTGGACATTCACAAAACCGCCATGACTTTTGATAATGCCGATCGCAGTAGATAGTCCCAATCCAGTCCCTTTGCCTTCTTCCTTGGTGGTAAAGAAGGGGTCAAAAATGCGTTCGATGACGTCTGGAGACATTCCAATCCCTGTATCGGAGATCGTGATGACCACATAGGGGCCAACATGGGCCTCTAAATTCATCCGCACGTAATTTTCGTCGGCCATTAAATTTTCTGCGGCAATGGTTAACTTACCGCCATGGGGCATGGCATCACGGGCGTTAACGCATAAATTCATAAAGATTTGGTGGAGCTGTGTCGCATCAGCAGAAACCGTCCAAAGATCCCTGGTCGAAACATCTCGCTCGATTTCGATATTTTTAGGAAAGGTTTGTCGGGCAATATTTACAACTTCAGCTAGTAGGTGACCCACTTGCAAAATGGCCCGTTGACCGTCCATCCCGCGTGCAAAGGAGAGAATTTGTTGGACGAGATCGCTACCTCTCTTGGAGCTATCAACCAGCATTTGGACGATGTGCTGGTTCCGTTCGTCTAAATTGGGCAGCGTGAGCGGCAGCAGTTGAGCGGCAGCCAAAATGGGCGTCAGAATGTTGTTGAGGTCGTGGGCAATCCCACCTGCAAGGGTTCCCAGGCTTTCCATGCGCTGGGCGCGCAGAAATTGCTTTTCAAGGGATTTTTTTTCGCTGATATCGGTGCGCGACCCAACCATGCGGATTGGCGTCCCGTCTTCATCCCAAAGTGCTTGTCCCCGATCTAAAATCCATTTATAGCTCCCATCTTTACATTGAACTCGGTGTTCGGTGATATAAAAGGGGGTCTTTTTCGCAAAGTGATCTTGAATCGTTCGAGTCACCCAATCTGAATCGTCGGGATGGACTCGTTTGGCCCATTCGTCTAAATGATTTGGAATCTCTTCGTCTGTGTAACCCAGCATTTCTTTCCAGCGCGGCGAAAAGAAAACCTCATTCGTCTTAACATTCCAGTCCCAAATACTATCATTATTGCCGCGCAGTGCCAATTGCCAGCGCTCTTCGTTTGCTCTCAAATGCTCTTCAACCAATTTGAGCGGACTTACATCAAACCGAATGGCTAGGTATTGAAAGGGTTTTCCCGTACTGTCGAGGAAGGGAACAATGGTTGTCCAGACCCAGTAAAAGCTACCATCTTTTGCCCGATTTTTAATTTCGCCTTCCCAGATTCTGCCATTGGAGATCGTAGACCATAGCGCTTGAAAAAATTCTGGTGGGTGATGGTGGGAATTGATAATGCGATGGGTTTGCCCCAAAAGCTCCTCTTTGGAATATTTGGAAATCTGACAGAATTGATCGTTCGCATAGGTGATAACCCCCTGGCGATCGGTCATGGCTACGATCGCCGCTCGATCTAGGGCAAATTTTTGAAACTCCAAAGACTTCAGCGTTTCCCGCAGCGAAAGCTCTGCGTGTTTGCGATCCGTAATGTCCCGCGTAAAACAGCGGGTATGAATAAATTTGCCATTTTCGCGCAGGACATTGGAGTCAATGAGGACATGACGAATAGAGCCGTCTTTACAAAGAAGTTGAGCTTCGTAGCTGTGTAATGTTTCATTGCTAGTCAATCGACAAAGAATATCTTCAATAACGGTTTGGTCGGCATGAAATTCGGCAATGGAACGACCGATATATTCTTCTTGTGTATAACCCAGTAGGTCCAGTTCGGCTTGGTTGGCCCAGAGAATGCGTCCGTCTGCTGCAACCCAATGCATCCCGATGGGTGCATTTTCAACAAAATCTGCCAGTTCCTGCTGATTGAGGTGCAAGGTCTCCTCCACTCGCTGTCGTTCTTGGATTTCTTGCTGCAAACGTGCGTTAGTTCTTAACAGTTCGGCAGTGCGCTCTTCTACCCGCCTTTCCAAGTTTAATTGTTCTTGACGCAGTTGCTTTTCAACGCTTTGTCGTTGTCTAATTTCTTGGTGCAGAGAGTGATTGGCGGCTTCTATAGCCAGCCTTCGTTCCTCAATTTGGTCCTGTAGAAGCGCAACAGTATCGTACAGTTCAATAGGGTCTAGGGCTTGGAGTAGATGGGTCTGCGTCACAATGCCCAGTAATTCCCCTGCAGGATTTTGCACGACCAGTCGCCTGACTCGCAGCCGCTGCATCTGTTGGTGAGCCTCCCACAGAGAATCTGAGGGTTCTAGCAAAAATAAGGGCGCGCTCATCACCGCATGGGCTGGAGTCTGAGCCAGATCGAGTTCTAGAACCTTAAATTGCACGATATCGCGTTCGGTGATGATTCCGACTGGCTTTGAGTCTTCTAGCAGCACAACGCAACTGGTCGAACGATCGTCCATATACTTTGCCAGTTCAAAGACTGAGGTGTTCTGAGGGGCATGGATGACCTGATGGGTCATCACCTCGGAAACCAGTCGAAGTTTTAGGAGATAGACGGGCTGCAAGACTTGGCGAATGCTATTGGGAGTGACCAGCCCGACCAATTGGCCATCGTCGGAAATGATGGGCAAATGTCGGATATTCTGCTGGCGCATGAGCGATAAAGCGTTCAGTACCGTTGGCGCATCGGATTGATGGAGGGCGACCAATTCCGTCGTCATGACTTCTGCAATCGCCACAGTAGCCAAATCTAGCCCTGCAACGGTCAATCGCACCACATCCCGTTCTGTAAAAATTCCGATTAATCTGCCTGCTTCAAGTACTAACGCGCAACTGTTCCAACTGGGCGCAATATGACAAAGGTCTGAAGATTGCTCGGCACCCGCTACGTCGCAATGCGAACCCCCCACTTGACTCATCCGAGCGATCGCCTCCAGCACAGAAGTCCCTGGCGCAATGTTTAGGGGCGATCGTTCGAGAACATCTTCTAAATCTGGGAGGGCTAATGCCGGATAACTGGGCTGCATTGAAAACCTCTTCTGATAAGGAGCCGTTTGATGGTTAACCCCATCATAGATGACATTAAATGCAGAACAACACAGCAAATAAACTCACGCAATACCTTAAGGTCAGTCTGAGTCTACTGACCCTTGAATTTGTTGGCAAAGCAGAATTTTCGGAATCTTAAACCGATCCCCACAAGTTCCTCATTTTTTGAAACTAGTCTGATTGTAGAGAGAAAAATTCTCAATTCTGGGTCGTGGGTTTTCACAGCCTCAGGATTCCAGGGAGGAGCAAGCAAAAATCGCTAATAAAATTGCACCTTGAATCAGTTTGTCACGGAGTTTTTTAAAATGACTTTAACTTTAGACGATCGCCAGAGCATATTAAGCGTAGGTTGGTGGCTGGAAGTAGGCGCAACCCATCCCCTCCGCATTTCCTATTTTGGCCCTTTTGAAGACCATACAGCGGCAGAATGTGCCAAACATGAATTTCTTGAGGATTTCGAGCACGAAAAAGCAAATATTGTCTATGCTCGTGCCAGGTTGTGCGAACCTCGTCAACGGGTCATCTATGAGAACGAATTAACGATTGAGGATTTGAAGACGAGTCCGCCCACTTTTTTTGAAGCTTTGGTGATGCGTTAGAACTTTAAAGGTTTAATACCTATTCTGAAAAATAGCACTACATCAGATCCCCCCCTAACTTAGGGTTAGGGGTAGGGTCTGGGTAGTGTGTAGCCATGACAAGTAGATTTGGTTTAAACGGATGATGTACAAAGCATTCGAAGAAATTCAGAATCCGA
>JAAURS010000214.1 GCA_012032135.1 Acaryochloridaceae cyanobacterium RU_4_10 | reverse complement strand
GATCGCATTGCTCCAGCTCATCGATTCAGCAATCGGGCTATGCCGTGAGGTTGTCCGGTTGGATGTAGCTTGAGACAATCCATCATTTCGAGGTTGCCTTTAAATCGATTCGAGAAGACTGAGATCGCCTCGATGTTTTACAGCACGAAGGATTCTATCCTAGAGTACTTTGTCTTGTTGATACATTTTCAAAGCAGCGATCGCATCTTTTGCATCGGAATCACGTCCCTCGATCGCTAGGGAGAAGAGAAACTCTAAAGCTTCTTCAGTGCGGAGCATTGCGATCGCTAACAAACAAATTTGGTGTAATTCAGAGGTTCGGATTCGTTGCCGCCAATCGCGGAGACTAGAGAATGCCTCAGGCAAGCGAGATTCCCCCAACGCCAATGCGGCCATCTCACAAATTTGGTCTTCTGGGTTATCCTGTTTCGCGGAATACCCCATCCGCCGTGCGGTGGGGATGGATAGCGAGTCCGGCGTAGAGAAACGGAGCCGGACCGTACAATCGCTTTACTCTAGCAATCGCTCTTAGCTATACTCAGTTTAGTGGACAGGGTAATAAACCACTCTAAAAACCCGATGTGGCCTAACGGCTTAACGTTGAACCTTGACAATTGAACGGCAGTTTCTTTATGTCGGGGAACCCGCCAACAGAACTGCCTCATCTATGCGGTTCTACTGCATTGTTCTAGATTCCACCTCGCAGTAGGTAAAAGATTCACAGGAGCTAGACAAATCAGCATTTTGGAGCAATCCGAATCAAAAAGAACTTGGAGCAATCCAACTAGGGTAGGGCATACCCGAAGTCGCTTGGGGAGAGTCCCACCTCTGGGCTAGACACTGCAAGGTATCTCGTTTAAGTGGTCTCGGTGAGCCAAGAATCCCCATCCGCCTATGCGGTGGGGAGTGTCAACAAGAAAACTTGCGACAAGAGGAATACAGCTTGCCGGAGCCAATTTCAGTAAGCTGATAAAGCACTCCGACATCACCACATTTCAACTGATAGAGGGCGTCTGCGATCCTACAATTAATTGCTCTAGCGTTCCTAACTTCAGTTTATAGTGAGTCTGCCGTCGATATAGTCAGCTCCTAGAATATGAATGCCTTTCCTCTTCTCTCCCTTAAAGGATTGAGTGTCAATTACGGCGGCATCCAGGCCCTCCAATCCATTGACTTAGAAATATACTCTGGAGAAGTGGTCACCCTCATTGGTGCAAATGGTGCGGGCAAAAGCACCACCCTCCGCGCTATTTCTCGCATCCTCAAACCCCACGATGGCCAACTCCAATACAACGGCCAAAATCTCCTCCGCCATAGTGCCCATGAAGTGGTCCGCTTAGGCATTGCCCACAGTCCAGAAGGGCGGCGTATCCTCACCCGCCAAACCGTCCTCGACAACCTGACCTTAGGAGCTTACACCCGCAGCGATCGCCTCGCCATCAAGTCCGACTTAGAACAACAATTTCTCACCTTTCCCCGCCTCGCAGAACGCCGCAACCAGATGGCCGGAACCCTCAGCGGCGGCGAACAACAAATGCTGGCGATCGCTCGTGCTCTGATGAGTCGTCCCAAGCTGTTACTGCTAGACGAACCCAGCCTGGGACTGGCCCCTGCGATCGTCTTGGAGATTTTTGGCATCATCCGGCAATTACATTCTGCTGGGGTCACCCTTTTATTGGTGGAACAAAATGCAAACCTAGCGCTCCAACACGCCGATCGCGGTTATGTACTGGAGGCAGGTCGGATTGCCTTTTCTGGTCCAGCCCAAAAACTCCTGATAGACGATCGCGTCAAACAAGCCTACCTGGGGTAAGACTTATCGGCTATTGAGATACTCAATGATGCCTTGGGCGATCGCCGCCGCCATTTGTTTCTGGAAATTTGGATCTCCCAGCTTAGGTGCATCCTGTGCCCCCGTCACAAATCCCGTTTCGATCAGCGTTGAAGGCATAGAGGTTTTGCGGATGACATAGAATCGCGCAGGGTGCATTCCGCGACTAGAAATATTAACGCCCCGCAGAATACTATTCAGAATTGTCCTAGCTAAATTGGCTCCAGCCACAGAACCTGGAGCATAGTAAGTTTCCGACCCATTCACATCTGGACGAGACAGATTGATAGAATTGGCGTGGATACTCACAAATACATCCGCATTCACCCGTTCCGCTAACGCAACGCGGGGTGGCAAATCCACCTCTCTGGATTCATCAGAACGGGTTAAATAGACCTGTAACCCTTGCTGTTGAAGCAAACGTACTACTTCTAAAGCCATAGGCAAAACAATATTGGTTTCCCGCAATCCACCAATCCCATCGCCCCTGGATCGGTTCCACCATGCCCTGGGTCGATCACCACAACCCGACGACCAGCGCGCGAGGTAACGTGGGTTGCTGATAAACCGTTCCAGCCGTAGGCGTTCCCTGAAAAACAGGTGCGCCAGTCGATCCGTCACGGCTAAAGTTGAGAACGAGGGTCTGGGCATCAATACGGCTAATCGTACTAATACGGACTCCCAAAGCAGGGGTTGCTAAAATGCTAACGTTTTGCCCCTCTTGGCGCACGGACAGATCGGACAGCGGACTTCCGGTATTAATCTGTGGGGTGCGGATACCTTGCGCCCATTGTGCGCCCCGCACAGTCACCCGATAGCGCGCCCCTTCCCATCCCGTGGCGTAATACACGGGTTGATTGGCCTGAATCAGCAATTGACTCCCGCCCAGAGCAATACTTTGGATGGTAGCCGTTGGCTGATTCCTGGCAAAAGGACTCGAAGACTGAATGGTTGCTTTTCCTACAGTCTGTCCCAGACTCAGACTCACGGTTCCCGCCGGACGCTTGCCATTGGGGACCTTTGCCGCTCCACCCTGAGGCAGTAAAATGACTCCCCCATAACGATTGGTACTGGCCACCCAACCGGGGCTGCGTTTGTTGACCTTCAAGGTCACTCGCGTCACGGGTGGCGTAGCGGAGACCTGTCGGACTGAAACGAGTTGAATTCCGTGGTAGTCCATTCTGTAGTCATTTTGAAGCAAATTGGGGGATGCCACTGCTCCATTTACATCCACGACAAACTCTTCAGCGCTCCTCCGGTTGACCTCTCCAACTGCCACCGCTTTCTGGGTTCTTAAAAACAGCCCGTCCGTGGTGACCAAAATATCTTCTAAGAGATTACTACCCGCAGGAGCAGCACTCAATGTAGATGAAGGACGAAGGGGTGGTGCAGGACGGGATGAAATAGGAGCAGGATTAGAGCTGTCTACGGCTAGGGGAGTTGAGCTATTAGGAGGAGATAGATCGGCAGACGCTTGGTCGAATTGGGGATTGGGTAAATCCACAGACCATGCAGAAGGAGAAGCACCTCGAACCTTTACCTGTTGGGGGTCTACAGTATAACCAGGAGATAGTTCGACCACAATACGGGCTGTTTGTGCGTCAAATTGTCCCACCCGAATGGACCGAACGCTCGCACTGTAGTTTTGATTGACCGTCGGTCGACCAATTTTGACCCCTGGCAGATCGATCACAAGTCGAACTGGATTGGGAATTAACTGAACCCGAGGTTGGACTGCATCATCGGTAGCAAATTCTAGACGGTTTTGAGCTGTATTAAAGCGCCAAGATTGCAGTTGTGCTGCATCGGCTGATGTAGCCAACAGTCCCAGCCCGATCGCACTTGCCACTCCCCCCATTAGGGCCACAGCCCAATGTCTTGGCTGTCGTTTATTTCGCCCAAGCCCTTGCCCCATGCGACAATCTCCGTCTTCAAACAAATTCAATTTTTGAATGGGTCAAGAATAACCCTAATCTATTGATGGTGAATAACAGGTTTGGGGAAACCGTATTTTTGCGGGACGTGAAGTTTTATCCTCAGCCCCTCCCACTAAAATCATTAAGACTGATAGACGTTACATCTATGGTTCTTCGTTCCCCACCCAATCCATGAAAGGATTTCAAAAAACACGGTGTTTGAGGCAAGGCATCTGACGCCGAACTTGTTCTAGACGCCGAGGCTCAATGGACGCGATCGCCATGCCGGGTTCGGTCCCTGCATCCGCTAAGACCACGCCCCAAGGATCGACAATAATGGCATGACCGTGGGATTGTCTGCGGGAGTTATGCTGGCCCGTCTGAGCGGGCGCAATCACATAACAGGTATTTTCGATCGCCCGTGCTTGGACCAAAACTTGCCAATGGTCTTTGCCTGTAAAGGCCGTAAAGGCAGCCGGGACAAATAATACATTTGCTCCGGCTTCAGCCATTGCCCGATAGAGTTCTGGGAAACGGACATCATAGCAAACCGATAATCCGAGATTTCCATAATCTGGAGATTTGTAGACGGGTGCAGCCTTTGACCCCGCTACAATCATTTGGGATTCGTAGTAAATATTGCCATCGGGTAAATCCACATCAAATAAGTGGACCTTTTCATAACGGGCAATTTCTTGTCCGTCACGGGAAACCAGCAACGCGGTATTGTAGAACTTCCCATTTTGGGCTGGCACGGGAAACCCCCCACCCAAAATCACAATCTGGTACCGCTGTGCCATTCTCTTGAGGAATTTCTCGCTTTCAGTGGCAATCTCGACCGCTTGCCGGACCTTTGCTTCTTCATTTCCAAGAAACGAAAAGTTTTCAGGTAAGCTAATCAGTTCTGCACCTCTGCGAACCGCTAAATCAATTAATTCTTCTGCTTGAGTGAGGTTGTGATGGAGATCGGGAAGGCTAGTCATTTGAATAGCCGCAGCGAGATAAGACTTCATGGAGTCAGCACAAAATTTTCAAACGACAAGGAGAGCTGCAATTCATATTGCATCTAGGTTACACAAAGTGTCTCAGATGCAATCTTAATGGTCCCCAAAAGCCTAACATGCTTCCTTTCGTTTTCGCTGAAACCCGCGATCGGACCTGACATTTTACAATTTTGCAGTCAAATTGCTAAAAAGCCCATCAGCGCTACATATAAGACACTCATGGGCTTTTTAGTTATTTAAGGGTTAAGAAAAGTCAGGTGGGAGCACTACATCATGCCCATGCCGCCCATACCGCCCATGCCACCCATGCCACCCATGCCGCCCATGCCACCCATGCCGCCCATGTCAGGCGCAGCGGCTTGTTTTTCGGGTTTGTCAACCACCACGACTTCCGTAGTGAGAACCAGTCCGGCAATGGAACCCGCATTTTGCAGTCCAGCTCGGACCACTTTTGCAGGATCGATAATGCCAGCAGCAATCATGTCCTCATAGGTGTTAAGACAGTGCGTTGTATCCCCACTCGAAAAATCAGTGGTGCGAACTTTCTCTACAACCACGGAACCTTCTATCCCCGCATTGTCAGCAATTTGACGCAAAGGTGCTTCAAGGGCTCGCTGCACGATGTCCGCTCCAATTTTTTCTTCACCGTTGAGGGTGGCTTTGACTTGCTCGGCTTTTTGGGTGAGGTGGATTAAGGTGGTTCCGCCTCCAGGGACGATACCTTCTGCTACTGCGGCTTTGGTTGCATTCAGAGCATCTTCAAAACGGAGTTTGCGATCTTTGAGTTCGGTTTCCGTGGCAGCCCCAATCTTGATGACGGCAACCCCACCTGCCAATTTGGCAATGCGCTCTTGCAGCTTTTCTTTGTCATAGTCTGAGTCGGTTTCAGCCAGTTGGCGGCGAAGCTGTTCGACCCGTTTGTCTAGATCGGCGCGATTGCCTGTTTCAGACAAGATGGTGGTGTTGTCTTTTGTGATGGTAATGCGTTGGGCACGACCCAACATGTCCAGTTCAACGCGATCGAGGGACAACCCCACTTCTTCAGAGATGACTTGACCGCCTGTCAAGACAGCAATATCTTCTAGCATGGCTTTCCGGCGTTCGCCAAAGCCTGGGGATTTGATGGCGACTACATTCAACACGCCCCGCAGTTTGTTCACAACCAGGGTTGCTAATGCCTCACCTTCAATGTCTTCCGCAATAATTAAGAGGGGTTCGCCAGCACGGGCCACTTTTTCAAGGGTGCTGACCAATTCTTGAATGCTGCTGACTTTTTTATCGACAATCAAGATCCGAGCATTGGTGAGGTCGCTGACCATGCGTTCGGCATCGGTGACAAAGTAGGGGGAAATGTAGCCTCGGTCGAGCTGCATCCCTTCCACAATCTCCATTTCAGTGGCGAGGGATTTGGATTCTTCAATGGTAATAACCCCATCGCGACCCACTTTATCCATTGCCTCAGCAATCATCCGACCGACTTCAGCGTCATTCCCAGCAGAGATAGCGGCCACCTGAGCGATCGCATCTCCTTCCACTGGTTTTGCAATGGCTTCAATTTCTAGAACGAGCGCATCAATGGTTTTATCAATTCCGCGACGCAATGCAACGGGATTTGCCCCAGCGGCAACATTCTTCATCCCTTCGCGAATCATCGCTTGAGCCAAAACCGTTGCGGTGGTGGTTCCATCTCCGGCCACATCATTGGTTTTAGAAGCTACTTCGCGCATGAGCTGAGCGCCCGCGTTTTCAAAGGGATCCTCTAATTCCACTTCTTTAGCAATGGTGACCCCATCATTCACGATATGGGGTGCGCCATATTTTTTTTCTAATACAACATTACGTCCTTTAGGGCCGAGGGTAATCCGTACCGCATCGGCTAGAGCATTAACGCCACGCTCTAAAGCGCGACGAGACTCTTCATTAAATACAAGCAATTTGGACATTCTAAGCTTCCTCTAGACGTGCGTATTGAGCGAACCAGAGCATTAAGAGTCAAACCTGGTAAAGGTTTAGCACTCAGATCGGGTGAGTGCTAAATTCTGGGCAAAATTATTGTAGCCCGATGTTTGCGTTGGCAACGCCTGGGGCGATGGGTGAATAACCGAACCCGAACCGCAATTGATGGATTGTGGGTAATGCTCTAATGATTAGAGGAGCGGAGGTTCTTTCGGACTTCCATTAATATCTGACCGAGTTTATTTTTTCCAGTTTTGTCTGTTCCACAGCCCCAGTAATAGTCTGAAGAAGTGTTCTCTATTAATTCTTCATTACCCGTACTGAACAAGATAATGCGAATATCTGCATGGGTCTCAAATTTGCATTGGACCGCAAGACGCATAATATCATCCTTGACTCGCTCCCAGTCTTGGCGAAGAGGACGCCTGCGATCGCGACCCATCCATGCTGCCTCTTTGGGCGATTTTGCTTGTCGGATTTCTTCAAAACTTGGCGTATTGATAAATTTGTGCGCTTGAAAATAGTGTTCGCTGGTTTGCCACCAGAGGTCGTCTAATTCAAATCCATGCGCAGAGAAGTTTGAAAAACAACCATATCGATCGCGGGTACTGTAAAAATAAATAGTCATTGTCGATTTGCTTAAACTTCAAACTTCTTTATTTTTGAAGCGCGCTATCGCTTTAAGGATGTGCTCTTCTAAACCTGTGTTTTTCTGATATAGGTCTTCCAACAATGCAAGTGCTTCCGTATTTTTGCAACCACCAAGCACTAAGACTAGCTCGAAAAGTGTTTGACGATCGTCAGGAAAATTCTTAACTAGTTTCTTTGCGTAGTTTACAATAGTAGGCTCGTCAAAACCTTCAAGAGTTCCTAATAAACTGGCGACTTGCATTTGGAGATTAATTTTAGGTTTGTCTTGTCGGTCAAAGACTTCAAAGCTTTTATCTATAGCCGCATAAATGTCCTCAATAATATTAGGTAACAATTCATATTTTCCTCGGCAGATTGCAAAGCTCAAAGTGCTATCAAAAAATACTGTTGAAAAAAGTTTCAATAAAGCTTTTACGGCGCTTTCTCTCAGGGAAGAGATTTCTTGAGATTCAAGTCCATTGTAGCTTGTGCCAATCGCTTCTGCTAGTTTTTCGAAAGCTGAATCAGCATCCGTTATTGGGTCATGAAGAACGGCCTCTCCCTGCCAGGGCGTTTTGTCTGGATAAGTTGCCCATTCAATTAAAGTCTGAAATCCTGCTGTGTTGCCCCAAGATGTCAACATAATGCAAGCTAGTAAACGGTGATAAGGTTCACCATGAGCCATTAAGTCAATGAGCGAAGGAATACGATTTTTATAGTTTTCTGGACAATCGAGTTCATCCCAAACTACTTCATAGAAGAGATCGGGAGTACCATCAAATTTGGTAAAAAGTATTTCTTCTGGTTTCATCTCTAATGATTTCACAATCGTTTACCTGTTTGTTCGACCAGCGGGATATGGCCCTGTATAGTAATCTTTGGGAATAATACCCTCGATCAAAAACTCACCATCCCGAGTTGTATTTAAGTATGCTCTTAAAAGACGGATTGTTTTTTCAGTTTTCTTCTTACTTAATCCAAGAGATTTGGCATAGAATTCAATACTACTATTACCTTTGGCAATACCTACATCCAGATCGATGCCAGGGGCGGCTTTCTCGGCTTCCGCTTTAATTG
>JAAURS010000213.1 GCA_012032135.1 Acaryochloridaceae cyanobacterium RU_4_10 | reverse complement strand
TTAAGGGGGATTTAGGGGGATCTGTATATGTAGCCATGACAAGTAGATTAGGTATTGTAAAGAATACTGTGTCGATCGACACAACGGGACGTTCGATCGCCTCGCTGAGTTCCAATGTTACTGAAGGGCTTCGGCAATCCAACTTTTTAAGGTAGAGACGACCGCTTCAATTGGCACATCCTGAGCCGTGCGATCGCAGCGTTTAACCACTTCAACTTTGCCTTGGGCTAAAGAGCGTCCGGTCACCAGGCGGAACGGAATCCCCATTAGCTCAGAGTCTTTGAATTTTACCCCCGGTCGTTCATCGCGATCGTCGAGCAAGGCTTCAATTCCCGCTGCATTAAGATCTTGATAGATTTTTTCAGCCGCTTCCACTTGGGCCGATTCCTTGAGATTCGGAATCACCACCATCACAGCATAAGGTGCGATCGCCACAGGCCACACAATACCATCCTTATCATGGGATTGCTCGACGGCAGCTTGAGCTAAGCGGGAAACCCCCACCCCATCAACATCCCATCACCAGCGGTAAATCTTCCCCTTGTTCGTTGGTGTAGGTTGCACCAAGGGCCGCAGAATATTTGGTGCCAAGCTGGAAAATATGACCGATTTCAATGCCTCGCGCACTCTGTAAGGTTTGGGTGGGATCGTGAAGGGCGCGATCGCCCCCCCTCGCTTTGCGGATGTCCACGATCAGTTTGGGTAAGGGCAAAACCTTGCCCCAATTGGCTCCCACGATATGTTGGTTGGCTGTATTGGCCCCAGTCACAAAGTTTTTCAAGTCAACGACGGTTCGATCGGCCATCCGCAAAAATTCAGGCGCGACCTCCGCCTTCGCTTGAATGAAATCATCCGCCAGATCGGGTCCTAAATACCCACAGGGTAACGGTTGTTTTGCCCATTTGCTTTGGGCTTCAACATCTGGAACCTCCAGACTTAAAAGTGCTTTGGCTTTATAGTTGTTCGCCAATTTCACCAGCTCATTAGTCAGCTTGACCTCATTCACCTCTCGATCGCCTCGGAGACTCACGAGCACCAAGACGATATGGCCATTGTCAAAGGTTGCTTGATATAAAACATTCTTCACCACCACAGTGGGATCGCATTGAAGCTGTTTGCACAGCGTATCAATCGTATTGGCGTTGGGAGTGTCTTTAATCTCGGATTTCGTGAAGGGAGAAAGGGCTGCGTCAGAGGGCAAGGAAACGG
The DNA here is from genome assembly GCA_012032135.1 of Acaryochloridaceae cyanobacterium RU_4_10. Taxonomy (GTDB): domain Bacteria; phylum Cyanobacteriota; class Cyanobacteriia; order Thermosynechococcales; family Thermosynechococcaceae; genus JAAURS01. The sequence goes on along the minus strand of JAAURS010000213.1, from coordinate 7,238 downwards.
CCTTTTCTACATTGGCGGCGTACTGCCCATCTTCGGTATAGAGGACTTCATCTTCTCCGGCCTCCGCCAACACCATAAACTCATGGGAACCAGACCCACCGATCGCCCCAGAATCGGCTTCAACCGCTCTGAAGGTAAGCCCGCAGCGCCGCAGGATATTGCTGTACGCCTGGTACATGTCTTGATAGGTTTCTTTGAGGCTATCCATGTCTGCGTGGAAGGAATAGCCATCCTTCATAATGAATTCGCGGCCTCGCATTAAGCCAAAGCGCGGGCGAATTTCATCGCGAAATTTAGTTTGGATTTGGTACAGGTGTTGGGGGCAGTTGTCGATAGGACCGGATCGTATCGCGGGCCACAGCCGTGATGACTTCTTCATGGGTTGGACCTAGGCCGAGTTCTCTGTCTTGGCGATCGCGCAGGGCAAACATAATCCCTTCGGCTTTGGTATAGGTATCCCAACGGCCAGATTCTTGCCAGAGTTCGGCGGGCTGAATTTGCGGCAGCAGACATTCTTGCGCTCCCGTGGCGTCCATTTCTTCGCGGACAATTTGCTTCACTTTTTTAAGGACGCGCCACATTAACGGCAAATAAGCATAAATGCCGCTTCCAACGCGACGGATGTAACCCGCCCGTAGCAATAGTTTATGGCTGGGAATTTCAGCCTCTGCGGGATCTTCACGCAGGGTGACCAAAAGCATTTGAGATAGACGCATTACTTTCTTAAATTAGATCGATCTATAAAGACTCAAGGGCATTTCACCTTAACAGTCTAGACGATGCGATCGCAGTTCTGGGGCAAGGGCGATCGCAGGTGTTCCGGCGAAATTCTCTGCCAGGAAATTCTAAACGGTTTATCCATAAAATTTTTCACATTGACAGGCTGTTTAGCATTGGACTGAACGCGGGGGAAGCTCAGACTTTTGTGTTTTTCTGCTGATGTCAAAACAACTTAACGACTTCTCTTAATGAATAGTAGATTCCTAGTGCAGAGCCAATGCAAAGGATAACGGCACCATCATCTCCTAGCGCTGCTTTCAGTTCTACTTTGGTAAGGACTGTAAATACAACTCTAAAAAGCGTTATGGCAGTCCACACTGCTAACCCCGTCACCACAAAATCTTTACTGGCCAGAGCGTTTTTTCTGCGTATTTTTCGGACGATCAGTGCAGCAATAGTTAAAACTGTCATTGCACAGAGCCAGATATATAAAAAATTTAACTGCATCTAGGGGGTTTGTGTGGGCTTTGTTTTTGCAAAGCTAATATACCACCCATACAAGGCCGCGAAGGTAGCCCCAACCAACGCACCAGGAATGTAACCAATGGAACCCCCAAGCGCCGCTCCTCCAGCAGTCATTACAGCAATACGATCTGCTTTGTCCCAAAAATCGGAATCGGATGAGGTTAGTTGGTTCGTTTTTTGTTGCTGAGCGATTTTCCTGGCTGAGGTTACCCAATCTTCAGAAGGTGCAACGTCATAAAGAAAAAAGGAGTCTAGAACGGATGGATTTTGAAATGCTTCACTGAAGCTTTTGGCGCGTTGTTGGGAGGCATACTGTTCATCCCATTGTTCTAGAGCGCTTTGGTATGCCTCTTCTAGAGGGGGAGCTTGTTTGATTAATTCACGCAGTTGATAGGCAGCATCTGGCCGATCATTTTGGAGTGCTTGTCCAGCTTCTTGAAGGGAGTGCTGCAAAGATTCCGGCAACGGTTTGGTCTGCTGGGCAAGGGCGTTGAGCAGTGCTTCTGAGTTAATTAATGTTTTTTGAGTGGTCATAGGTTATCCTTGCCCAGTCAGTGTCAATGCTGCCCAGTAGTAAGGGGCTATATTTTGTAGGCTGGTGTAGCCCCATTATAGTACCCTTACCCTCCTTGAGAGTGTTCTTCGCTTGGTTTGTGAGCATGTTGTGGCCATCAGATCGGAAAGAATCGCATTACCGACTTGCGCATAATCCGTTGCCCATCTTCAGCACTGAAGGCGAGATTGTCTGTCAGTAAATGAACGTTTTTGTAGAGTTGCCAAAAAATGGCGGAGCAAACGAGAATAGACAAATGGAGATCAGTCATTTTTTGTCTGTATTTGTCTCAAAATAATTCATCATGCAAACCGTTACTGACATTGGCACATTAACTGTCTCTACACCAGGCACCTGTGGAGGTCGCCCACGGATTGAGGGCAGTCGGATTACGGTTCAGTATATTGTCAATGAAATTAAGGCGGGTGTGACACCTGAAGAAATTGTGACGGATAAGTCCCATCTGACCCTTGCAAGTGTTTATAGTGCGTTGGCTTATTACTATGCCAATAAAGATGGACTGGACACTGAGTTTGCTGCTTATGATTTGGAATGCCAAAGTCTTGAAGCGCAATTTAGAGTGGGAACTTTACCGTGAGCCGAATTCGCTTGTATCTAGATGAAGATACGATCGATACGTTATTAGTAAAAGCTTTGCGGAATGCGGATTTAGATGTTGTTACGGTTGCAGATGCTCAAAGGTTAGAGCTTTCTGATGAGGATTCGGCATTACGATGTGTCAAGTGGTCAAGGGTCGGTAGATAGGTTACGGGGACTGGGGTTGAACCCTGCAAAAAGACAAGATTTATTTGCGATCGCCTACCAATCCCGCTCCCAGAGTGCTGTAAAGTTACAAATATGTACGATGATGACGACCTAAACCTCCTCGACCCAGATACGGCGTTAGAAAGCCCGTTAGACCGCCTTGCTCCGGTTGACGATCCCGCTGCCTTTAAGCCAGATGTAGAGGAGATGTTAGCTTTGTTATCTTCCCCAGATGTCACCCAGCGGATGGTCGCGGCCCGAGCCTTCTGCGAACTCCAAGACCCCCGTTCGACGCCCTATCTCATCAAGCTATTAACCGATGGTTGCCCTTTGGCGCGGGTGAGTGCGGCCTATGCTCTAGGACGCAACCCCAGTTTGGATGCAGTGGAACCCCTGATCCAGCAATATCACAACGACTGGAATGGGTATGTCCGCAAAGGTGTGGTTTGGGCCTTGGGCAATTGCCGCGATCGCCGTTCTTTAGAGCCCCTCATTGAAGCTTTACACACGGATATTTCCGCCGTCCGTTTATGGGCTGCCAGTTCCCTAGGCCAACTGGTGGATGAAGATGCTCAAACTGCCACCACCGCTATCCCCGCTGTGGCGATCGCCCTCGCTCAAGACCCCCTTCCAGCGGTACGGAGTAACTGTGCTTGGGCTTTGGGGCAGCTTTGTCAGATGATTTCAGTCAATGAAGTGTATCGTCAGGCGGTTAAAGCGTTGATTGAAGCACTCAGCGATCGGGATTTGGGAGTTCAGGAAGATGCAAAAAGCGCACTGCTGAAACTCGGCGATCCGAGCGGCCTGCAAGCCATTGAAGAACTGGAAATGGAAGGGCTGCTGTAGAGAAAAATGGCGATCGCCTACCTGATAGGATGATACAAGGCATGTCTCGGGGCAGAATCGCATTGAGCAAACCGATTTTGAACTTAAAAGGACTCAATCTGTACCTCGTCGGGATGATGGGTTGCGGAAAAACTACTATCGGTCAACTTTTGGCCCAAAAACTTCGCTATCGATTTTTTGATACGGATGCTGCGATCGTCCAGTCCACTGGATATGAGATTTCTCAAATCTTTGCTGAGGCTGGAGAACCCACCTTTCGCCAAATTGAAACCCAGGTTTTAAGCGAACTCTCTGCTTATACTCGGCTCGTTGTTGCGACTGGAGGAGGGATCGTTTTAGAGCGGATGAACTGGAGTTACTTGCATCAGGGTTTAGTGGTTTGGCTAGATGTCCCCTTGGAAACCCTGCTCCAACGGCTCCAGTGGGACACTACTCGCCCCTTATTGCAAGATCCAGACCCGCAACAAAAACTAAAGCATCTCTTAGAACACCGACAGCCGCTCTACGCACAAGCAGATCTTCGGATTAAAGTTCAACCAGGGGCGACCTCTGCACAAGTGGCCGAGCAACTGCTAACTGCAATTGTGCAGGTTATCCGTTCTAGACCAACTGTTCCTGAGTGCGATATCAACCCACAATTCCATTGAGAAGGGTCTTGAAACAAAGCACAGGGCCGCGATCGCACCATCCATCTCACTCCCCCCCATTTAACCTCAAAGAGTTTGAGGGAGTCTCCTTTGATACACTAAAGTTCGGGTTTCGTTTTGGGTGCTTGAGATTGTATGGCCGCTAAAATTCCTGTTACGGTAATTACTGGATTCTTGGGCAGCGGTAAAACCACCCTCGTTCGCCATCTACTCCAAAACAATCGGGGACGCAGAATTGCTGTTTTGGTCAATGAGTTTGGCGAATTGGGGATCGATGGTGATTTACTGCGCTCCTGTGGCATTTGTCCAGAGGATGGGGACGAGGCCGAAACTGTATCCAATATTGTTGAGTTAACCAACGGTTGCCTCTGCTGCACCGTTCAAGAAGAGTTTTTGCCTACGATGGTAGAACTGCTCAAACGCAGGGACAGTATCGACTGTATTTTGATTGAAACCTCTGGCTTAGCACTGCCCAAACCCCTCGTTCAAGCCTTTCGCTGGCCTGAGATTCAGAATGCAGCCACGGTGGATGGTGTCATTACCGTGGTAGATTGCGATGCCGTTGCATCGGGTCAACTGGTGGGAGATTTGGATGCCCTAGAAGCCCAGCGACAGGCCGACCCAAACTTGGATCACGAAACCCCCATTGAAGAACTCTTTGAAGATCAGCTAGCCTGCGCGGATTTGGTCGTGCTCAACAAAATCGATTGCGTGGACGACCTCGCTCAAGCTAAGGTGCGGAATTTTATTCAAGCGGAATTGCCAAGGACCGTCAAAATGGTAGCTTGCGATCGCGGTCAGCTCTCCCCAGATGTACTGTTGGGGTTCAATGCTGCTGTGGAAGATGACCTTCAAAATCGGCCCAGCCATCACGACGTAGAAGAAGACCACGACCATGACGACGAAATTAATTCCACTCACATTGTTTTAGAGCGGACCTTCGATCCTCACGCGCTCGAACAACAGCTCCTCAAACTCGTCGGGCAACAAGACATTTATCGGATTAAGGGTTTTGTCAATGTTGCAGCCAAACCCATGCGCCTCGTTCTCCAAGGAGTCGGACAACGGTTCGATCGGTTTTACGATCGCCCTTGGGCTCCGGGTGAAGTTCGCGCCACAAAGCTCGTGTTTATTGGGCGATCGCTCGATGCAACCGAGATTCAACGACAAATCGAAGCCGTTCCTGCTGGGTCGGTCACATAAGCCCGACCGCCGCAGGTGCGGATTGCGATGGGGCTTGGGTTGAAAGGGGCAGAAACTTGTTCAAAACAGCAAAGACCTTGTCTGGATCGGCGGGTTTCTCAATGAAAGCCGAGCACCGAACGATTTTGGCGCGAGTTCGGTCAAAAAGCCATCGTTGCTGGTCAAAAAAATCACAGGCGTTGTTTTGAGAATGCGACGTCTTGCGAATTTGAGCGCAAAGTTCAAACCCATTGACGACGGGCATCACGACATCCAGAAAAATTAAATCTGGCTTGCATTCTAATAAGGTTGGCAACGCTAGGATAGAATTTTGAACGCCCAGGTACCGATACCCAGATCCCTGGAGAATGGAGTTCATCCGCTGGCATTCTTTGGGATGATCGTCAACATGAGCGATTAACGGGCCAAAAGCAGGGCTAGATTCATCCGTGCTTTGTTTGCGATCGATACCCAGCGGTGCGCCATATTGATCGAACGCGTCTGCTTTCACAAGGCCGCGATCGGGGACGTAGATCAGTTCCAAGAACCCCTGGCGCAGGTAATGCCTCAAGGCGCGGGTGAGCAGCAAGATATCTTGTCCTGAAAGAACGGCAATGTCTCGGAGCGTGCGGTTGCCATCGACCGAGTCAAGCAGATTTTGATAGGCTGTTTCAGAAAGATGTTCGGATAAATAGTTTGGCTTCCGAACAATCGGAGCCATATTAGGCGAAAGTCGTGAAAGACCTGCATTAGACCATGACTGCCAGCGTTGATAGGCTTGGGTGAGGACTTGCTCGGATTTGAGCAAAGTCAACGAGGCGTCCATCCGATCTTTAGAAATGGTCTTAAAACTGAGAGGGCCAATATTTTCCTGCTGGAGAATGTCAAAGAGAACTTCAACCGCAGCTTCCCGAATTGCTTTAGAAGCCTGTTCTCCCGTAATGTTCTGCTGCCTGACCAAACGGATGAGATAGTCATATCCGCCCTGACCGCCCGCGTCAATATTTTGAAAGGCGTTTTCTTTCAAATGGTCTGGAGGACAATACATAGAAATGATTCTGATCCAGCGTCGGTGGGGATGGACGCCTCCTGTTGCCCAGATGAGTCGCCCCAGGCAGAAAAACAAATTCCAATGCTGTACCCCTCCCGCCCAAACTTGCAGCTTGCCGGAAAACTGATTTTCGCTGCAAGCATTCAGTTGTCTGCTGAGTTGGATTGTGTTTGGCCAAATCGTGCCCGTCATGGTTTATTCCGAAGAACTAAAGATACATCAGCAATCGATTCAGAACTCATTTCAGTACCTTATTATGAGTCTGCATCAATTCTATGGCAACTCAATCAAAAATATTGGGTCACAATTTAGGATTTTAGAGTTACGCTTGCTTGGGGGGAATGTTGCTGTCATCCTTTGACGGGCAATGCTAGTTTGTCTTCCGGGTGATCTGGCCGATGGAAAAACATAGAACAGAGAGAGTAAATTCTCGCTTCAATCCCAATATTTTGTCACTCTTTGCCTTCTTGGCGCTGGTTTGGTCGTTGGGGCTCGTGGGCAGTGGGGTGTGGAGTTTTTTGAAACAATCTCAACTTTCATCCCCTTTCGTGGCACAACTTCTACCCGATCGCCAACGGTTTGCGCAAGTCCAAAACGTGCCGACGGGGCTGTTCAGCTATGGTGGAAGTACGGCTTGGGCCTCGATTCGCTTGATGGTCGATCCGATTATTCAAGCAGAACGTCGCGAATTCAGCCTGCGCTACCTTCAGCCTAAATATGACCCAGTGGGGTCCAGTTCTGGGATTGAAATGTTGCAAGATGGGCGCTTGAGTTTTGTGCAGACCTCGCGCCCTCTTTTGGATGAGGAGCGCCGTCTTGCTGAATCAAAGGGCTTAAAACTCGACCAAATTCCTGTCGCGATCGATGGGGTGGCGATTGCGGTCAACCCAAACCTCGATCTTCCAGGATTGACCTTAGACCAGCTTCGGTCGATCTATCGGGGTGAGGT
>JAAURS010000212.1 GCA_012032135.1 Acaryochloridaceae cyanobacterium RU_4_10 | reverse complement strand
TTGACGACAGTCGTTTGTAGACATTTCCGTCAGATCGGCTTCACTCACCTGAGTCTGAGGGAAATACCCTGAAATCTGAAGCTGTCCCGCCTTAAGCTGACTGGCGCTGCCTTGAGCCCCCATCAACTGAAGTTGCCAAGACAGAAGTTCGTCTAGTGCGGGTTCGCCGATGACCCACAATTCCCACCACTGACTGTTTGCCATTATTCGCCTCAATCTCAAATATAAAAGGGGCTTGGCATTGCCAAACCCCTACAAATCGCATATGCCCCTACAAGAGGTTGCCTACAGATTTACGATGTATGCGTCGGTAATACCATTAATCTTGGTAATTTCAGACAGAACACCCTCAGGTAAAGGATCGTCTACGCTCAACACCATCACCGCGTCCCCACGGACGAGCTTGCGGCCCACCTGCATACTGGCAATGTTGACGTTGAACTGACCCAGCAAAGATCCAATGTTCCCAATGATCCCCGGCATATCTCTGTGCTGGGTAATCAACATGTGGCGCGTTGGAGCCACGTTAATGGGGAAATCGTCGATGGTGGTAATGCGAAGCTCGTCTTGGTTGAGCAGCGCGCCCGTCACCGATCGCGTTTCTCTTGGCCCCTTGGCGGATAAGTGAACCGATCCGGCATAGTCCCGCACTGAAGCATCGCGGGTTTCAATTACCCGAATCCCCCGATCTTTGGCTTCAATGGCTGCATTCACGTAATTCACGCGCTCTTGCAGCGCGGGAGTCAACAACCCCTTGAGGGCCGCAACCACAATGGGCTGCGCGTCCACGGTCGCCACTTCACCCTGAAGTCGAATCTCTAAAGATTCAATCCGCCCGCCTGCCAGTTGACCCACCAGGTTACCCAAAGTTTCAGCCAGCATTAAGCAAGGCTTGAGCTGCTCCATCACCTCAGGGCGCAGTCCTGGAATATTAACCGCAGACCGAGCGGTCAACCCCAACAAGACATCCCGAATTTGTTCGGCAACGTCAATTGCTACGTTGGTTTGGGCTTCTTCTGTGGACGCCCCTAAGTGCGGCGTTAAAATCAAATCCCCGTCTACCTGACACAGCGGCGACTCACCCAGTGGTTCTTTTTCAAACACATCCAAGGCCGCACCCGCAATGACACCAGACTTGATAGCTTCTGCGATCGCCACTTCATCAATAATGCCGCCCCGCGCGCAGTTCACAATCCGGGCCGTGGGCTTCATTTTGGCCAAAGTATCTGTATTGATGAGATGCTGAGTCTCAGGGGTTTTAGGCAAATGGAGCGTGATGTAATCCGCTTCCCGAAATAAGAAATCTAACTCCACCAATCGGCATCCAATTTGCTCTGCCCGTTCGTTGGACAAAAACGGATCGTAGGCCAGCAGTTTCATCCCCATTGCACGGGCAACAGTCGCGACATGGGACCCAATTTTGCCGAGGCCGACAATTCCTAACGTTTTCTTATAGAGTTCGACCCCCGTAAACTTACCCCGCTCCCATTTACCAGCCTTTAAGGATTGATTGGCATCGGGAATATGACGAGACAAAGAGAGTAGCAAAGCCAAGGTATGTCTGCTGCTGCAATGGTGTTGCCTTCTGGAGAATTCACCACCACAATCCCTTTGCGGGTTGCAGCAGGCACATCCACATTATCAACACCCACTCCAGCGCGACCGATAATTTTAAGTTGAGATCCGGCTTCAATCACATCCTTGGTGACGCGAGTGCCGGAACGGATCATCAGCGCGTCATAGTCTGGAATGACCCGAATCAAATCTTCGGGGGATAAATCCGTGCGCACGTCAACCTGTGCGACTTGCTCTAGAAGTTGAATACCGACTCGATCGATTGGGTCTGAGACAAGAACCTTTGGCATAGTTGGCGGGTAGCAACGACTGCATTAATGTGACAAGGACAAACAACCTTTGACAGATTCTACCAACCCAATATTGCGGTTGAGGTTATGACTGGCTAAAGGCCCAGCACGGGGCTGTGACGATAAGTTGGCAAATTGCCACAATCGGTCATCATACCATTGATATTCTGAATTTGTTGACCGATTTACCAAGCACTCATCCGTGTTTTGAGCTAATTATTCAGAATTCTCTGGACAATTTGCATCCCTGTTACCGCTTGCCAGCCAAATAATCCCAACAACACCACATTGAGCCCAATATGCACGTAACGGGCAGCCTCATTCCCCTTTTGCATCAAGGGTGTCAACCCGGCAGACACTGCGATCGCCCCTGTCATCCCTAGCCCAGCCAGTAAATGGGCACCCAAAAAGAGTTTTTGATTGTTGATATACGTGACAGCCATGCCGCCCAAGGCTCCCAAAACCATCAAAGCCAGCAGCAAGGACCCAATTTGGTGGTGCTTAACATTGAATTTTTGGCGAATTAATTCTTTTTTGAGATCTCCCTCAGCCGAACGCGTTCGACGCACCTGGAACCCTAGATACATGGAGTAAACAGTGAGCCCTAGCAACACCCACATCATGAGGGGGTGGGCAAAAGTCATAATCGATTTTAAGGCGGCGGGAATTGTCATGGCCGAAGTTACTTGTTGCAAAACTTTATAAAAATTATCATATTACATTGGAATCCCTCCTGGGGGAGGATTCATTTTGAGATGGGTTGTTCCCAATCGATCGTTTCTGACGCGCTCTAGGACCGAGCAAAATCTGTTTCCTGCTGCATCAGATGAGCCTTTTATTAAAAAAAACCTTATAAATTCAATCTTTTGACAACATTGCAAACATGATGAGTTTTGTCTCAGAAATATTCACAACTGGGAGATAAAGATGGACAATAATGCCCAATATCAATACTTCGCACGCTGATGTTTTCAGTCGGTGCCTTGCACCAAGTCAGGTGTTTTCTGGGGGCTGAGACACACTCAATCACGAAAAGCGCGAGGTTAAGAATATGGAAGGTTGTGTTGTAGCGGAGCTGAAAATTCACAGTCAGCAGCATTGTTTTTTGCTCGCGCCCGAGCAAATGCGAGGCATTGAGGAGACCTCAGTTTCTACAACGCTAGAGAGAGGGACAAACACTATCAAAATTCAATCGGGTGTATTTAATTACCACCCAGAATCGGGACAAGTGGGTGAACCTCTAGTCTTGCTTTGGATTTACGGCGGTAAAATAATCAACAAAAAAAACAATGTAGAGGTTGAAGCAACCTGGTCAACGCTTAATGGCTACGATGATGCTCTCGTTTTAGAAGTCTTAGAGCCTGCCACCCTCTGTGCTTTTTTCTTTGATTCGTATCCAGATGATAATGAAGGAGAAATTTTGCTTTCCATTGTTAAAGTTTAGCCCTGTGCGCTTATCGGCCATGAAGCAGTTTTGGGATTCAACGCTTCTCGATCCAGTTACGGTTGAGCGCAATACCCGTTTCCCATTTCAGTAACCACTCGGAAGTTATCCACTATGATGCAAAGAAAAATTTCTTCTAAATTACAAATCCTGTTTCTGCTCGGGTTGGCGTCAACGCCTGTATTGCCAGCATCGCTCCTGGTTTCAGAATCAGTTCGAGCACAAACTGCCACGAGTTCTCCTTCATTTCCGCTCCCTTCGTCTTTGCCTGCGGATGCCAAGGTTCAGATTGACGGGGCTAGCAGTATGTCTGCCATTAACAAGGCGCTTCAAACTCGCTTCGCTCAAAAATTTCCCACCGCTAAAGTCAGCTTTGAAGGCAAAGGCACAGATGAAGCGCTGGCTGCTCTAGAAAAAGGGGAAATCGATCTCGCTGCGATCGGTCGTCCGCTGATGCCGGAAGAGACTGCAAAGGGCTTAAATCAAGTCCCCATCAGCCGCGAGAAAATTGCCATTGTGGTGGGGGCAGACAACCCCTTTACAGGCAATGTGACCTTCGAGCAATTCGCAAAAATCTTCCGAGGTGAGATTAAAGATTGGTCTGAACTGGGCGGTGCGCCAGGACCGATTCGGTTTCTCGATCGCCCTGAGACCAGCGATACAAGACTTGCGTTTCAACGGTATCCCGTTTTCCAAAAGGCTCCCTTTAAGACGGGGACAACCGCTCAAACCCTCACGGATGACACGACCGATGCAATGGTCAAAGAACTGGGCAAGGATGGGATTGGCTATGCGATCGCCTCTCAAGTCTTGAATCGGGATGGCATTCGGGTGCTCTCAATGCACAAGACACTCCCCTCTGACCCTCGCTATCCCTTTTCACAACCGCGAGGATATGTCTATAAAGGCACTCCCAACGCAGCCGTATCCTCCTTTTTAGGCTTTGCTACCACACCAGAAGGCAAGGACGCCATCAAAACCGCTGAAGCGACGGATGTGGTTTCTCCAGACACAGTAGCGGCTGGCAATACCGCTGACGCAACGGGTGGAGCAGCAGCCCCTGCAATGTCTGGGGAAGGCGGTATTCCTTGGTGGCCTTTATTGTTAGGCATTCCGATTGTGGGAGGTCTGTTGTTGTGGGCCTTGAAAGGTCGGGATAAAGCCGCAACGCCTTTGGCCCCTGTCGCACGGAAAGAGGTGACGGATGGGACAGGAGCGGTCAATCCCCCGCAAGGTGGAGCGGTTCCGTTTGCAGGTGAAACCGGAACGGTGAAGCCCCCCCAAGGCGGCGCGATTCCTTTTGTGGGTGCCGCAGCGGGTGCCGTTGCAGGTGCGGCGGCATTAGGCGCTGGAGCGGCAGCCGTTGGAGCAGCACAGTCCCTGCGTAAAAGCCGCATGATTCTAACGCCCCGAGATTCTAGCAATGCTTATGCCTATTGGGAAGCCACTGATGCAGACAAAGCAGAGGCGCGCAAGCAGGGCGGACAAAAACTAGCACTGCGGATCTACGACGTCAGCAGTCTCTCAACCCAAGCGTTTCAACAGTACGACTTGGACGAACAGGCGATCGACCGTCACGTCCCCATTCCAGTGCCCGACCATGACTATAGAGCAGAGTTAGGCTATGTGGCGGAGGGAGGTCGCTGGGTCAAAGTGACCCAATCTGATTCGATTCGAGTTCCCAGTGTGCCACCGACCTCAGGTGTTGTTTCGAGAACGGGAGATACCATGCTCAGGACGGGCAAAGAAGCTGTTGAAAAAGCTTCCACAGGGCTGGGCAGCGTTTCCGCTGGAGTTGGTGATGCCATTTCAGGTGCGGGTGATGCTGTAACCGGAATAGGGTCTAAGGCAGCGGACTTAGGCTCTGCGGGTTTGGGTGCGGCGGCAGGTTTGGGTGCCGCAGGTTTAGGCGCGGCAGCGGGCTTAGGGGCCGCAGGGTTGGGTGCAGCGGCTGGAATAGGGGCCACTGTATCAGGCTTGGGCAAAAAAATGGGTGTTTCAGCAACACCCAACGAAGCCACGCAAATTGATGTTATAAATCCGTCTGACGAATCCACTCGCATTGACACCGTTGGCCACCCAGAAGGATTCGGCATTGCGAATCTGAAGGTTCACAGCCAGCACAATTGCTACGTGCTTGACTCTAGGACGATGGACCAGATCCAAAATAAGGCCGTTTCTCAATCGCTGGAGCCAGGAAAGTATCTGATTAAAATTCAGAGCGGTGCGTTTGGGTATCATTCCGGTCCGGGGATTGTGGGTGAGCCTCTCGTTCTGCTGTGGATCTACGGTGGCAAGGTGACGAACCAGAAAACCAAGGTTGAAGTTGGATCGACCTGGTCTTCTCTGAATGGATATGACGACCTATTGACTTTGCATGTGCGTGAAACCGCTACGTTGTCAGCCTTTTTCTTTGATACGAAGGTTGATGACAATCAAGGGGAAGTGACCCTTTCCATCGCCCGAGTGTAACGCTTTCAAGATGGTTGGCATGAGTCCTGGTATGACGGAATGGTTTCTCACAGGACTCATGGGAGTTTTTATTGAATTGAAGAAGAGGATATTGGAATGAGTTTGTTTTTGATGTACTGAGTGCCATTAATAACCCGAATCAGCAAGCCAGCATTTCCCACCTGGAAACCATGACCAATGCGGTTCAAAAAGTAGCGGGCGAGCATGGGATTCCCTCCGGTCAAATGCCTGGGATTTTGTCTGCGGTAGGAGGTGCATTAATGCCTGCACTTCAACAACAATCCAGTGGTGGCGGCAATCCTTTGGAAAAACTGATGAGTGGTGGTTTGGGAGGCATGTTAGGTCAAACGGCGTTGCAGAGTTTGCTCCCCGCTCAAGCCCAAACGCAGTTAGTAGAAGGAATTGCCCAAAAGACGGGTTTGAATGCTTCGATGCTTCAGTCGATGGTGCCCACCTTGATCCCTGTTGTGATGGGATTTTTGAATATGGGTGCCAATAAGCCAGGGCAACCTGGAGGAAACCCATTGCTCAGTGCATTTTTGGGTGGAGGTCAAGGGGGTGGAGCTGACCTCGGAAATGTCCTGAATATGGCCAATCGATTCCTCAATCCCGCCCAAACCTAAAAACGGACGGTCTCAAAATTGAGCTGAATCTGAACGTTCAGACAAATCTCAAAAGTGTCAGTCAAAATTAAATTTGCCAGTCACTTTTGAGATTTGTCTATGAACATCATTGACACTCCCACGGCTTTAGCCGAGGGATTCTCATTCTTGCTCACAATTCCCCTGCTAACGCGGGGAATTGCTCACTTACTGAGTTAGGGGGACTGTCATAGACCCCGTTCCCTAGAACAGGCGAACTCATTACAAGAACACCATCCTTAAGCTCCAGAGAACATGCAAACCCGTCCCATTTCCCAATCGTTTGACTAGCACCCCAATCAGCATTGTACTTAGCCCCACAACGGGGATTCACACACACAAACCGATGATGATTTCGATTCCCCAGAACACCACATTTACAGCAAGATTTGCTGGTATAGGGCGCGGGTCGATTACGGGTTGGAACCCCTTCTCGAATCGCTTTGTAGAGCGTGAATTGCTCCAACTGGTAGAACGGCCAAAAGTCTCTATTTTTGTCTGCCTTAGACTTGGTTTTCTTACGTTGCTTCGAGGTTTGGCGGATACCGCTCAAATTCTCAAAGCACAACCCAAAACCATAATGCTTGGCAAACTGCACCAACTCCTTCGAGATGATGTGATTGATATGAGTGACAATGCGCCGCTCACGAGACTCGATCTTCTTAATGGTCTTGGTTCGTTTGGCTTCCCCCAACTCTTTTCGCAACTTGGCATAGCGCTTTCTAATGAAGCCGACTATTCCAGCTTTAAAGAATTTGGGTTGACCCGATGGCAAACTTGCTACTGCAATGTTGTTTTGACCTCTATCCACTCCAATCCAGCCGCTTACGGGTTCTGTGTCGGGAACCTCCATCGACACAGACAGCATGGCGTACCAGAGTCCCTTGAACGAGCGCCACAGCTTCATGCTTCCTTGCTTAGCGTGTCCATCCAATACCTTTGCCAATATTTCGGCATGGGCGGCTTGATGAACCGCAAGCGGAAGACGCTTAGAACGGCCTCTCTTGGGGTTAAAAATGAGCGAATAGGTTTCACCAACCTTGTGAACCTTCCATCCTTGATTGTTAACCTCCAAAGGAAGCCGCTTAAACTGTTTCACTTTGGTTTTTGCATTAGCATTCCGAACGTCTGGTTGATCCAGCCCGACCCAATTTCAACGCCTACAAAATCCTTGGAAGTGAGCTGTTTTCGAGCATCCTTGGGAAGCGCAACAATATTATTCGCAACCTCGGTATTAAGGCGCATCAGTTCCTCAAACTCAACTGCTTTGCAGTGATTGAGTCGCAAGAATGGAAGCTTCAAGGTCAGTGTCAGTTGTGCCATGTCAATATTGTAAATTTCTTTGCGGACTCTTGCAAAGAAAATATTGACAGCGGATAAATCCGCTAATTCGTTTTTCATCCCACCCTTGAAAGAGGTGGGCTTTCAAACTTCAACCTTTCCGGTAAAGTTGGACGGCGGGGACAAATTGTGATTCCCCGCCTGATTTGTCAGGAATTGAACCTGAAAGGATCGCCTAGCCTTTGTTCGTCGCGGCGATGAAGTCGTTTTACAGCCGCTTAAAACCACCCTGTCTGACTTTCGGGGCAGTATTCCGGTCTCTAAACCCCAGGACTTCAATGCCATTCGTCAGCAGGTTCTAGACCATCGTGCCTACCGGAGCGCGACGGATGACGATTGAACGCGCCTTTATCGATACCAACCTCTTTCTGCGCTATCTGACCAACGATATTCCCAAAAAAGCGGATCGGGTCGAAGAATTGCTGCAACGTGCCGCCCTTGGAGAAATTCTTCTGGTCACTACATCCCTCGTCATTGCGGAGATTGTCTGGACGCTGACTTCGTTTTATGGGTTGTCCCGCGACCAAATCCGCGATCGCGTGTTGGCGATTCTCAACACACCAAGACTAGTAGTCCACCAACTTAACTTTGACCAGTAACGGTAGTGCTGCTAAACTTCTCAAAAATATGAGAGGAAATATGAGTCAGAAAAAGTACATCGTGGACTTGAGTGATGAAGAAATCCAAGAA
>JAAURS010000211.1 GCA_012032135.1 Acaryochloridaceae cyanobacterium RU_4_10 | reverse complement strand
ATTTTAGGAGGCAACCCAAATCTCAAGCCATACATCGCATGGTATTGATTCAACTCAGATCTACAATCCTTTTAGGCTTTTTTTTGGACATAATTTCGGACATAAAGATATAAATTAACATTTGGTTAACTCACAAGGGTTCTGCTGCTTAGCGTTGAACAAACTGTCTCGGTCCGAGTCCTCTGTAAAAAAAATTGCAAACATTACAATCTGTGACACACCTCACAGCCAAAACAGGGTTATTGTGTGTGATTGCGGATTAGTTACATGCGCAACTTTGCTTGCACCAATGCATGGCTTAATCGTGAAGTTGGGATTAAGATAACCTTATCTAAATAACGCTTGGGGGCTATAGCGTTGTTGTAAGGAGACTTTTGAGTGGAAAACCAAATGCGGTCAGCCAAAGATTTGAATTGGAATGTGCAGCCCATTGGACGACCCAAAGTTGTAACAGATGAGTACGTGAATTCCCTGAGGGAACTTGTTAGGCGTAGTCCCCAAGATTACGGGTATCCCTTTAAGCGGTGGACTGCCAGTTGGTTGAGATGCCATTTAGCGAAAGAGCTAGATATTGACGTGAGCGATCGCCATATCAATCGATTGCTCGCTCAGATGGGTTTGTCTACCCGCAAGCGCGAACCGCTCTCTGATGAGGGTGGTGGCGAATTGCCGTACCGAGCGGGGCAAATTCTGATTGAAGATCTCAATCCTTCAGCGGTCCCTGAATTTAACTGGCCTTTTATTGAAAGACGACAAGATTCAAGAAATAAGTAAGAGTGGTGTTAACGCAAGATTTCAGTCCGCAAATTTGTGAAGCCTTTGGCGAGGTTTTATCCGCCAAAGATCTCGCGTTTTGTCTAAAGTCAATGAACCCCATTGAGCCTACCGCCGGTCAAATGCTATGGGATCCGTCTGGTTTGCCTGCGCGGCTTTACATTTTGCTGTCCGGTAGAGTTCGCCTTGTGGATACAAAGGGAAATCTCATTCTTTCTTGGGAGATGGCACTACGGTGGGCGAAAGCTTTCTGTTCCCAGAGGCCAACCTGCAACCCTACGCAGTACGTGCGTCTCAGGGAGCGCGGCTTGGAGCTATCAAGCCAGACTGTTTGACGCGGATCTTGCAACAGTATCCGCAGATTCGCCAACGACTCTACGATCGAGCATTGCGGCGGGATCTTTTGCTGCTGTTTGCGCAGAATAAAGTATTTAAGGACCTATCGCGATCGCAGCTTTGGGAATTGCTAGCCCAGGCTCAATGCGAAACGGTCCCAGCGGGAGCCGTGGTGAGTGCATCTGTCACGCCTTGCTTCTGGCTGATCCGTCGAGGCGACTTAAGGGACCCCTCTGGACAGCGACTCTCTTTAGGAAGTCTCTACCAATCAGACCCAGAATCGGTTCAATGGCAATCCGCTCAACCGACCGAAATCTATCGATTGCCCGTGAAAGATCTGGAGCAAGCCCAGTTAAAATCGGCTCCGCCTAAGGTCACTCAAGTTACCCCTAAGACTTTGCCCACTGTCAACGGGAGCAGCAATCCTCCTCCCATTATTTCAGAGCAATTCCCGGCGCTAGTCCCTTCTAAAATCTCTAGCCGCGCTCAGTCTCCAACCGTTTCTTTTCCCAGTCCAACGCTAAAACTTGGCCATTGGTGGCAACAGCTCACGCAAAAATATCCGTTTGTAAAACAGCAAAGCAGAATGGATTGCGGGGTTGCCTGCATTGCAATGATCGGTCGTTACTGGGGCAAACGCTTTAGCATCAATCAAATCCGACCGTTGGCGAATGTAGACCGTAATGGGACTTCGTTATGGGGGCTAGTCACCGCAGCAGAAAGTCTCGGGTTTTCTACACGCCCTGTCAAGGGAACCCTAGACGGATTGGCCAAGCAACCTTTACCTGCGATCGCCCATTGGCAGGGAAATCACTATATTACGGTCTATGCCGTAAAGCGGAAAAAAGTCATTGTTTCAGACCCAGCCAAGGGCCGTCTCACATTGTCCCATGCCCAATTTCAAGAAGGTTGGACGGGATATACCCTTCTCCTTCAACCCACCCATGCTTTAAAGGAAACCCCCGAAGCTCAGTCCGATTTGTGGCGCTTTATCAAACTGATCGAACCCTATCGATGGGTCTTTTTGGAAGTCCTATTAGCCTCTCTTTTAATTCAAGTTTTTGGGTTGTGCATTCCCATTTTTACTCAGACCTTGCTAGATCAGGTGGTTGTACAGCGTAGCGTCTCTACCTTTTTTGCTGCTGGAACAGGGCTGGTGCTATTTAGCCTATTTAGCTTGATTATGAAAAGCCTACGGCGGTATCTGTTATTTCACACCGCCAACCGGATCGATTTGTCCTTAGCCGTTGGTTTCATTGGCCACGCTTTCCGTCTGCCGCAACGCTACTTTGACACCCGCTATGTCGGGGATATTACCTCCCGAATCAACGAAAATCGCACCATTCGCCGTTTTCTAGCCAGTGACTCCTTAATCACCTTGATCGATTTAGTCATGGTGTTTGTCTACTTTGGGCTAATGTTTTGGTATAGCTGGCAGTTGGCGATGACCGCAGCTATCCTCTTCCCCGTATTAGCCGTCTTTACCTTAATCACCACCCCTTTTTTGAAGCGCATCTCCCGTGAAATTTTTACAGCAAAAACCAAAGAAGGAAATTATTTAATTGAAGCTTTGACCGGAATCACCACCATTAAAGCGCTGGGCATTGAACGACTGATCCGCTGGCATTGGGAAGAACTCTTTAATCAATCCATCAAAACAAACTTTTCGGGGCAACTACTTCGCGAACGATTAACACTTGTCAGCGATTTCTTGGAAACCAGCGGAACGCGGCTGATTTTTTTGTTTGGTGTTTGGCAGGTCATTAACGGTCAACTCACCATTGGACAACTCTTTGCCTTTAATATGCTGCTTGGCAACGTTTTTGGACCTTTTCAACGATTAACGTCGTTATGGAATGACTTTCAAGAGGTTGTCATTGCCGTAGAACGTCTGAACGATGTGCTAAACAGTCCACCAGAAGAAGATGGACAGTCTTTACTGTTGCCTCCCTTGCCCTCCATGCGCGGCCATATTGAGTTTCAACAGGTTACGTTTCGCTATAACCCAGAAAGTGATAGCAATACGATTGAAAACATTTCTTTTGAAGTTTTGCCCGGTCAAACCGTTGCAATTATTGGACGAAGCGGTTCTGGCAAAACAACTCTTGCCAAACTTTTATTGGGCCTCTATCCCATCGCCAGCGGACATATTCTCGTTGACGGATACGACATCGAGACCGTCTCTAAATCCTCCCTCCGGCGTCAGGTGGGTGTGGTGGATCAAGAAACTTTTCTGTTTGGGGGCACCATCCGCGAAAATATTTGTCTTGCCTATCCCAGCGCCACCCCAGAGGAAATTCGCGAGGCAGCGCGTCAAGCGGGGGCAGACCAATTTATCAACGAACTGCCCCTGAAGTATGAAACCCCCATTGGAGAAGGAGGGGGGATGTTATCTGGGGGACAACGGCAAAGATTGGCGATCGCCCGTGCCCTCTTGGGCAACCCTCGCCTGCTGATCCTAGATGAGGCCACTAGCAGCCTCGACACTGAATCGGAGCGCATCATCCAAACCAATCTCAACTCCATTCTCAAAAACCGAACCACTCTCGTCATTGCCCATCGACTCTCAACTATTCGCAATGCAGACCTCATTATGGTTTTAGATCGGGGGGTTTTGATCGAGCAGGGAACTCACGAAGAGCTGATCGCAAGCCGAGGTCAATATTTTTATCTCACCCAGCAACAGCTCGCATCAGTCGGTTAGAGGGGTTTACTAAGTTGATATGAATCGCCGTCCATTCACCGAATCCGTGGCCTTACCTTTAAATCCAGAGCTAAATCCCCCCGAACGCGAACCGTCCCCCATTCGGATTCTGATTGTGGACGATCAGAACTTTGTGCGTAAGATGTTGCAGTATTCTCTGGAGCCCCAATTAGACCTCGAAATCATCGGTACCGCCAACAGCGGAAAAGATGCCTTGGTGCAAATTGAACAGCTCCACCCCGATATTGCCCTCGTGGATATCGAAATGCCGGAAATGAATGGATTGGAAATTACTCGAGCCATTAGCGAACAGTATCCTCAGACGAAGGTACTGGTCATTAGTATCCATGACGATGAAAACTATATCCGGGACGCTTTACAGGCTGGAGCAAAGGGCTATCTTTTAAAAAATACGCCCCCCGCAGAACTGGCCCACGCCATTCGTTTGTAAAACGAGGCTATCTTCAGCTCGGCCCAGGATTGTTTGAAAAGCTAGAAGAATATCCAGTCCCGATCGCAAATCCGCCGTCCAGCGAAGAACTCGTCCCACTTCCCACGCCCGCACCGTCTCTCGCGCTCCCAGAACCCGTCGCCCTTGAGGCACAACCGCTGGACCTGGATTGGTCTGCAACCACCCATGAGGCGATCGATGTTTTACCCAACTTGTGGTCGCGCGGTGTGCTGTATCTCATGCTAGGCTTCACTGCTATCATTTTGCCTTGGGCTGCATTCTCCCAAGTGGATGAAGTGGGAATTGCCCAAGGTCGATTAGAGCCCAAAGGCAATACCATTCGATTGGATGCGCCTGTTTCAGGAACGGTTGCTGTCATGCATGTCCGAGAGGGACAGTCGATTCAGAAAGGTCAGCCTTTAATGGAGTTACAGTCTGAGATCGTCAATGGTGATTTGCAGCAAGCCCAAGTCAAGCTGGAAGGACTGTTGAATCGGCAAACTCAACTCATTGCCATTAAGACCCAACTCGAGAGCAGCCTGAGTACCGCTCGGCAGCAGGTCCGGGCTCAGGCTGCCAGTCAACAGGCCAGTGTGGATAAAATCAAACAACAGCAAACGTCTCAGCAAGATTCATTAGGATTGATTGGAGAACTGCTCAAGAAAGATCGGGCCAAGGTGACGCTACTCAATCAACTGGCTTCCCAAGGAGCCATCCCGCGATCGCAAGCAGAAGATGCGGAACGCGTCGCGATCCAAAACAATCAACTCCTGCAAAAAACTTATGCAGATATTCAACAGTCAAAGGGAGAATTTCAAAAGCAACAGATTGAATATCAACGCATTCTGCGGGAAGGCGAACTCAATCTGATTGATAAAGTCCGACAGGTCAGACTCCTAGAATCCCAAATTACCGACGCACAGTCGCAGATAGCCCAAGCTCAGACCCAGATTAAATTGCTCCAATACCAACGACAACAACGAGTTCTGTATGCACCTGCCAGCGGCACACTCTTCCAATTACCCATTCAACATCCTGGCGCAGTGGTGAGCCCCGGTCAGCTAGTTGCCCAGATTGCGCCCCAGACGGCTCGGCTGGTCCTCAGAGCGCGGATGGATAATAAAAAGACAGGATTTATCAAGGTTGGCTTACCCACTAGGCTGAAATTTGACGCCTATCCTTTTCAAGACTATGGGATTTTGAAAGGCCGCATTAGCTGGATTTCGCCCACTTCTACCCAAGTTCCTCCCTCTAGCACTGCCACCCCTTTAGCTAATTCCGCTAATTTCACCAGTAATTTTGAGATAGAAGTTGCTCTAGAACAACCCTTTGTACAAATTCAGGGAAAAGCAGTCGCCCTCAAAGCAGGACAGACCGCAACCGCAGAGGTGATTGTTCGACAGCAGCGGGTTTTAGATCTATTTCTAGCCCCCTTTAGAAAGCTGAGCAGAGATGGTCTGCAACTGTAGTGCAAACGCCATATCATAATTCAACACAATGTAAAAGTTCTTGATTGAGTTGGATCCAAACCCACCCTTGGAGCGTACGATCTGAACCTCCTCAGATAGATTGTGTCCCATTAAAACCTTTGTCCAAACTGACTGCTTCCGAACAAAAACTTGTACAGAATGATACAAAAAAACGCCACTTATTTCTCAAGACGATATTTTACGGTACGTTAAATTATCTTGTCAGATGCCCTCAGCCATTACATCTATCGTGGAACGCAGAGTGGTAGAAGCAAAAGCTCAAGCAGTGGGACTCAAAATAGACGCAACTGAATTACAAAAAGCTGCCGATAGCTTTCGCCTCAAGAACAACCTGGTCACCACTCAAGAAACCTTGTCATGGCTACAGCGACATGCTTTATCAATCGATGATTTAGAAACACTGGTTTACGATACCGTTTTGTCTGTCAAGCTGGCAGAACACCTCTTTGCGAGTCAGGTAGAAACCTATTTTATGGAACGATGGCTCGATTATATGCAAGTGGTCATGTATGAGACCGTTCTAGACAACTCTGACTTGGCAATGGAGCTGTTTTATGCGCTTCAAGAGCAGGAAATAAAGTTTACAGACGTTGTCCGACACTACAATCAAGATCCAGAGCTGAGACGTCGAGGGGGATACCGAGGTCTCGTCAAACGCAAAGATTTAACACCCGAACTATCGGCAGCCGTATTTGCAGCTACGCCGCCCCAACTCCTCAAGCCCATCACTAAAGGAAAAAAGACCTATCTAATCTGGATAGAGGAAGTGATTCAGCCCATCTTGGACGACGCTTTAAGGTCTCAGATTGTATTGGAGTTATTTACCACTTGGCTCAAACAGCAGGTCGCTCAAGTCGATCGGACAAAGATTCTAGACCCCACCCTAATTCCCTCAATCACTCTATGAGCTTTAATCAGTCTTTGAGTAGGCGATAGCTCAGCTTCGCAGTGCTGTGGATTGTCAATTCAAAAATCCGCGCCTCACCACCCCAATTTAAGCAACGCAAGACTTGTTCTACAATCAGAGTCTGTGCTTTGTTGCCTTTCCCTACAGTTTGCGCCAGTAATTTATTATGTCCTCTGACCCTTCTCAGCCCCAAGGCCATTCAAGCCTAGATGAAATCCGTGCTGCTCGTTTAGACAAAATCGAACAAATGAAGCAGGCAGGGATTACCCCCTATGCCTATCGCTGGGAATCAACCCATCGCGCTCAACCTCTCCAAGAACACTATAAAGATCTGCCCAACGGAGAAGAAGCGGACGTGACCGTTGCGATCGCAGGTCGCATCATGGCGCGTCGGGTCTTTGGAAAACTTGCGTTTTACACGCTGCAAGACGAAACGGGCACCCTTCAGCTTTATTTAGAAAAAGCCCGCATTCAGTCTGTAATGGAGGGGTCAGATCCTCAAGCCTTCGAACACCTCAAGCAATGGACGGACGTGGGTGACTTCTTGGGGGTCAGAGGGACCCTCAAGCGAACCGATAAAGGCGAGTTATCGGTCTACGTGAGTGAATACATCATCCTGACCAAATCACTTTTACCCCTACCCGACAAATGGCATGGCTTGACGGATATTGCCAAACGCTATCGACAACGCTATGTCGATTTGATTGTCAATCCCGCCGTGCGCGAAACTTTCCGCCGTCGAGCCTTAATTACAGCCTCTTTCCGCCGTTACCTGGACCAACAAGGCTTCATTGAAATTGAAACCCCAATCTTGCAGTCTGAGCCGGGTGGAGCCGACGCACGCCCCTTTGTGACCTATCACAACACGCTTGAAATGGGCCTTTACTTGCGGATCGCCACTGAATTACATCTCAAACGGCTGATTGTGGGTGGTTTTGAGAAAGTCTTTGAACTGGGCCGAATTTTCCGTAACGAAGGCATCTCTACCCGTCACAACCCCGAATTCACCACCATTGAGATTTACCAAGCCTACGCCGACTACCACGACATGATGGCCCTGACCGAAACCCTCATCACAGAAGCGGCCCAGTCCGTCTTGGGTACGTTACAGATTAATTACCAAGGAGAACCCATCGATCTCACCCCACCCTGGCGACGGGTCACCATGCACGAGCTGGTTCAAGAGGCCACGGGCTTGGATTTTGCCGCCTTTGAGACCCTAGAACAAGCTCAAAAAGCTGCTCAAGCAGCGGGGATCGTAGGAGTTGAGGATTGCAAGAGTATCGGTCGTGTTTTAAATGAAGCCTTTGAGCAAAAGGTTGAAGGCACGCTCATTCAACCCACCTTCGTTTTAGACTACCCCATTGAAATTTCTCCCCTTGCTAAACCCCATCGTGCCAAACCAGGGATCGTAGAGCGTTTCGAGCTGTTTGTGAACTACCGGGAAGTGTGCAACGCGTACACAGAGCTTAATGACCCTGCCAAACAGCGGCAGATGTTTACGGATCAGGCTGCAGCCAAGACTGCGGTGCGGTTATCTACCACGATCATCTTGGGCGGTCGCAACCTTCCCTGTGGGGATTTGTGTGTGAAGCGACAAAGTCAACCATATCTGAATGGTGGGTGTGCAGGGTGATGACGAAGCCATGCCCGTGGATGAGAGCTTTTGCAAGGCGCTGGAGTACGGACTGCCCCCGACAGGGGGCTGGGGGCATGGGCATCGATCGGCTGACGATGATTCTAGCTGACCACGACAACATCAAGGAAGTGCTACTGTTCCCCGCCATGAAGCCCGAGGATCGATGACTGTGCTGTACCCCGCTGTTACCTGTGGGGTGTTTGTGCTGAAGATCTTTCGTGTGTAAGAGTTGAGTTTGCGTTGGTGTAATCTGAAGATATGGAACGTTGCT
>JAAURS010000210.1 GCA_012032135.1 Acaryochloridaceae cyanobacterium RU_4_10 | reverse complement strand
TCAATAATTTACGACTTGTGATTCAGCCTTTTATCTATTTCAATCTAATCAAGTCCTGGCTAACAGTATTCCCAATTCCTCACTTAGAGACTGTTTTTTCTAAACTAATTTCTCTGATGAATCGGTTGCAACCGTATTGTACCTTCCTGTTCTATGCCAGAGTTATTATTTTCCTCTGGCCAGAGTGATTAAAGAGGGTTAAGGTAATGCTGGGCAACCGCCAATCTGGATCTGTATAGTGATACCCCTTCGTTTTGGAGTAGAGCAACGGTGCATTCAGACGATCGCGCAGAAATGCTAGATCGCTGCGGACCGTGCGATCGCTTCTTTCCACAGCCAAAGCCAACCCTCCTGCGGTATAACGTTGGTTGCTACGGATCAAAGTATCCAGTTGAAGCAGGCGTTCTAAATGTCGTGACATAGCAATTGATTAGATTTATATCAATCCTAGTGACCTTACCCTGCAAAAAATCTTCCGAGTTTAAAGTTGAGCGTAGAATGCTTAAATGACTTTCGTAAAATCACTGAGCATTTTAACGGTGACACTTAATACCGATATGAGCTAAGACAGACTAAAGACAGAGATTCCCATACCATTTATGCCCCCAGACCC
This sequence comes from Acaryochloridaceae cyanobacterium RU_4_10, assembly GCA_012032135.1. Lineage (GTDB taxonomy): Bacteria > Cyanobacteriota > Cyanobacteriia > Thermosynechococcales > Thermosynechococcaceae > JAAURS01. The sequence continues at coordinate 7,971 of JAAURS010000210.1, read as the reverse complement.
AGCAGGTCATCTAGAACAGTCATCTTATCCATCCCTTACAGATCTCTTAACCTTTCGGAGTAAAGCAACATTGCTTCAACTGCGTGAAGGAATCGTCAACCGTTGGGTGAACCCAGTTCAGAAACATCCCAAAACATCAGACCTCATCGATCGACCTGTTATTGCAGAGTCAATCACGCCTCTATGGAGCAGCCAAGATATCCTCGAAGATCGGTTTGTCTTGGGCAAAATTCAGAACCTTAGAGTGGCACTGCAACAGATTCATGGAATTGAAATTCCAAAGAATGGAATCTTTAGCTTCTGGAAACAGATCGGACAACCCACTCAACACCGAGGCTATGTCACGGGTAGAGAAATTCGCCAAGGTTGTTTGATTCCAAGCATCGGCGGTGGTTTGTGCCAGTTGTCTAATGCCTTATATAGCTTGGCACTCAACACAGAGACAGAAATTATAGAGCGCCACGCCCACACTCAAATTATCCCTGGCTCCCTCGCTGAGAGCGGTCAAGATGCTACCGTTTTCTGGAACTATGTGGATTTACGATTCAAGGTGCGTGAGGCTCTTAGAATAGAAGCCTTTTTAACTTCCGATGCTCTAGTGGTAAGGTTCAAAGGGCAAAAGATTGAAACAGTTCCACAGGCTATAACAGAACCCCAACAGGTAGTATCTTTCACTGACCCTATCCATCAATGTGACACTTGCAACGTTACAGCCTGTATCAGACATATTCCCCTGACAGACCTGTTACAATCTTTAGAAAGAACAGCTTATCTGGTAGATGAATATTGGCCTGAATTCGATCGCTATATTCAAACGCATCGCACTAATCGAGACCTTTTAGCTCTTCCTTTGCAAGGTCAACGCTGGCGTAAGTCAAACTATGCCTGGAATTCCAATGGATTTCAGCAGATTCAGACTGCCACAATTATGACCCTGCGGAGATCGCTAACTTCCCGCAAAATAGCGACTCAAGGCAAATCCCGTCAAAAGCAGTTGCTTAAAAACGACCAGAAACTTTCTGAAATCTATGCTGCCAGACTGACCTATGACGTGAACCATATTGTTGTAATGCAGCACCTTTTGCCATTTTTATGGCGTGAAGGGCATCTAGGTGGTAGGTCTTTTGATGTATTAATGACGCGCCTTCCCCTATCCGTTTTGCAAGAGCGCTTGGATCGAGCACATTGCAACCATCCGCAAAGCTCCACCCTAGGAGACTTTAGAACAAATCCAGAACTGCTGGAGGCGGAATGGCAAGCACTCCAATCCGCACAACGCCTTATTACACCTCATACTGAGATTGCTAAACTATTCCCAAAGAAAACTATCTTACTGGACTGGTCTCTTCCTAATATTGAAGCATCTTCTGAGAGAGGGAATGTTATCTTATTTCCTGCCTCCACCTTGGGACGCAAAGGAGCTTATGAATTGAGAGAAGTTGCTAAGGAACTGGACCTGCAACTGAAACTTTTAGGAACGGAACTAGAAGGTGAAAACTTTTGGGCAGGGGTGAAGGTATCGCGTGCTCAACTCAACGCTCTCTCAGACGTAGGCTTAGTCGTGTTACCCGCCTATGTAGAACATAACCCCAGGCTGTTGCTGCAAGCGATCGCCTATCAAATTCCCGTCATTGCATCAACGGCCTGTGGGTTAGAGCAAGTCCCTGGTGTGACTAGCATCCCTACGGGAGATATTTCACAACTTAAGCAAGCCATTCAGTCTTTTATGGGTATTATTCTTTGAGGGGGAATATTTTTATTCGGAACCAATCGTCAATCTAGAGCAAGCGTTTCCATTCATTTACCTATTCACCCCAATGACCATTCATGTCAAGAGTAACCGCGCCATCCGCCTCACAGAATTGAGCGCGACGATCTTATTCAAAGTGAATAGACGCATCACAAGAGCGATCGCCCACCTTACCTCGCTACCCGCTCAAATCACCTGGGGGTTATCGAAATCCGCTTTTGTGGAAGATAATTTTTAACCTCACGCTATCAAAAGCACTGAGCTACCATCAGAGTCAGTTGCCCGTGCTTGAAAAAAGCGATGAGAGAATTGTTGAAGCGTTAGAAAAAACAGGACTCTGTATCACTTCGCTGTCAGATCTGTGCTTGCCCAAAACGACAGAGTTCTTTAAAGCCGCTCAACACCTCACATTAGATCTCAAAGATATTGCTTCCTTCCCAGGTTTTGACAATCATGAAGTTCACGCATCAAAAAACCAATTGGTCGACAATCCAGAAATTTTTTACTGGGGACTGAATGAGAGACTGCTCGAGATTATTGAAAAATATCTCTGTCTCCCCGTGGCCTATGATGGGGCATCCTGTTTTGTGAGCGTCCCCAACAGCAAAGAAATTGGAGCCAGAGCTTGGCACCGCGATCGCGAAGACCGCCGCATGGTCAAGGTTTGTGTTTATCTCAGCGATGTGGATGAAGAAAGTGGACCCTTTCAGTGCTTAAAACCAGATTTCAATACCAAAGTTTGCAACGCCATTAAATATCGGTACAAGTCCGTTTTCGATCGAGAGATGGAGAAACTCTCGGCAACTCCCGATACTCAGGAATGGGTAAGCTGTACCGGAAAAGCAGGTACTGTCATTTTTGTGGATACAGCTCGGTTTTACCATCGCGGTAAGCCACCGACCCAAAAGCCGCGCGCAGCAGTTTTTTTTAGCTACTTTAGCCGTCGTCCTTGGCATCCATTCTTTTGCCAAAGAACGCCCTTAACCCCAAAAGAAACTCGTTTGTTCGCCCATCGTCTTTCTGAGGACCAACGGGCTTGTGTCAACTGGCAAGACCACTTACCCAAAACGGTCAAATGGATTCCCAAAAGCCGAATTTAAAGAGAGATGCCATCAATGGCTCGGTCAATATAGTCCATTCCTTCCTGAACTGTGGCGATCGCGCACAATTGATTGCGGAGGTCTGCGGCACCGGAAAATTCTTTGGCATACCAAGTCATATGCTTGCGAGCCTGTTGAATTCCGCGATCGCCCTTGTAGTCATAGAGCGCTTGTAAATGCTCCTTAGCACATTCCAAACGTTGAATCGGAGTTGGAAGAGGTTTGTGCTGTCCTGTTTTCAAGAAATAGTCAATCTCCCCCACCAAGAATGGATAACCCAACGTCCCACGGGAACACATCACACCATCGGCTCCCGTTTCCACCAAACATTGGAGGGCAGATTCAACAGAAACAATATCGCCATTGGCAATCACCGGAATTGATAGTTTTTTCTTGACGCGCGCAATCCATTCCCAACGTGCAGGACCCTGATAGCCTTGGGCGCGGGTGCGGGCATGAACTGTAATCATTTGTGCGCCTGCATCCTGCATCCGCTGGGCAAAATCTAAGATCGTAATCTCATCATCATCCCAACCAATCCGAGTTTTGACCGTTACGGGAACAGAGACTGCTCCAACGACTGCCCGGACGATCGCAGCAGCAGTGTCTGGATCGCGCAGGAGTGAAGATCCTCCACCCTTTTAGTAATTTTGTTGACCGGACAGCCCATATTGATGTCTACTGTATCGGCCCCTTCTGCAACCGCTCTTTGAGCCGCTTCCGCCAAAAATCCAGGCCGACAATCAAACAGTTGAATACTAATGGGACGCTCCTGGGGGTCTATTTCCATGAGCTTGGGCAGTTCCCGCACATGACACACCTGAGAGGCATGAACCATCTCTGTATACAACATTGAGTCTGGTGCAAACCGTCGCACCAATCGCCGAAAAACTAGGTCCGTCACCCCAGACAACGGAGACTGCAACACGCGACTGTTGACCGTCACCGATCCGATCTGAAGCGGCGTGGCAAGCTGCGATCGCAAGGCTTCAAAGCCGCTCATACTAACGCTCTAACTATTTCCAAAGATCGTTCTTCATTTCTATTATTCCAGAACACCCAGATGCCACACCTTAATCATCTTGTCTCGGCCTCCACTAATCAACGTTTTACCCTCACTGTCAGGCGCAAACGCAAGCGATAAAACCCAATCCGAGTGGCCGGACAACGTTTTGAGCAACTTCGTGGTTTTCAAATTCCAAATCTTAATTGTATTGTCCGTATGACCGCTGGCCAGCAATTTACCATCAGGACTAACAGCCAAACATCTCACCAATCCAGACGCTTTAGGAAAAACACCCAGCAACGTTCCCGTTTGCACATTCCACTGCCGAGTGTCATCCTTATCTCCACTGAAAAGGTTTTGACCATCAGGCGTAAGGATCATGCCCTCAATCTCCTCAGAATGACCTGACAGAGTACGGATGAGTTTCCCTGTCTGTAAGTCCCATAACTTAAGCGTTTTGTCTCCAGAACTACTGATCAACACTTGGCCGTCTGGGGTAATAGCAAGCCCTTCCAACCCATCTGAATGTCCCGTCAGGGTGCGCAGGAGCGCGCCTGTTTTGAGATTCCAGAGCTTGATGGTTTTATCTTCATTGCCGCTGGCTAAAATCTGCCCGTTGGGACTAACGGCCACAGTCTGAACGCGCTCCGTCCCAGCCACTAGCGATCGCAGGAGTTTGCCCGTCTGGAGATCCCAAATCTTGACGGTTTTATCTCGTCCACCGCTGACCAACATTTTTCCATCAGGACTAAAGGCAACGGAGGCCACTGGTGCGGTATGTCCTGAGAGGGTTTGCAGCAATTGTTGGGTTTGCAAATTCCAAAGTTTAATCGTGAGATCGCCACTGCCGCTGGCAAAGGTTTTCCCATCTGGACTGACCGCAACCGCATAAACTGGACCTCGATGTCCCTCCACCGTATCGGGCAGTACCACCTTTGCAACGGGGACTTGAGTCTCCTCATTGACGACCAAACGCCAAGCCCCATATCCTAAAGGACCGATCAAAAGAATGGCAATGACCGTCCATAAAGACTTTGCGGGATTAGGCCGTGTAGTGGACTCTTCTTGAGCGAACTTTTCCATCTGGAACAAACTGAATACCGCACGCTTCTTTTATAGTAAGCGTTTCACCAACCAAATACGCACGCAACAATATACTCTTAGGAAAGAATAATAAAGTGGCCTGCCATTTCAGCTTATTAACACAGATTTATGAGAAGGGAACCTTCATGAAAACTCAGACAGCACTTCGGACAGGGGCGATCGCAGTTGTCTTAGCCGCATCTACCGCATTGTCAGCCTCAGTCGCCTCAGCAGGTCCAAAACATGACCGATATCGCGGCTATGATTATGACTACTCTCCCCGATGGGACCGAGGCTATAGAAATGAATATCGCCATCATCGCAAAAACGCCTATCGGAACTCGGCACGATATCGCAATAGATATCCCAGAAATGAAGTAGTCGCTTTGCCCTATGGGTGCCGTAAAGTCGTCATTCGCGATCGCACCTACTACACGCGGGATAACGTCTATTATGCCTATAGCCCCGAGCGTCGGGGTTATGTGGTGGTCAACCTATTCAATATCGGAATCGGTTTCTAGAAGTCTTCAGGAAAAATTTGATACTTTAGGCTGTTTTTGCCGCTAGACTTGACGGTTTTCAAAAGCTGTTCTGTCTCTGCCGCTAGCTCCTCAAAGGTATCGGGCATTTCTAGAAACGTCGCGACCCCAATACTGTACTCAAGGTGCATGGATTTGACCTTGAGTACTTCTTTCATTTGCGGGTGGAGTCTGGTAAAAACCTGTTGGGCCTGGACGTCATTGGTCTGCGGCAGAAGTAAGGCAAATTCATTGCCATCCAATCGCGCGACGACATCATTGGATCTAAGAGCTTGACTTAACTGCTCGATAAATTGGTAAAGGAGTTCGTCTCCCGCTTGATGGCCGAGTTGCTCGTTGAGCAGATCGAAATTAGTCAGGTCAATATAAGCCAGGGTTAAGGCAAACTTATAGCGCTCGGCACGGTTGAACTCTGCTTCTAAAAGTTCTAAAAAGAAGCGGCGATTAATGGCTCCGGTTGCGGCATCAATGCGAGATAATTCTTGGCCAATGGCGTCGGCTACTTTCACCCGATGGAGTAAATCCACCACAATGCCCCCAACGGCCACTAGCACTATAGCATTCCAGCTCGAAGCTATGATTTGGGGCATTTGAACATTAGGTTGGAGCAAAATCTGAGCTGCGGCTGTAACCGCTCCACTCAACAGCGCGATCGCCAAGCCAGGACGCAAACCCATGAACCAGGTTGCAAACGCAATGGGCAACAGGTAAACCACCAACAATGAAAGCCCAGGGGCAATTCTGCCTTCAATTAGACCTGTTCCCAACACCAGACTGAGGCTTAGAGCAAGGACAGCGGACTTGGGCAATCCATCCAACAGGGCAAATCCTTGCTTCATAAAACCAAGCCGCAGTATTTTGTCAACCATACTCAAATTCCCAGTGCCAGTCGTGCGACTTTAGAGTACCCCAATTTCCGAACCAACCATCGGCTTTTGGGCATAATTTTTACCGAAATAAACCATTTGCGCCTGTATATTCAACGCTGAAATCCTGCTTGTGGCGATCGCGGATTCAATGCACCTGGTAAAATCTCGCTAAGGATTTTATCCAAATTTTGCTCCTGAATTAATAGCCTTGCTGCCGAATACTGCTCTTTAGGCCACCACTATGACAGATCCTATCCTGACCGTGAAGAACTTGCAGGTGCATTTCCAAACAGAGGGAGCCCCCGTCAAAGCGGTGGATGATATTTCCTTTACCTTAGAACGCGGAAAAACGTTGGGAATTGTGGGCGAATCAGGTTCTGGGAAGTCAGTGACGGCCCTTTCTGTGATGCGGTTGGTCCCCAGCCCTCCGGGGCAAATTGTGGGAGGCGAGGTTTGGTTTCAGGATACATCCATGTCCAATACAGAAGCCCCCGTAAATCTTCTGAATTTACCCGAGCGAACGATGCCAAGCTATCGCGGGGCAAGGATTTCGATGATTTTTCAAGAACCGATGAGTTCTCTCAATCCGGTGTTTACCTGTGGATTCCAACTTGAAGAAGCCCTCCGGTTGCATCAAAATTGCCTCAAAGCTGACGCCCAACAACAGGCGATCGCACTGCTTCAGGAGGTGAAGTTAATTCCCACCGATGAGGATCTGAAGCTGCAATTATTGGCGGAAGCTGATGAGCGGACCAAAATTTTAACGGAACGCCAGTTATTAGAGCAGATTAACGAACGCAAACAATCCTTCTTAAACCGCTACCCCCACGAACTGTCGGGCGGTCAAATTCAACGGGTGATGATTGCAATGGCCATCTCCTGCAATCCGGCCATTCTGATTGCGGACGAACCCACAACAGCTTTGGACGTGACCGTTCAGGCAAGAATTTTAGGGTTGCTCAAAGAACTGCGCGACAAGCGGGGGATGTCTATTATTTTTGTGACTCATGACTTGGGCATCATTGCCAATATCGCAGATACGGTTGCCGTGATGTATCGGGGCAAAATTGTTGAATTTGGCCCAATGGAGCAAATCTTCGATCGTCCCCAACATCCCTACACCAAGGGGTTATTGGCCTGCCGTCCCCAGCCGGACAAGCGTTTGCAATATCTACCTACGGTTTCAGATTTTATGGAGACGGTCCTCAACGAGCAGGGTGAGGGGGTAGTGCAATCTAAAGTGGGCGACCGCACCCTTGAGGTAGCAGAGGTGACAGAGGCAGAGCAACAGCATCGCCTTACAGTATTGGAGGGGCAATCTCCTTTGCTGGAAGTCGATCATTTACAGGTATTTTTCCCAGTGCGTGGATTACTGGGTCAGATGAAGCGCTATGTGATGGCGGTGAATGGTGTTTCTTTTAAGATCTATCCGGGGGAAACGCTGGGTCTAGTGGGGGAATCGGGTTGCGGTAAAACGACGGTGGGTCGCGCGCTGGTGCGGTTGCAAGAGCCAACGGGTGGGCGGATTCAATTTCAAGGCCGAGATATCAGCAAGCTGCAAGGGCAAGCATTGCGAAAAATTCGTCAAGATTTGCAGATTGTGTTTCAAGACCCGTTTAGTTCC
>JAAURS010000209.1 GCA_012032135.1 Acaryochloridaceae cyanobacterium RU_4_10 | reverse complement strand
GCTTAAACGAAGTTAACATCAGGTGATTTCGTAGGGGCGCATGGCCGTGCGCCCCTATAGTGCGTGTCAAACTCAACCGACGATAGCTAGATTTTAATTTGACACAGAGGTACAAAGATCGATATAGTTATCATTTGGAAGAAAGAACCCTATCTCGAAACGCAAGTCATCGCTAACCCATGCCCACAATTCAGCAACTCATTCGTAGCGAACGCCAAAAAGCCATCAAGAAAACGAAGTCACCAGCTCTGAAGAGTTGTCCGCAACGTCGTGGTGTTTGCACCCGCGTGTATACAACAACCCCTAAGAAGCCCAACTCCGCTCTGCGTAAGGTTGCTCGGGTTAGACTGACCTCTGGCTTTGAAGTCACAGCTTATATTCCTGGAATTGGACATAACCTCCAGGAGCACTCCGTCGTCATGATTCGTGGCGGACGGGTTAAGGATCTTCCAGGGGTCCGCTATCACATTATTCGCGGCACATTGGATACCGCTGGCGTGAAAGACCGTCGTCAGGGTCGTTCTAAGTACGGTGCTAAGCGTCCTAAGGCGAAATAGTCATTAATTCTCCTGTTGTCTGTCATCCAGCTTTACGTTGGACGGTATGCTTAAAAGCTCTGGAGCGCGTTCTCTAGAGTCTTTCGTTTCTCAACCTCGAAACAATCCATTGCTTCTATTGTTCAGCCTAAAGAAGCCCAAGATGGTTTGTTTTGAGACTTTGTCTACTGAATGATTGTTGTCGATACTATTAAATTGAAGGTCGTCCATGTCTCGTCGTAACCGCGCCCAAAAGCGTCCAGTCCCTCCCGATCCGGTTTATAACAGCCGTCTGATCAATATGGCCATTCGCCGGATCATGTACAGCGGTAAAAAATCTGTTGCGTCTGGCCTTCTCTATGATGCCCTGAAGGTTATTGAAGAGCGCACTGGACAGGATCCCCTTGAGGTATTTGAGAACGCGGTGCGTAAAGCAACTCCCTTGGTGGAAGTGAAAGCACGTCGAGTGGGTGGGGCGACCTATCAAGTGCCGATGGAGGTGCGGACCGATCGCGGTGTTGCTTTAGCTTTGCGCTGGATCATCCAATATGCGCGGGCGCGGGCCGGACGTTCTATGGTGGCAAAGCTAGCCAACGAACTGATGGATGCCGCCAATGAAACGGGTGGAGCCATTCGCAAACGCGAAGAAACACACCGCATGGCAGACGCGAACAAAGCCTTCGCTCACTATCGCTACTAAGAGACTGCGGTCATTCATTAAATCGCTAGAATTGTTAGTGAATGTTTGTTTCAAGGTGCCGATTGTTTTGCAAGGACCAAGGAGGTAGTTGTGGCACGTTCCGTCCCGCTTGAGCGAGTGCGCAATATCGGTATTGCAGCCCACATTGATGCGGGTAAGACAACAACAACCGAACGGATTCTGTATTATTCCGGTGTGGTTCACAAAATTGGTGAAGTCCACGATGGGAATACCGTGACCGATTGGATGGAACAGGAACGCGAGCGCGGAATTACGATCACGGCTGCGGCTATCACCACCAGTTGGAAGGATCACCAAATTAATATCATCGACACCCCTGGACACGTCGATTTCACCATTGAGGTGGAACGGTCCATGCGCGTGTTGGATGGTGTGATTGCGGTGTTTTGTTCGGTGGGTGGCGTCCAGCCTCAGTCTGAGACGGTTTGGCGTCAGGCCGATCGGTACAAGGTGCCTCGGATTGTCTTTGTAAACAAGATGGATCGCACGGGGGCTGACTTTTATAAGGTCTACGGCCAAATCTGCGATCGCATGAGGGCCAACGCGGTCCCCATTCAAATCCCGATCGGGCAAGAAAGCGACCTGCGCGGTATTATCGATCTCGTCAAGATGCGGGCCTTCATTTATAACGACGATATCGGCAACGATATTGAAGAAACCGACATCCCTACGGAATTTGAAGAACGGGCAACAGAGTTTCGCCTCAAACTGATCGAATCCGTTGCAGAAACCGATGATGCATTGACCGAAAAATACCTTGAAGGGGAAGAACTGACGGAAGCAGAGATTCGCAAAGCCCTTCGCAAGGGTACCATCGACGGCACCATTGTCCCGATGTTGTGTGGGTCTGCCTTTAAAAATAAAGGGGTTCAGCTTCTGCTGGATGCGGTCATCGATTATCTGCCCGCTCCCATTGAAGTTCCTGCCATTCGCGGCACTTCAAAAGCGGGGGATGAAGTCGAGCGTCATGCTGATGACAATGAGCCCTTGTCTGCCTTGGCTTTCAAGATCATGGCGGATCCCTACGGTCGATTGACCTTTGTGCGGGTTTATTCTGGCATTCTCAAGAAAGGAAGCTACGTTCTGAACTCATCTAAAGATAAAAAAGAGCGGATTTCCCGTCTGATTGTCTTGAAGGCAGATGAAAGAATTGAAGTAGAGGAGCTGAGAGCCGGAGACCTGGGTGCGGCCCTCGGCCTCAAAGATACGTTTACAGGGGATACCCTCTGCGACGATAACGCGGTGGTCATTCTAGAGTCTCTCTTTATTCCAGAGCCCGTCATTTCGGTTGCCGTTGAGCCGAAAACGAAGCAGGATATGGAGAAGCTCTCCAAGGCGCTTCAATCCCTTTCCGAAGAAGATCCGACCTTCCGCGTCCGAGTGGATCCAGAAACCAACCAAACCGTCATTGCCGGAATGGGGGAACTTCACCTCGAAATTCTTGTAGACCGGATGATGCGGGAGTTTAAGGTTGAAGCCAATGTGGGGGCACCGCAAGTGGCTTACCGCGAAACGATTCGCAAAGCGGTAAAGGCTGAAGGTAAATTTATTCGCCAGAGTGGCGGAAAAGGACAGTACGGACACGTTGAGATTCAGCTAGAACCTGCTGAGCCAGGTTCGGGCTTTGAGTTTGTGTCCAAAATTGTGGGCGGTTCCGTGCCCAAAGAATACATCGGTCCTGCAGAACAGGGGATGGAAGAAGCTTGCGCGGCTGGAATTCTGGCAGGCTATCCCATGATTGACCTCAAGGCCACCTTGATAGATGGTTCCTATCATGATGTGGATTCTTCTGAAATGGCCTTTAAGATTGCCGGATCCATGGCAATCAAAGAGGCCGTTATGAAGGCTTCTCCTGTTTTGCTGGAGCCGGTGATGAAAGTTGAGGTCGAAGTGCCCGAAGACTTTCTCGGTGGCGTCATGGGCGACCTCATCTCGCGGCGAGGCCATATTGAAGGCCAATCCGTCGATCAAGGGCTCGCTAAGGTAACCACAAAGGTACCCTTGGCCACCATGTTTGGATATGCTACTGATATACGGTCTATGACCCAGGGTCGTGGCATATTCTCAATGGAATTCAGTTCCTACGAGGAAGTCCCTCGTAGCGTGGCTGAGGCCATCATCGCGAAAAACAAAGGGAACGCATAATCTCAATCGAAGAGGAATAGTTGATTCATCATGGCACGCGCTAAATTTGAAAGAACAAAACCCCACGTCAACATTGGCACTATCGGTCACGTTGACCACGGCAAAACAACCCTGACTGCGGCGATCACCATGTCTTTGGCGGCGATCGGGCAAGCTCAGGCTAGAAAGTATGATGAAATTGACGCTGCGCCTGAAGAAAAAGCTCGCGGCATCACCATCAATACCGCTCACGTTGAGTATGAAACCGGAAATCGTCACTACGCCCACGTGGACTGTCCCGGACACGCTGACTATGTGAAAAACATGATCACGGGTGCGGCGCAGATGGACGGAGCCATTTTGGTGGTTTCTGCGGCAGATGGTCCCATGCCCCAAACGCGGGAGCATATCCTCTTGGCAAAGCAGGTTGGCGTTCCCAGTCTGGTTGTATTTCTGAACAAGCAAGACCAAGTTGACGATGATGAGTTGCTTGAGTTGGTCGAGCTAGAAGTTCGCGAACTGCTCAGCAGCTACGACTTCCCTGGCGATGATATTCCGATTGTGGCAGGTTCTGCCCTTCAAGCCGTTGAAGCGTTGACCAGCAGCCCCAAAATTAAATTGGGCGACAACGAGTGGGTTGATAAGATCTACAAGTTGATGGAAGAAGTGGACGCCTACGTGCCCACTCCAGAGCGCGACGTTGACAAGCCTTTCTTGATGGCCGTTGAAGACGTGTTCTCCATTACAGGTCGGGGAACGTTGCAACGGGTCGGATCGAACGTGGAAAAGTCAAGGTTCAAGATGAAGTTGAAATCATTGGGATCCGCGACACTCGCAAGAGCACGGTAACCGGAATTGAAATGTTTAAGAAGTCCCTGGATGAAGGGATGGCTGGAGACAACGCCGGGATCCTACTCCGAGGGATTCAAAAGGAAGATATCGAGCGCGGGATGGTTTTGGCAAAACCCGGTTCTATCAAGCCTCACACGGACTTTGAATCTGAGGTCTACGTACTCAAGAAGGAAGAAGGCGGTCGTCATACCCCATTCTTCCCCGGCTATCGCCCTCAGTTCTACGTCCGAACCACCGACGTGACCGGAACCATCAGCGCCTTCACCGCCGATGACGGCAGTGAAGCTGAAATGATTATGCCCGGCGATCGCATCAAAATGACCGTTCAACTGATCAACCCCATTGCCATTGAGCAGGGAATGAGATTCGCAATTCGCGAAGGCGGACGGACCATTGGCGCAGGTGTAGTGTCCAAAATCATCAAATAATTTTTGGCCCGCGCAACGACTTGAAGAAACGCTGCGAAAAGATTCGTTCGAAAAATTCGCAGCGTTCTGAACTCGAACCTTGAAAACTAAACGAGAGATTGTTTCCATGACCGCCACTTTGCAACAGCAAAAGATCCGCATTCGGCTGAAAGCATTTGACCATCGCTTATTAGATGCGTCCTGCGAAAAGATTGTTGAAACGGCCAAGCGCACCAATGCTTCCCCCGTCGGCCCCATTCCCTTACCGACTCGCCGCCGCATCTATTGCGTCCTGCGATCGCCCCACGTCGATAAGGATTCGCGGGAGCATTTTGAAACCCGCACCCACCGCCGCATCATCGATATTTATCAACCGTCACCCAAAACCATTGATGCCCTCATGAAGCTTGACTTGCCTTCTGGCGTGGATATTGAAGTGAAGCTTTAGCTAAAATCTTGTTTTCACAAAGGCTCAGCAACTTAGCATTGACTAGGTTGCTGAGTTATTTTTTTGGAAAAAGCTTCATTTTTGGACCTTTGCCTACTGCGTCTCATGAAGATGGGCTAGAGTTAAGTAATAAAACACTCTCTCATGGATATTAAATAGAGCTTCAAGCATGGCTTCTTCATCTTCCATCGCTGTTCGAGAATTGCCCCTGTTTCCTTTACCCGAAGTTGTCCTATTCCCAGGTCGCTCCTTACCGCTTCACATCTTTGAGTTTCGCTACCGGATCATGATGAATACCATCCTGGAAAGCGATCGCCGTTTTGGGGTATTGATGTGGGATCCAACTCAAGGCCAAGCAGCCAGTGTGGGATGTTGCGCTGAAATCATCAAATTTGAACGGCTCCCTGACGATCGCATCATGGTGTTGTGTCTGGGGCAACAGCGCTTTCGGGTTTTAGATTACACCCGTGAAAAACCCTACCGCGTGGGGTTGGTGGAATGGATTGAAGACTTGCCTCAACCGAAAGACTTACGAAGTTTAGCCGGTCAAGTTCAGGAGCTACTGGGCGATGTGGTGACACTTTCCGCCAAACTCACGGAACAAGATATTACGCTACCGGAGGATGTCCCCGATCTGCCGACGGAATTATCCTACTGGGTTGCCAGCAATTTCTACGGCGTTGCCCTCGAGCAACAAGCGCTTCTGGAAATGCAAGACACCTCAGCCCGTCTGGAACGAGAAGTTGAAATCCTCACATCTACGCGCAATCATTTAGCAGCCCGTACCGTTCTCAAAGATACTTTTAGCGAGAGCGATCGCAACTAAAGCGGCAAAATTGCGTAGTTTCCTAATATTTTCAGTCGTTCGGTATGGTCCGCAAGCAGGATTAGAGCGGATTGGATAGCATCTGTTTCCAGTGCAGCTTCTGCATCGACAAAAAAGACATAGTCCCCGAGCGATCGCTTAGAAGGGCGCGATTCAATTCGGCTGAGGTTGATCTGACGATCTGCAAAAATTTGTAGTGGGGTTACGAGCGACCCTGGAACATTCCGCCTCAAACTGAAGGCTAAGGAGGTAAAAGTAGGGGCATTGGGGATTGGAGGAATGGCGATATTGGATTGGGGCCGAGTGATGATGAGAAACCGCGTACAGTTGTCTGGGTAGTCTTGAATCGATCGCTCCAAGATGGGTAAGTCATAAAGGTTTGCAGCTCGTTCGGACACGATCGCTGCAACGGTGCCATCCAGATCGATATAGTTGAGCGCTTCAGTTGTGGAGAGGGTTGGAATCAAGCGAACTTGAGGTAAATGCTGGGTCAGCCATTGTTGGCATTGACCCAAAGGCTGGGGGTGAGAATACACCGTTTCCAGGGTTGCTAACTGTGTGGCGTGGGTGACCAGTACGTGAATAATAGGCTGCACGAGTGCTTGGCAAATCTTCAGATCGTCAACTTGCCAGAGGGTATCTAGCGTAGTGGTGACACTTCCTTCAATGGAGTTTTCGATTGGGACGATCGCCATCTCCGTTTCGCATCGTTCCACGGCATAGAGAGTTTGGGCCATGCTGGGGTAGGGGACGAGGTTGGGTTTTGGCTGTTGAGTCTGGATTGACCACCAATGAGCGTAGGCTAGAGCAGCTTGCTCGGCATAAGTCCCTGCTGGGCCAAGGTGGGCGATGGAAAAAGTCATGGGGTTGCGGATAAAGAGTGAGGAATAGGAAAAACAACGCGTAGCATTAAAATAGACTCAGTTTTTGGAAAAATAGAGAAATTCGCCTGACAATCTCCCAAAAAAATGTAACATTAGAAGCATAACTCTCTAGTATGCCTTTCTATGCGAGCAACTTTTGCAGCATCCCAATCGGTTTCTATTTTAGTGCCGTCCGCAGCAGTTCCCATTCAGCATTATCTAAGACAGCCGCATAGATTGGTCCATGCCCTTACCGATCCAAGCCAAGTTGAGGTATTGGGAGAAGATCGCTACCGCATGAAGATGAAGGCGCGGCAGTTTTTGATGTTCAATTTACAACCCACGGTGGATATTCATATCCAGGCAAAGTCCGATGGAACTGTATTTTTATCTTCAACAGCCTGTGAGATTAGAGGGGTTGATTTTATTAACGATCGGTTTCACTTCCATTTGGAAGGGATGTTATGCCCTACCCAGAAAGCTGACAGAACCTATTTAGAAGGGCAGGCCAATCTAGAAGTTAAGGTGGATATTCCGCCTATGTTGTGGATGACTCCAAAGGCGATCGTGGAAGCAACGGGCAATGGGTTGCTCAAAAGTATTTTGATGACGGTGAAACAGCGCCTAGTGCATCAATTGGTTGTGGATTATCTAAAGTGGGTGTCTTCTGAAGCAGAATCAAGGGTTACAGCCCAAGCCCTATCGATGAATTCTTCGAGTATTTAGGCCAAGCTTTCTAGAGCAGTCAGTATGGCTTTAGGCAGTAATTTGTCCTTAAACCAAACGAGTGGGGCAGGCGTGTCCCTAAAATCTACGCCTGCTTTTTCTAAGTTCAACCGCTCTGAAATGGCCAGAATTAAATCCGTCCGTCCTGCTTGACGGACTTGAGCAAACTTCTTCTTGAGGTACTCCGGTCGCCAGTACCCAACAATTTCCAGCAATGCCGTGCGTCCATCTGGATGAACTAGCCGGAAGTCTGGAATCATTACACTACCTGGGATAGGAATGAGGTCTACTTCTCGCTCTAAACGCCATTCGGTTTTGGTTTTCTCCCAACGCTCTGCAAATCCAGCTTCCAGCAGACTGTCAAAGGTTTTACCAGGTGGATAATGACTGACGAGTCCGCAATCTGCATCTAAGGTAAAACGCCGAATACTAGAAGTGGAAGTGTAGGTATCTTTCACCTTTAGGGTTGCGTTTAAGCTCCATTTGGTGACATAGAGTAAAGCGGGCAGAAGTTTGGCAAGCGCTAAACCGTAGCGGGTACTGGCCTGAAACAAACTGGCAGGTCCATCAATGGTCAAGGTAAAGCCGTGCTCGGCATCTCCCTCAATATAGGCCATCAGTCCAAATAGCTTCAGGTATCGAAAGAGCAGTTTGTATTCGCCAGGATCGTTGCGGTGGGCGTTGATGATGATTTCACTGGCTCTATAAAACACACCCTGAACTTGGGAGAGATTATAGCGATGGAGTAAGGCTTCAGGGGTAGGGGGTTCAAACTGGGTCAGAATTTGATTGTCAGCAAGGTCGGCGTAAAGTCCCTGTTGGATTTGCTCTGGTAAAACCTCACGATCGAGTTCTTGGGTGAGTTGTTGTGCGAGAGTGTTCAGGGTTTGGCGGGTAGCAAAGGGGTTGAGCGTCTGTTTTGCAGCAAGTTCAAAGGCACGTTGGCGTAATAAAGGTGGGTCGAGGGGACTCCGAGTTTCAAAGGTGCTAAAGGCTTGGGTCAGAAGGTGGGCCAGTCCGCGTTTCATACGGTAGTCCGTATCTTCGCCTTCTAGTTCTTGGAGTTGACGGTTGAGTTCGCCATGAGTGCATCCCTGGGCTTGTTGGAATAGGGCA
>JAAURS010000208.1 GCA_012032135.1 Acaryochloridaceae cyanobacterium RU_4_10 | reverse complement strand
CCTCTAGAAATGTTTTTCAATTTTTTGAAAAACACCGAGCGATAAATCTAGGTTGCCCAAGCAAAAAGCGATGTGAACAACGAATCGATTATTTTTAAGCTGGGTTGCGATCGCTCAGTCGTGAAGAGGGCGCATCCACATCATTGCTCGATCGCTCAATGCCATAGTCCAACCCCCGTCCATCCAAAGAGCGCCGAACTGTCGTACACTCTCGAAGAAGGAAATTGTTGCTCCGCAAAGCGAATGCAGTCTGTCAAACTCAATCAACCCGTTGGATGGATAGATGGCGTGCTGTTGTTTGCAGCCTTCTTGTTGTTAACGTTCGATATTGGACATTACGGTCTGTTTGAGCCCCATGAGGGTCATTTTGCCGGAGTTGCCAGAGAAATGGTTCTGCGTGGAGATTGGATTACGCCAACCCTCAATGGTGCGCCCTATCTCAACAAGCCGCCGCTGCTCTATTGGTCGATCGCCACCAGCTATAAAATCTTTGGGATTCATGAATTTGCGGCCCGTCTGCCCGTTGCCTTGGCAGGGTGGTTTGGCACCGTTATTGCATTTCTATGGAGCCGCCAACTTTGGGGTGCGATCGCCAGTCGTGCCGTAGTTGTGTTGCTGAGTACGAGTGTGGGCTGGTTTATTTTTGCCCACCAGTTGTTAATTGATGAGTTGTTGGGTGCGTTATTGCTGGGGATGGCCTACTGCTTGTGGCGCTTAACCTTGAATCCCCAATCTCGCGTTTTTTTGGTGGGGACTTATTTATTGTTAGGCTTGGCCATCCTAGCGAAGGGAATTTTAGCCTTGGCGTTTTGGATGGCCTGCTGCGGGGCTACTGCGATCGCCCAGCGTCGTTGGAAAACGCTCGTTTTGTTCAGGCCCGTGCTGGGCTTAGGCATCGTGGCTGCAATTGTTTTACCCTGGTTTATTGCCGTGGAACGGGCCAATCCAGGGTTTGTTCGGTATTTTCTGTTCAATGAAAATGTCAAACGAGCTTTAGATACCCGTTGGCCCCCAGACTACAGTATTTCTAAAATTAGTTCGTGGGGGTATTTATTGGTCAGCGCCCTCTGGTGTCTGCCCTGGGTGTTCGTGTTACCCCCAGCCCTACGTGGCCTATACAAAGAGTGGCGACAGGGATTGTCCCCCCAGGCGTCCTTAGAAGACCATCAGCGCAGCAATGCATTGACCCTATTGGGGGTATTGGCCACCTTACCAATTTTATTATTTTTGCCCTTATCCTCAAGGCTCTATTACTATTCCATTCCGGCACTGCCTCCCCTGGCAATGGCAGCAGGACATTGGTGGTCTACTGCATGGCAAGGGACATCTGAGCGTTCCCGCCGTTGGATTGGGTGGATGATGGCGGGGTTAGGGGTGCGATCGCCACTGGATTAATTTGGCTCCCCCAACGGGTGATTGGCTTTTTCCCAGAATTGGCTCAAACTCAGGGCGTACAAACTATCGTGACCGTTCAACTCATTGGGCTGGGGGTTGGGTTTGTGGGCAGCGGGATATTTTTGCTGCGCAAACAACTTGCGATCGCCTTAGTGCTCCTCTGGTTTGGGTTTGGAACCACTTGGGCAACAGTCATTCAGGGGTTTAAAACCGTTCAAGATTTTCGATCGTCTAAAACTTTGATTCTTAAAGCCAAGGCCCAGCTCAAAGCGGATGCTCTGTGGATCTTTGAAGGATCTCGCGAACTGGGTGCAGCCGGAGCTATGAGTTTTTATCTAGGTCCAAAAGGTATTCAGATTCCCAGGCTGTCTCCGCAGCCAAAGCAAGAGCTAGAGCAGGACAAGGCCCATTCAATTCGGCCTGAAATTGCCAAAAGTACAAAAACTCTCATAGAGATTACATATCTTTTTGGCGATTGGGTTTGGGGTGCGCCGGGAACAGCTTACCAGACGGTATTCGTCCTGAGTGATGGGGGTTCAAATCGCTTACCCCCGGGTTTCCCAGGACCAAAGCCAAAGATGCTGATTGACAAAACTCAGATGCAGAAAGACTGGAATGGCGATCGCCCTGTGGTTTTTGTGACGGATTTTCTGCGAATTCCCAAGGACCCCAACGATCCGCCAAACCTAAATTTGCCAAAGGATGCAGGGAAACCGTTATTAGAAATTGGGCCAAGAAAACTCTACGGAAACGCGATTGCTCGAAAACTTTGGTTAAAGTAGTAAAAAATAAATGTATTTGGTGTTGAGGATAGATTATGACAACTCTCCAGACAGAAATTAAACAAGGCGTTCCTGAAAGTCTGCCAGGAAAGGTCAAATATGTCCCCAACAATCATCGGCGGGTGCTGCTGATTTTTCCAAAATACAGTCGCTCTTTTGGGACGTTTCACTATTCTTACAAGCTTACGGGCGGAAGAGTCCGGGCTTTTATGCCGCCCCAGGGACTGTTGCTGGTGGCCTCTTACCTGCCCAAGGAATGGGAGGTGCGTCTGATTGATGAAAATGCAAACCCTGCCACGGACGCCGACTACCGCTGGGCTGATGTGGTGATTACCAGCGGGATGCACATTCAGCGCCCCCAAATCAACCAGATTAATGCGATCGCCCATCGTCATGGCAAATTGACGGTCGTGGGCGGTCCTTCCGTTTCAGGTTGTCCCGAATATTATCCTGAGTTCGATATTCTCCGCATGGGCGAACTGGGGGATGCAGATGAGAAACTAATCGAGCTGCTGGATAGGAGTTGCGATCGCCCCACTCAGCAGATCCGCCTCGAAACTCAAGAGCGGCTCCCCCTCAACGAGTTTCCAACTCCGGCCTACCACCACATCAATCTGAACCAATATTTGCTGGGTAGCGTGCAATTTTCTAGCGGTTGTCCCTTCAACTGCGAATTTTGCGATATCCCAGCCCTCTACGGCCACAACCCCCGCCTCAAAACCCCCGAACAGATTCTGGCCGAGCTAGATGCCATGCTAGAATCCGGCAATCCAGGGCTCGTGTATTTTGTAGACGACAACTTTATTGGCAATCGTCGAGCGGTAATGGACTTTTTGCCCAAACTGATTGAGTGGCAAAAGGAACGGGGCTATCCCCTTCAATTTGCCTGTGAGGCGACCCTCAATATTGCCCAAAGCCCCAAACTTTTGGAGCTGATGCGGGAAGCCTACTTCACCACGGTTTTCTGCGGGATTGAAACCCCGGAAACCGATGCGCTTCATGCCATTTCTAAAGACCAAAACCTGAGTATGCCGATCCTGGATGCGGTGAAGGCGCTCAATACCTACGGAATGGAAGTAGTGTCCGGTATCATCATTGGGTTTGATACCGATACTGGGGAGACTGGCGATCGCATCTTAGACTTCATCCGGGCCTCTAATATTTCAGTATTGACCATTAACTTGCTCTACGCCTTACCCAAAACCGCACTCTGGGCGCGTCTGGAGAAAGAAGGTCGGTTGTGGTTGGATGAGGATGAAACCCGCGAGTCCAATGTGAAATTTTTGATGCCCTATGAGCAAGTTGTAGAGATGTGGCGACGGGTAATTACAACGGCCTACAGTCCTGATTTTCTCTACGAGCGTTATCAATACCAGGTGAATTTTACCTACGCCAACCGGATCGTGCCACCCAATAGTCCCGCTCGTGTAAATTGGCCTAATATCAAAAGGCACTCATTATGATGAGTAACATCCTCATTCGGATGGGAGTTTTGAGTAGCTACCGCAAGACTTTCTGGAAACTCGCTGGACCTGCGCTTAAAGCGGGCAAAATTGAGGACGTGATTGGGACGGGTTGGGCTAGCTATCACCTAATTGAGTTCGCGAAAGAATGTGCGACGGGTGCGGAGTCAGCTTCGTTCTACTCGCAAAAACTGCGGGAGCCTGAGCCTGAGAAGGTTGGAGTTTAAAACATCTCCTCTTCATTGCGAGGAAAAATAAGTGGCATGGCAATTCATTTATCAGTTGCAATTGCTGCCCAATACTTTGCAAGTACAGCAGATGCCACCGCTGCAACCAAGCTTGGGTACACCAGAACGGAGATCGCACCTTTCTGTGTTGTGCCAACCACAGACTTAAAAACTATCTTCCTCTGAAGGCATTTGGATAATAAAGGTCGCTCGATCGTGGATTGAGTTGGGCTGAGGCTCCGTCTTGCGTGGAGTGACTTGACGAGACGGGCGCGGAGGCTGGCTCTCAGGGGGGCTAATCTCTTGCACCACCAATTGTTGCGGCGCAATTAAATGTTTCATCAAATATTCAATGGTCTGTTCTTTGAGCCAACCCCGTGACGCCACAATTTCACCAAAGCGCATCCCTGTTGAATTTTGGTCTAGCAGAATTACATCGACTTGGGCTGTGGACAGCAACCCTGCTTCAACCAGATAATTCCCAATGCATTTTTTAGACCTCACCGCACCATTGGTCTGGACGGGTACAGCAATCGCGTCGTTAGGGGATGGAGAAACGGGTGAAGAAGACTCTTCAATATCTATTTTCAGAACCCAAATAATCCGATCTTTGGGATCCAACGGGATTTGACCGCCCCAAGTAAAGAGCTTGATCAGACCGCGATCGCATTCAATATCTCGGATGGGATGCCAGGCTTTACCGTGCCAAAGCAACATTCCCAGCAAACTGGACTGTTCGGGGTGCTGTTGATACTGCCACCAAGCCTGTAAAAACAAGAGGCCATCGGTATCGCAAACCTCGTACCCACGGGGAATAGTAGTCTGTTCGTACTGGGAAAATCCATTGGAAAGAGCAGGCTGGATGGGCAGAAACTGATGGGATAGCAATGCATCATGCAACATTGCCCTTTGAGATGTTGACGGATTAACCTTAATGGAAGGAATAGTCGCATTGAGGTGAGCTTTTGCAATCATACGCTCATTTTTGGCCCATAGCTGTAGAGTTTTGCCCACGGGCTCAATGCGAAGCTCAGCATTCGCCAACAGAATGCTTTGATTTGCGATCGCGCTCTCTATAAATGTGCGAATTAGGCTGGCGTTGTCCATGAGGCAATGACTCTCACAACCGCGTTTTGAAGGGGTTAAAGGTTTTTGGGGTGGGGTGAGGATATTTTATCAATTAATCTTCATAAACCTCGGTTAGTTTAACATGTTGATTTGTAAGGAGCGGCGATCGGAAGGCCCCTATCAAGCCTCAGCAATTTGTTGCCGCAGTGTTTCATATTGTTGCTTGAAAGAGTCTTGAGGATAGCGCTGGAGGGCAGTTTGACAAGATTTTAACGCTGCGTCTAGCTGTCCCAATTGTTGCAATGAAGCAATTTGATAGGCGTGAGCGTACACCTTTGCATCGCGATCGCCGTCATTAGCGTTTAACGCTCGGTTCAGGGATTGCAGGGCTTCTTCGTAGCGATTGAGTTGGTGGAGGGCATAACCTTTGTCCGATAAGACATGGCCACTATTAGGTACATAGTTTAAGAACACATTGAAAGACGCGATCGCCTCTTCATACCGTTCGAGCTTGAGGAGTGCATCACCGCGCTCGTGGGCTAAATCGCGTTGGGTGGGATTGAGTTCGTAAGCACGGTCGTAGCTTGCGATCGCCTCCTCAAAGCGCCCGAGTTTTGCCAATGCCAATCCCCGCTCGTGCCAAAGGCGAAAATCCTGAGGATGTTGGGTCAAACCGCGATCGTAAATAGAAACGGCTTCATCATAGCGATCGAGTTTCTCAAAGGCTTTGGCATGGCCAACCCATTGGAGCACTTGGGTAAAATTCGGCTGCTCCTCATCTGGATGACCCGTTTTGTTTGTTTTGACCGAGGGTTGAGTGACTCTCTGACGGGCCAGCTGCCAACCCACCACGCCACCTAACAGCAGAAGCGCAACGCTCCATCCCACAGTTGGAAAGGGAAAGATAGGAGCTGGCGGACTCTCACTGGGTTGGATGGTAAAGGTTTGTCGCGACATGTCCGTACCCAATTGGGCAGCGTTTGAAATGAGAATTTTGGATGTTCTTACCCTAACATTTCAATTTCATCTCTTACCTCAGTAAGATTACGCAGATTACAGTCACCCCAGAGTTTTACTCACAGCACATGAAACGGTTGCTTGTATCTGCAAAACCAGTGAGAATATCAACAATCCTAAAATGTCTATTGTGTGAAGTAACTGCTGAGACTGCTCTGTCAGCGATCGAACCACTACTGTACCAATACCAACAGCATCGAAAAACGTCCAATGAATCCTTTGGAGCATTCACGCAGCGATCCGTCCTCCCAAATTTTTAATCTTTCCTTACGCTCTCTGGATTTGTATGATGGACTACATCCGCAATGGTGATGATATCTACCGTAAATCTTTTGCGATCGTTCGTGCAGAAGCCAATCTGGATGGCTTAGCTGCGGATTTAGTCCCTGTTGCAGTGCGGCTGATTCATGCTTGTGGCATGACAGATATCGTTCGAGATTTAGCCGCTTCACCTCATGCTGCACAAATAGGACGAGAGGCTCTGGCAGCGGGCGCACCTATTTTTTGTGACACGCAAATGGTGGCTCATGGAATTACGCGCAAACGGCTACCCGCAAGTAATGAGATTATTTGCACCCTCAATCATTCCGAAGTTCCAGAGATTGCACGGCGGATCGGCAATACGCGATCGGCGGCGGCGCTAGAACTGTGGCAACCTCAACTCGAAGGAGCGGTGGTTGCGATCGGAAATGCACCGACAGCTTTGTTTCATCTCTTAGAACTGCTAGATGAGGGCGGACCAAAACCTGCGATCGTTCTGGGCTTTCCCGTTGGGTTTGTAGGAGCCTCAGAATCCAAAGCAGAACTGGCAGCCAACAATCGGGGTGTCCCCTTCATTACCCTGCATGGACGATGTGGTGGCAGTGCGATCGCAGCAGCAGCGGTCAATGCGTTAGCCAAGGAGAATGAGTTATGACCGAATTAGGCAGACTGTATGGGTTAGGGATTGGTCCAGGCGATCCAGAATTACTGACGCTGAAAGCCCATCGCATTCTGACCTCCGTTCCCGTGATTGCTTACCCTACACTGGAAAATGGCAAGGTGCTGGCACGGGCGATCGTGGCTGATTTTATTCGTCCCGACCAGATTGAAATTCCGATGCCATTGCCTTTTAGCGTGGAGCGATCGTCCCAACCCTATTACGATATTGCCGCAGAGAACCTTGCCAAACATCTCAGTGCGGGTCAAGATGTCGCGGTCCTGTGTGAGGGAGAACCGATGCTCTATGGCTCGTTCATGTATCTATTTCAGCGTTTAGCGGGACGGTTTCCCACGGAAGTTGTGCCAGGGATTTCTTCCACGATGGCCAGTGCTGCCATGCTAGGGGTACCGATTACGTTCCACGATGATGTATTGAGCATTGTACCTGCCACATTGGATGCGGTTACCCTGCGCGATCGTCTGGCGGGGGTAGATGCTGCTGTGATTATTAAGCTGGGCAGACACTTTGCCAAAGTCCGCACCATTCTGGATGAGTTAGGGTTGCTGGATCGCGCACTTTATATTGAACGGGCAACGCAACCCAATCACGGATTATTGCCATTACCGAAGTCGATCCAGCAGACGTTCCCTACTGGTCTTTAATTCTGATTCCAAGCCACTGTAGTAATAGCCCTTCAGAATATCGCGCCCTTCCGTAGCTTGAGCTTCGGTTAGTCTTTCGAGGTCATGGGGGCAACCAGTCGGGACTGAACCAGAGCTATGCGCTAAGGGCACAGTACGTACCTACCTGCCCACGAAATAAGCCGTTTTCGAGCACATCGGTCAGTAGTGTTACAACATCTAGTAGTTGCATAGATTGGGAATCCATCGAACCCTCCATTTTCAGAGAAGATAGCAGGTAATCAAACGGGGAAATGTCTCTGTATCTCGAACAATCCAAACACTATGAATGAGTGCTTGTCGATCGCCCCTAGTCATCATGAAATCAAGGCATAAGCTCAGTGGACATAGCCAATTTGCAATATGCATGTAGAAATTCAGAGGAAATGGCCAAGAAATTCTAAGGCACCTAACGTTGCTGTTTAGCGGCTGCACATAGCCTTTTCATGCACGCCAGAAGTTTTTGACAGTCCGTTGCAAAGTATTGATTAGACCTCAGAGTTTGCATTCAACGTGTCACGAGCCAATATAATTGTGATATGCCTGAACTTATTGAAGAAATTCGCCAAACGATCGCTAACGATCAATTTGAGTTTTCCAAACATGCAGTTGACCAATCAATTTTGCGTGGTATTCGAGTACAGGAGGTTCGAGAAGCAATCGCAATTGGACAAATAATTGAAGACTATCCTGATGATAAATACGGCCCTAGTTTTTTAATTAATGGTCTCACTCAGGAAAATCGATACATTCATATTCAATGTAGTTATCCTACTCGACCACTTATCAAGATAATTACTCTATACGAGCCTGATTCAAACCAATGGAGTGACAGTTTATCTAAAAGGAGGAAAGATGACCACCAATAACTGGAATGAAGCGCTTGTGGAGCAAACAGTGACTTATTCACTAGAGATGAATGGTGCGTTCTTCTTGATTGAAAATGTACCCGCGCGGGTCAATCTAGAAACTGGCGAGCAATTTTTTTCTCCATCAACTGTTGAACATATACAACAGATTGTTTTAAATCAAAAGAGTCCAGTGCGTTTTATTGAGACACCAGTGTACAATTTTGCTGCATAGAAACACCTAATCGGGATAGGGAGAATCCTCACGAATCCTCCCTCCCGCACTACCCAGCATTC
>JAAURS010000008.1 GCA_012032135.1 Acaryochloridaceae cyanobacterium RU_4_10 | reverse complement strand
TTAAAAGGTTTTGAGCGAAAAATCTCGTCAAGTGCAAGATTTGGTGCATACGATGGGCGATCGCCTCCACCACCTGATCTCTCCCGAGGACAAACCGGAAGTCGTCCGCGTCAAAATCAAAGACGTGAGCGAGGAACTGGTGGCCTCTGGCGATCGCGATCGCCACGCCTTGCAAGAGGCTACCGAGTTTCTCCACCATCAATGGGAAAGTTTGCAGCACAGTATCAGTCGCACGGGCCATCGCGCAAAATCTGCGCTGGATTCAGCTTGGACGCACGTTGCTGGGAAAAAATAAAGAAATTTAGCGAGAGCATTGCATAAGACCACGTGCTGATGCGCGAGCAAGACATTTTGGCAGTTGTTTCGTAGCATTTCGATTTTCCTTTAAGAATCAACCCTAGCGAGAACAAAAGGTTTAGGAACAATGGCAAAGCACATTACTTACCGCGAGGAGGCTCGCAAAGCCCTAGAACGGGGATTCGATCTGTTAACCGAAGCAGTAGGCGCAACCCTTGGCCCCAAGGGCCGCAACGTGGTGCTAGAGAAAAAATTCGGAGCGCCGCAAATCGTAAACGATGGAATTACGATCGCCAAGGAAATCGAGCTGGACAATCACGTTGAAAATACCGCCGTGGCTTTGCTGCGACAGGCTGCGGCCAAGACGAACGACGTTGCAGGCGACGGGACAACCACAGCCGTTATCCTGGCCCATGCCATTGTCAAAGAAGGCTTGCGGAATGTGGTAGCTGGCGCAAATCCGATGGCCCTCCGGCGCGGTATCGACCGAGCCACTCATTTTGTGGTGGAGAAAATTGCCGAACACGCACGGCCCGTGAGCGGGTCCAAGGCGATCGCTCAAGTGGGTGCGATCGCGGCAGGTAATGACGAGGAAGTGGGGCAAATGATTGCCA
The DNA here is from genome assembly GCA_012032135.1 of Acaryochloridaceae cyanobacterium RU_4_10. GTDB lineage: Bacteria > Cyanobacteriota > Cyanobacteriia > Thermosynechococcales > Thermosynechococcaceae > JAAURS01. Next base: position 32,263 of record JAAURS010000008.1, on the reverse strand, counting down.
GCGCAATGGAGCAAGTAGGCCAAGAGGGCATAATATCCCTCGAAGAAGGAAAGTCGATGGCGACGGAGCTGGAAGTCACCGAAGGGATGCGCTTCGATAAAGGATACATTTCCCCCTACTTCGCCACCGATCCAGAGCGGATGGAAGCCGTTCTAGAAGATCCCTATATTCTACTCACCGACAAGAAAATAGCCCTCGTTCAAGATTTAGTACCTATTTTGGAGCAAGCCTCTCGGTCCGGTAAGCCACTGCTGATTGTGGCAGAGGATATTGAGAAGGAAGCGCTTGCCACCCTGGTGGTGAACCGCTTGCGGGGTGTCTTGAATGTGGCGGCAGTCAAGGCTCCAGGGTTTGGCGATCGCCGCAAGGCCATGCTTGAAGATATGGCCGTTCTCACGGGCGGTCAGGTGATCTCGGAAGAAACGGGTCTGAAGCTGGATGCCGCCCAGATGGAGATGTTGGGTCGCGCGCGTCGCGTCACCATTACTAAAGACAGCACAACCGTTGTGGCAGAAGGCAACGAAAAGGCCGTCAAAGCCCGCTGCGAGCAAATCCGGCGTCAAATGGACGAAACCGATTCTTCCTACGACAAAGAAAAGCTGCAAGAACGTTTGGCGAAACTTGCAGGCGGGGTAGCAGTTATCAAGGTTGGAGCTGCAACCGAAACGGAGATGAAGGACCGCAAGCTGCGACTGGAAGATGCCATTAATGCAACCAAGGCCGCTGTAGAAGAAGGCATCGTTCCTGGCGGGGGCACAACTCTCGTTCACCTCGCGCCTCAGCTTGAGGAGTGGGCCGCCGAGCACCTTTCTAGTGACGAACTATTAGGCGCAATGATTGTGACCCGCGCGCTTTCAGCCCCGCTGAAACGGATTGCAGAGAATGCTGGGGTGAATGGAGCGGTGATCGCCGAGCGCATCAAGGCCCATGCCTTTGATGTGGGTTACGATGCCAATGCCGATCGGTTTGTCGATCTGTTTGAGGCGGGTATTGTCGATCCGGCCAAGGTGACGCGCTCTGCCCTGCAAAATGCGGCGTCGATCGCAAGCATTACCCTCACGACGGAATGCATTGTGGCAGAACAACCCGAACCGAAGGTGAAGATGGCTGCGGGAGCAGGTATGGAGGGGGGGCGACTTCGATTACTAGCGCGATATGAGAGTGTGAGGAGCAACTGCTAGGGTCCAATGCAACGCGAATCAGGAGGTGAGAAGGATGGAAGCACGATTCCGCGATCGCAGGGAAGCGGGGCAGCGTTTGGCTGCCAAACTTTCAACCTATGCCGATCGTTCCGATGTTTTGGTCATTGGACTACCTCGGGGCGGGGTTCCGGTGGCAGCGGAAGTAGCCAAAGCGCTACACGTACCGATGGATATCTGCCTGGTTCGCAAGCTGGGAGTGCCGAGTCACAAGGAGCTGGCGATGGGGGCCATTGCCTCGGGCGGGGTGCGGGTGTTGAACTACGATGTGTTGAGCTGGCTTAAAATATCGAGCAAAACCATCGATGAAGTTGCCGCTCGCGAACTGCGAGAATTGCAACGTCGCGATCGCGCCTATCGCGGCGATCGTCCGCCACCGGAAGTGCGCGATCGTACCGTCATTCTGGTCGATGATGGACTGGCCACGGGCTCGACCATGCGGGCCGCGATCGGGGTGCTCAAGGAACAGCATCCCCAACGGATTGTTGTGGCCGTTCCGGTAGCAGCACCGGATATTTGCCAGGAGATGCGCGGGATCGTGGATGAGGTGGTGTGTGTCAAGACTCCAGATCCGCTCTATGCGATCGGGTTTTGGTACGAGAACTTTGCCCAAACAACCGATGCTGAAGTCTGTGAACTGTTGCAACAACACTTTGCAGGCTCTAGCTCCACTTCTGCGATCGGTGGGAGTCGGTAATAGTACATAGGGAGAATTTACCCATGAACGGAATAGCAGAGAAGAATCAGCAAGAACGACTTGTTTTAGTCCCCACTCATGCGGTGCATTTAGAAGGCAGTCTGGTTGTACCGGAAGGGGCTCAGGGAATTGTGCTATTTGCTCACGGCAGCGGTAGTAGCCGATACAGTCCGCGCAATCATTATATAGCCAAAGTGTTGCAAGATGCAAATCTAGCCACCTTACTCATCGATCTCCTTGCAAGAAAAGAAGTAGCAAATGACATACAGTTTCGATTCGATATTCCGCTGCTATCGAATCGAATACTGGGTATAACAAATTGGCTGACCCAAGATCCAGAAACAAAGCACCTTAAAATCGGATATTTTGGAGCGAGTACGGGGGCGGGGGCGGCCTTATTGGCATCAACTCGGCGACCGGATATTGTACAGGCCATTGTCTCAAGGGGCGGACGCCCCGACTTGGCGGGTAAAGCCTTACCCTTGGTTCGCGCATCCACGCTGTTGATTGTTGGGGGGCACGATTACCCAGTTATTGCGATGAATCGCGAGGCATTGGCCCAAATCCCTTCGGAAAAACGATTGGAAATTATTCCAGGCGCAACCCATTTGTTTCAGGAGCCTGGAGCGCTGGAGGAGGTGGCGCAACTCGCGAGCGAATGGTTTAAGCAATATCTCGCTCCATAAGCCTCATTGCTATCCTGGATTCTCTCTGTTTTTCACTGGAACGATCGCGTTGAATCGGGAGATCGCTGACCTGTACGCAACCAGATTGTCAATTCCTCGGGTGCTTGCACTCGTTCCAAATAGCGGTGCAGTTGTTCTCCTTCTATAATTTCATGCTGTAGAAGGTGCTGGGCCATTTGCTCTAATAGGTCGCGATTGGTCTTCAGGATATCCAAAGCCAGGTGATGCGCTCCTTCTAAGATCTCTTTCACCTCTCGATCGATCGACTCCGCAACCTTTGGACTGACAGAACGACGAGGATTGGGATAGCTATCCAGAAATTGCTGCTGCACCTTCTCAAGCGCGACCAGTCCCAGCTTAGAACTCATTCCGTACAGGGTAACCATTCGCTCCGCTAAATCCGTTGCCTTTTGAATATCGTCACTGGCTCCAGTTGAAACCATCCCGAGAACGACTTCCTCTGAAGAACGCCCTGCTAAAAGCGTCGCCAGCCGACCGCGAATTTCATCCTCTACCATCAAGAAACGATCTTCTTCAGGAAGTTGTAGCGTATAACCCAACGCCCCGACCCCTCTGGGTACAATGGAAACCTTTTCAACCTTGCCTGCTCCAGGCATTAAGGCTGCAACAATGGCATGACCTGCCTCATGATAAGCAACGGTTTTCTTTTCCACCTCATTGAGCACGCGAGACTTTTTCTCCAGACCCGCAATCACGCGCTCGATCGCTTCATTAAAATTAGCCATCGTCACCGCTTCTTGGCCTTGACGACCCGCCAGCAAAGCAGCTTCGTTAACGAGATTGGCTAAATCTGCTCCCGCAAACCCTGGTGTTCGAGCTGCGATCGCTTCTAGGTCCGCATCAGGGGCCAATTTAATGGGGTGGACATGCACTCTGAGAATAGCTTCTCGCCCTCGCTTATCAGGACGATCGATGACCACTTGCCGATCGAAACGACCGGGGCGACACAGGGCAGGATCTAGCACTTCAGGGCGATTTGTGGCTGCCAGAATAATCACGCCAGTATTGACTTCAAAGCCATCCAGCTCAGTTAAAAGCTGGTTGAGAGTCTGCTCCCGTTCGTCATTTGCTCCCATCATCGGTCCCGCTCCCGCTCTGGATTTACCCAGGGCATCCAGCTCGTCGATAAACACAATGCAGGGAGCTTGTTGCTTTGCCTGTTCAAACAAATCTCGTACCCGTGCTGCGCCTACCCCCACAAACAGCTCGATAAATTCCGACCCAGAAATACTAAAAAAGGGAACGCTGGCCTCACCCGCAACTGCCTTTGCCAGAAGGGTTTTGCCAGTACCTGGCGCTCCTACCAAAAGCAATCCTTTGGGGATCTTGGCTCCCAGTCGGGTATATTTTCCCGGACTTTTGAGAAACTCAATAATTTCCTGGAGTTCTGCTTTTGCCTCATCAATTCCAGCAACATCCGCAAAGGTCACTCCAGTATGGCCCTCAGAATAAATTCGAGCCTTGCTTTTGCCAACGGTCAGGGCGGCAACTCCTCCTTGCTGGGCACGGTTCAGAATCCAAATCCAAATGCCCAGGATGAGCAGCGGTGGAATAATCCATCCCAAGAGGGTTACAAAAAAGCTACCTATATCGAGTGGAGCAGTACCAAAGTCCACATTGCTATCGGCCAAAAACTTGGACAGTTCCGGGTCGTTGGGTAATGGTGTGGTGATATAGACTTTAGCTGGTTGGGGAGTTTCGCCCTTGGGCTGGTTTGTTGAGGGGTTAGGGAGGTCAGACTTGAGGATATACTGAATCTGGTTTTGCCCCACCAATACCTTCGCCACTTTTCCATCCCTTACCTCTCGACGAAACTGGCTGTAAAGAACTTCGGTCCGGGACGGGCGCAAACCGGGAGGAAACAAGATATTAAATAAAATCAAAGCAGTCAGTAATGTCAGCAGGCTGCTGCCAAAGTGAAATGATTTTGGAGTTTTGGAGCTGTCCTCTTTTTTGACAGGCATAGCAGCTCTCCTTGCTACATGTTGCAATTATACTTGGCGATCGCGCAATCGGATTGCGTAAAGGGAATCGGTATAGCCCTCGTCTAAGGCTCAAGGGACTTGTATAATTAAGTTGGGGAGGTTGCTCGGTCAGAGATTAAAGCCTGAACCCAGGGTGCCTCCAATCATGCAAGGGAGGAAGTTATGTTTTCTAAACCTTTTCATCCTCAAAAAACTTAGTTCCCAAGGCTCAACCTGACCTTGGAGATCCGTGGGTCGATTCGGAATCTAATGCCGTACCCAAAGGAACAACCATTCCTCTCGAACGACACTTACTTCAATCCGATCCATCTCTTACCCATGAGGCGATCGCGCAAGCAGGTTCTCCTGATGCAAAGGTATTGGGAGGAGCGACTGGGATCGCAATCCTTCACCCCGTGAAAGTATTGCTTAAAGATGAACTGAAAATCAAAGAAGCTTCCTATAGCAAACTATGGGAAGGCGCTCAAAATGCATTAGCTTTAATGATGTGGTTCCATTCACCCTTACCGACTCGATCGCCGCGTCTGAGATCGATGGGAGTCGGTAAGGGCTTGCAGGGAGAATTTACCCACGCATAGGATATCGGGAAAGCATATACCGACTCCCCAGCCAGAGCACCTCCCTTTGTGATAGCAGTTGGGAAGGTTTGCGAGAAGAACATTAATTCTCGTGGTAAGGTTCGCCACTGAAAGGTTGTACCCCGATTGAAGGAGGTTCGTCATCGTGATTGGGGCTAAAGATTTCGACAAAAGCCTCTACAATTCCTCCAAAAAATCCAGGTTTGTGCTTTAGAGCGTCAATGGCATCATCAATCTGCTCGACAGAAAATCAAATCCTTCTGTTTTCCCCAGCTCGACGAGTTGGTCGGGAACTGAAATGGTTTTCAGCTTTTCATTAAGACCTCGATCTCGCGATGATTTTTCAAAGAACTTAATAAAGTTTTCTTTAGACATAGTATTCATTTGAGTTCTATGTACTGAATCTACCATTCATTTAAAATTCCGTGTCAGATAAAGTATTAAAAGAGTATTGAGCTTGCTAGGATCGATTTAGATTCAGCCCATGAGGAGCCCCTATATGGAACTCAAAACAGTAGCTCTAGAGCTTCCTGAGGGAAGTAACCTGATTCTCGGTCAGGCTCACTTCATTAAGACTGTCGAAGACCTATATGAGATTTTGGTGGGAACTGCTCCCCAGATAAAGTTTGGTTTGGCATTTTGCGAAGCATCGGGTCCATGCCTCATCCGTACTGCCGGAAACGATCCAACCTTGCAAGCTGTAGCAACCCGTAACGCTCAGACAATCTCAGCAGGCCATAGTTTTGTCATTTTACTGCAAGAAGCCTATCCCATCAACTGCCTCAATAACCTCAAACATTGTCCAGAAGTTTGTACGATCTATTGCGCGACCGCTAACCCTATTGAAGTTGTTTTAGCAGAAACTCAACAAGGTCGAGGGATTTTAGGAGTCATAGATGGCTTTTCACCCAAGGGGATGGAGGGATCTGAGGATATCGTTGCGCGCCAGCAATTCCTGCGGCAGATTGGCTACAAGCTTTAGAGTGGGACACTCTAGCCGTTCAGAAATAGCTATGCAGAAGCTACTGACCAATGTCTAGCCCCCTTTGTTTATGTGCCATAGGCCATGTTATTGGCTTGCGCGTAACGATCCATAAAACGCATAAAGCGCTCCAAATGATCGCTCTGATGGATCTCAAATTCAACTTCTACTCCCTTCATATCGTCGCCTTCTGGACCGCCAAATAACAAACGCGTCGCAGAAGGCGCAATCGTAATTTCTCCTTCTTCATCTTTGAGATGAATGATGTTAGACGAGGATTTGGTAAAACTTTTAAATTGCTCCATGCAGCGAAGTGATTGAAACTTCATGAGGACAATTTTATCGCCTGTGTCGCGATACTTTCGTAAGCTTACATCGCTTAATTCTTCAGGAATTCCGTTAAAAAACTCGATAGTTGGCTTCATGATATTCACCTTGCTAGAGTTCGATCCCGATCGCTTCCCTAAGACAAAACCAAGGGATCTTCCGGCACAAAATAAGCTGCGATCGCACTCACCAGTTCCGCACAGAGCGTGACCAATCTATACATACAAACGGCACCCAACAATGTTGCAGGAGATAAATAGGAATCCAACACTTGAAGTGCGGAAGCTTCAAACACACCCAAACCGCCGGGAACAGGAAGTACCAAACTGAGCAACCAGGCAAACCCAAAACCGCTCATCAAAGGTTTATAAACTTCCGAGGTTATGGGTGTAAAGGCGAATACTACACAAAGAAACGTAATACTTCGCAATCCCATAAACCAGAGGGTCCCCATCAAAATTGAAATAGGGTATTCGGCAAGCGTTGCTCCAGATGTTTTTTCCGACGCAGCCGTCTCCACCCCTTCCAGAGCCTGTTAAAGACAATAGGGTGAACTACAATCAGAATTCCTGCAAGCGCAAGGATGAGCGGAACTGAAGTGGCCCGATACCAGAGTGCCAACCCTAATGCCCCAGCAATAATAAACAAAGGTTCCAGCATAACGCTGAGGGTTGCAAATTCTAACCCGATCCCCCGATCTTGTGCTGCCACAACTCGACCGTATAGATGCCAAATGCTTCCCGGTACGTATTTTGCGGGTGCATTCTTCAGGCATGTCACAATGGCCCACCGTTTTGGAACGGGATTGTGAAGGAGCGCCAGAATCCAGCCCCAAAGAATAGCTGACCAGAGTTGGGTTGCTATAGCAATGGCGATCGCAAAGCTCAAGGAAACACCAGCCAGCGGTTGGAATTGCAATGTTTGGACTTCAGGCCAATGGTCGTAAAGTGTTTTTGCAATGAAAATGCCTGTCGCACCTAAAATGCCCCAGCTCATAAAGTTTTGAAAAAAACACTTCATACTATTTATAACTCCCATCATAGGGCCGGTTTAATGGTTAGCAGATGAATCAAGAAGTTTATATTGTGAAAGTCTTTAGAAGAATTGCTATGGAATCAATGAGTGCAACATCTTGCTGCTCAGTGGGTTCACCTTCTAACGTAAAGGAATAAGGTGGGGATTTTGTGAAGAAAGCATTTTAGCTTAAAGAGAATCTCAGTTTTTTACGTTTTTTCTCCAATAAAATCAATAAAGATAGATATCTCATAAGTTCCTCACATTGTTGGCTTAGTGTGAGTAGATAGTTAGTATTACAAAATACTTTCAAACCCTGGCAGAGTGTCAATCCCTCTTAAGGAAGAGGTGATGGCAGCTTAATGGGGAAAGAAACTTTTGAGAATAGGGATACAGTAGAAAATATCAATAAGTCAGATCTTTCTGCTCTTAGGAGGTACGATCGACCATGAGCTATTACTTCAGCAAAGTTTTAAATGTGGCGTTTGATGACGCGGTCTCTAAAGTTACAACTGGACTACAAGAGGAAGGATTTGGTGTCCTGAGTGAAATTGATGTCCAAGCTACCCTGAAAAAGAAGCTTAATGCAGACATGCCACGCTACAAAATTTTGGGTGCCTGTCATCCTACATCTGCGTATCAGGCCCTGCAAGTCGAAGACAAGATTGGGACGATGTTGCCTTGTAACGTGATTGTGCAAGAGAGGGCAGACAGTGTGGAGGTGTCAGCGGTGGACCCAGTTGCATCCATGCAGGCTATTGCAAATCCCGCTTTAAAGGATGTAGCAGAGCAGGTTCGGGCCAAGCTTAAGTCGACGATTGAGCATTTGACATCATCCTAGTTTCTGCAAAGTCTCCGTGTAGGATTAAAACGATAGAGCGATCGAATAACATTGACCGGAAACCCAATTGATGTCTCAGAAAAACGCCGACCCTAACCGCCAACGCGATCATCAGGCCAATGAGCGCACCTTCCTCGCCTGGTTGCGGACAGCACTTGCCTTGATTGGGTTTGGGTTCGCGATCGCCCGTTTTGGGTTATTCACCCGACAAATCCACTATGTCTTGACCAACCAGCTCCCGATCGTCCATCCTCTGTTTAATTCGGAAAACTTTGGCATGGGCTTAGCGATTGCTGGAGTTCTAACCATGCTCTTAGCAACCTGGCGATTTAACCAGGTCTTTCAGCAAATCGAACGCCAGGATTATCAACCCAAACGTTTCTTGATGTGGTTTATGACAGGTCTAGTTTTAGCCTTGGGCGCTTTTAGTATTCCTCTTATTTTCTGGCAGGGGGAACAGCCTGCAACCGTTAAACCCAATTCGCCTAAGTAAATCCATCGATCTCTGTCGAATCTGGAAGAGCATCGTTCTGGAAGAACTTTAAATCATCAAGATCGTCAAGGAGCAACTCATTGGCATCAATGGTCAGTCGATGGGGATTGTACAGCTTAATGTCAGAGTAAAGGACCCATGCATTTTCGCTTTCTAAGTCTTGGAAAAAGCCTTCTTGAGAGGATTCGGCTTCTGATTGATTTTCGAAGGGTCCAAAAAAGTAGATGCAGATAGGATTGATGGTCCTCACTTCAAGCCACCAACGTAATTCTGACGTCTTGGCATCATGATGATGTTTTGAAAATGCTGTAGATAAAATCACGTTCAAAATTCCCGTTCAAATTAAATTGCTTCGATGCGGCTGAAAGAAAAGGCTTCAACTAGTTCATGTTTCAACCTAAGTGATTAAGATGTGGATCTTGTGAGGATATCAAGGGACTCTCACATTCAGAACAAATCGTTTCTAGCTAAAACTTGGTCGCATTGGGCAAACGATCGCTGGTGGCTCCTCTGCAACATAGGAATAGTAGCAACAGTTTCGAGCCTCTTCATGGAAATCGATGAGCTGGTTGGGTTGGAGATGTGCTGCAAAAATTTTGGTTTGCTTTGGAGATGGTCTGTACTCAGGCAGTGGGAGAGTTCGGAAGAAGGCTGGGTTTGTTCTAAGCGCGATCGCAATGCCTCTCCACACACGCATGACTTTGGTTATAGTTTAGGTAGGGTAAAAGAGGTAGAACATATGGAAACCTGGAAATTATGGTTCATTGTTTTTTGTCCCTTGTCGGATTTTGGGCACTTGCAACTTGGCTGGCGTGAACAGCGGTAGAGTCGCCTAACGTCCCATCTTGGGATCGGGGACAAGCATCAGGATCGCCGCTAATGAGTTAGTTCTTTCGTCTCTCTTGGTTTAGCTTCTGTAAAATATCGCGCAACTCTTGTTGAAAACGTCCGTAGTCGGCCCAGTTTCCTTGACGAGCGGCAGCTTCCGCTTTCGTTTGGGTTTCTAGCGCTTGTTTGGATTGGGTTGCGAACTGTTCGACGGGTACCCCAAGGGCTGGTTTGGGAGGTTGAGCGTTGCCAAAGATTTCATTCAACGCAGCATCTAGAGTTTCTGCCATGACAACGTCCTTGTTGTAAGCCACGATCGCGCGTTTGAGTTCAGGCAGCTCGCCCTGTTCTGCCCGCAGATAGACGGGTTCGACGTAAAGCAAGGATTGCTCGATGGGAATGACCAGCAAGTCGCCGCGAATGACCTTAGACCCAGATTGATTCCAGAGGGTGAACCGTTGAGAAATTTGCGGCTCTTGATCGATTTTAGCTCGATTTGACGGGGACCGTAAATCAGCTTTTGCTTCGGAAATTCATACAGCAGCAATTTACCGTAATCCTTGCCATTGGAGCGCGCCGCCATCCAAGCAATCATGTTGTCTTTGTTGGTAGGCGTAAAGGGCAAAATCAAGACAAACTCTGCTTGAGGGGCACTGGGCAACCGCATAATGGTGTAATAGGGCTGCATGACAACTTGATTGCCTTCGTAGGTCTGAATGGGGAAATGCCAGAGATCTTCCTGGTTGTAAAACTCTTCCGGGTTGCTCATATGGTAGGCCAAGTACATCTGGGCCTGGATTTTGAAAAGGTCTTGCGGATACCGGAAATGCGCTTTGACCTCGGGCGGGATGCTAGCTTTAGGTGCAAAGAGGTTTGGAAAAATTTTGCGATAGGTGTTCAAAATAGGGTCAGTTTCATCTACGGCATAAAACTTCGGCATCCCGTCGTAGGCATCGACCACAACCTTGACTGAGTTACGAATGTAGTTTAAGTGGTCACCGACAAGATCTGCAATCTTGCTTTCCTTCAACAGCGTTGATGATTCTGGACTCTGGATGACGGGCTCGGAGAAGGGATAGCGATCGCTGACCGTATAGGCATCCAAAATCCATTGCAAACGACCGTTAATGACAACCAGATAGGGATCGCTATCGAAGTGCAAAAAGGCGCAATGTGTCTCACCCGCGCTTGAATTTGACGGTAGTAGTGAATTTTGGTGTTGTTATTTAAATAGTCTGAGATCAGAAGTTGCAGACTTCCTAAATCGTAGGCATAGGCTAAACGCCGTCCTAGGGAAGAAATTGGGACTCCTCCTCGACCGCTGTAACGGGTAAAGGCATTGTCGTTGCCGAGCGGATAGTCAAACTCGTCGGTGGTGGCTCCTGTAAAATGTAGCGATCGGTTTCTTCGCCGTAGTAGAGGGCGGGTTGTTGAATCTTGAGATCGGGAGGGGACTGGGGCGGAATATCTTTAATCAACAGTTCGGGCAACCCGTCCGAAGTCATTCGATTCACGGGACTCATGGCAAGACCATATCCGTGAGTGTATTTCAGACGCTCGTTTACCCAAGTTTGCGCGGCTTGGGGGATTTGGGAAAAGACCAGTTCCCGCGCCGCCAGCATGACCTGTTGGTAATTGTCATTCAGCTTGTATCGATCCACATCGATGTGGGTGAATTTATAGTACAGCCGGATTTCCTGAAGCTGACGGTAGGTACTCAGTAACGGGCGATAATCCCATAGCCGAATATTGCGGATGGTGGGTTCGTTAGCCTGTAAGGCAGGGCGATCCAATTGGTGTTCGGCGGCGAAGTTCTGCTGCTGAACGTCGTTAAGGTGGTAGGCTTTCTGAGTGAGCTGGATATTGTGGGCCAAGTACGGCTTTTCCTTGGCAAGTTCGTTAGGTGCAACGATAAACTGCTGCATTGCCCAAGGGTACAGAACATTGAGCCCCAAAAAGGCGATCGCAAAAAGCCCTGCACCCTGAATCGGAATCCCCCATCCGTGCCGACGGGCTGACACCAGCAAGCTAATGGCAACGCCGACGGATAAAAGACTCAGGACGCTCAGTGCCAACAGCCGCGCATGGACATCGGTATACCCAGCCCCAAAGACCAATCCGTCCGGGGCGTAGAGCAAACGATAGCGTTCCAACCAAAATCCCCAACCTAGCAGCAATACGAGCCCGCTTAAAAGGACGCTCAGGTGCGTTTTGATAGCGAGATCGCCCACCCGTCGCTCGGAGTCTGCTGCAAAGTGACCCTTAACGCTATAAATGCTAAGGGATAGTGCTAACCCTGCGATCGCCAATCCTAATAGCCACGACCTCACGCCTTCTAAAAATGGCAGTTGAAATACCCAAAGGCTAATGTCTTTCCGAAAAATGGGGTCGCGATCGCCAAAAGGGCTGAGCTGAATGTATTTCAAAACACCATCCCAGTTGGCGGCAGTGATATTTGCGGCTAATAAAGCAATGCAGATACTTGCGACGATCGCGAGAAAATGGACAAACCGATCCGCATAGGGTTCGATATCGGTCCCGACAAAAGCACTAACGGGGCGATGGCGGGTCAACCGAACTGCGAGGCGGTAATTGCCCCACAGCCAAAAGAGATAAATTAAACCCGTAAACAGCCCAAGCAGAACCTGCCAAGTTAACTTTGTCCAAAAGACTTCCGCAAACCCAACCGCATCAAACCACCAAGATTCCGTCAGTAGATGAACCAAGCTCTTTGAAAAAATCAACCCAGCTAAACCGATTGAGATAATGAGTATTCTGGCTCTTGGTGATTTGTTCATGTCGGTAGCCACCTGCGATTGGGTCATACGGTGGTGGGTTGGTTGAGTGCCGATGGAGTATCTCTATGGGCAGCTCGATCTCCTTGGGTCGCCCTCCAAACCGTTTTCCCTGAGATTAACTCCGCCACATCCATACCATTACCAATTACCCCTGGCACGCTGGGATATCCGGCACTTGCACCCACCAAAAAAAAGTTAGGCAACTCAGTTCTATACCCCAAGCGATTTAGGCCAACTTGCTGCGGCACTAATTTAGCGCCATAGATGTTACCTTGCGGCTGTCCTAAATAAAACTCGCTGGTGGTAGGTGTCCCAGGGACCTTCATCCGCACGTAAGTATTAACGTCTGGAATGAGATCTCGGACGCTGGCCATAATCTGTTGGTACATCTCGCGCTTTTTCGCCTTGTAGGCTTTTGGATCGCGATCGCGCAACGTCTTAAACGGTTCGTAGGAACAAACCGTGGCAATTTCTAGGACGTGATGTCCCGAAGGTGCCATGCCAAGTTCGTGGGATTTCATCGTCGGGCAAGAGAGGAAAATCCACGGATGTTCTAGTGTCCCAGAGAACTGTTGCTGGTAAGCCGTGTTGAGATCGCCATTGGGATAGTACCAGATGTTCCAACTCCCAATGCCGTAGTCTTCGGGGTTGAATCGGCTGTCTAGCCCTAGGTAAAGGTTGAAAGCGCTAGTAGAATATTCGTAATTGGTGAGTCGTTGGTGTTCTGGATGGCTCAAAGCTGTTGTATTGTGCATCAATTGAACCGAGAGCTTCGGATCGAGATCGCTGATGTATGCTTTTCGCGCTTTGTAGTGCTTTCCTCCAGCCAATACATACTGAACTTCTCGATCTTCGACTTCAATATGTTCGACGGGTGTGGAGAGATGAACGACTCCTCCGCCTGCTTCGATCGCCTCAACAATGGTATCCACAAAGTGTTTGAAATGATATTTGGGGTAGTAGGCTCCCTCTGAATAATCCCAAACCAGCGAGGCGTGAGTAATCAGGGCAATTTCGTTAGGCGGTAGAGCGTAATCTCCACTTTGTCCGGCCAAAATGGTCTGCAACTGAGGGAACAGTCCAGCCGCGTCATAGAGCGTTTGGAGCGTCCAGTCGCGTCTTTGGAATAAATGCAAATATTTAGGTAGCTTGAGCCAATCGCTCCATTGCCGCGAATACCAATGAACTTCTTCAACCAAACCTTTAATTTCTCGATGGATGCGCTCAATTTCATCGCAGTAGTGATTAATCGCAGCAGACTCCTGAGGGAACGCTTCCAGCAACCGCGATCGCAAATTATGCCACCCTAGCGGTATCTGAAAGTCGATTCCTGGAGAAATAATGCGATCGATGCAGTCTGGGTCCAAGCGATTGAACGGAACGTCGCGATCGATGTAGCTCAAGAATTGTTGAATGGTCTGACCGGGAGCGCATTGAGAAATGTAATGCACATCCGCGCAAAAACGATAATCGCCATAGTCGAAGGTATGGCAACATCCGCCCGGAAGGTAGTGTTTTTCCAGAACAGCAACTCGGTGGCCTTGCTGGGTCAAGCAGGCTGCGGCAGAGAGACCGCCGAGACCAGCACCTAAAATGATGTAGTCAAAGGTTTCCATAATGCGTTCCTCATGCGTCAAGGCTGTATGAGTTAGCGCCCTTTGACTTGGTTATACGCTGCAAAAATGAGGAACTTATGAGGGACATGGCCGCAGTTTTATGGGTCGAGTTTTGCTGCCGCTCTGCGGCGAGCCGCTTCTGCTTGCAACTCTTCCACGATGTCCCAAGCAACTTTAGGAATTCGGCAAAACGCGCAAGTCTTGGCGAGATGGAAGCAGTTTCTTACTGGCTAAATACTCGTGTAAGTCATGGGCAGAAAGTTGACAAAGATCCTTACCCAGTTCACTAATTGTCACGGTTTTGCCAATTTTTGCGCTCAGAGGTTCGCGCAATATCCCCAGCATCTGAGGTTCGGACACGATCAGCACCTGGCGGATTTGATGGGACTCAATGAGTTCTTGAATCCGAGAAACGATGCTGTGCGAAAACCGCTGGCCGAATTCTACTAAATGATTGTCTCGATGGTCATCATAGCTATGGCTTTGACCGCCGGAGCCACGGTTGCGGCCTGTTTTTGAACTGGCCCACAAATCTTGGCCCAGCAGCTCATTCTCTTCGTTAATCAGCGCTTCCTGTTCGATGAGGTTTGGTCCCGCTTCGGACTCAGGAAAATCGACAGGCTCTAAAATTAAAAACCTTGCTCTAGTTCCATTAAGTACTGCTACTAGAGTGCGATTCATAAAGCACCTCCAAAGCTCTAGTCGTTTCGATCCTAACAACTTCAGCACAGAGAAAGACACCGTGTGGCATAAAGCTTAACCTAGGTAGTGACCCATTATTGAGGACATGAAGGCTCAGGCATATTCAATCGCCAGCATATATAGCTTTGGAAAGATACACCTTCATATTTTACTCACAAAGATTTGCAATATTGAGACATATCCTAAGAAACAATGCACAGCAGAAGAATCTAAATTAACGATATTAACGATCTTTAGCGTCAGTGGTTATCAACGACGAAGGAAACGATTGAGCCATGACATTCTATCAGAGAGAGATTGGAGCATCGGACTTTGAACGACTACAACGCATTCAAAAGCGTTTAGATGGACTGCGACATTCTCTCAAAAATCCGTCGATCCCATCTCAGGACTTATCGGCAGATGCAATCGCAGAGATGAGCAACACTTTGGAAGCATTGCAGGCCACGGCTGAGGAGTTGTCCCAGCAAAGTACGGAATTGCTAGCAACGCGCCAAGACTTAGAAACAAAGCGCCAGCACTACCAAGCCTTATTTGAGCTAGCCCCCGACGCATACCTGGTCACCGATGCCAAAGGCATCATTCAAGAAGCAAACTGTGCGTCGGAAGCTCTATTGAAACTGCATCGCGATTTACTGGTGGGCAACCCCCTTGCTGTCTTTGCGCCTCCAGCCAGACGCACATTTTTTAGAACCCAACTGGAGCAATTGGCGGAGATGGTAAACTCTGCTCGGTGTTCCGATGTGTTAGACAACGCTCGAGATGGATATTGTATGCTCGGGAATCATCTCATTCAAGATTGGGAAACGCAACTCCAACCCCAGGGAAGGGCAACCCTTCCCCGCTTCGATCGCAATTTCCGCAAGATACGATCTCAATAGCAAGGCGATTGCCAGCATCCACTGGTTGATTCGAGATATTAGCGATCGAAAGCGCACCGAAGAAACGCTGAAACAATCAAACCAGCAACTGGAAACCCGCGTTATCCAACGCACCAGTGAGTTGAGCCAAGCTAATACCCAATTGCAACTGGAGCTGAGCGATCGTAAACGCGCTCAATTCGCACTGTTGCAAAGCGAAGAACTATTTCGGAATGCCTTCACCTTTGCCGTAAACGGTTTAGCGCTCGTCGGACTCGACCGTCATTTTTTGAGAGTCAATCCCGCTCTGTGCGGTTTATTGGGTTACACCGAAACAGAATTACTGGGGCTGACCTTAGATGAAGTAACCGATGAAACCGATCGAGAAACGTATCGCAATAACTTAAATCGGCTAATCCTGGGAGAGGTGCAGAGCATCCAAACGGAGCGACGCTATTTACACAAGCTTGGATATCCTCTATGGGTTATGGGTAGCACTTCCTTAGTGCGCGGTTTCCAAGGCGAACCGCTCTATTTTGTGAGCCAAATTCAAGATATTAACGAACATCGAATTGCAGAACAGGTAAAAAGTGATTTCATTTCCATCGTGAGCCACGAACTCAGAACGCCCCTTGCGTCCATTCGTGGCTCCTTGGGACTTCTTGCCGCCGGAGCCCTTGACACCAATCCAGAATCATCAAGACAGATGCTCAGGATTGCTGCAATCGAATCCGATCGGCTCGTACGGCTGGTCAATGATATCCTTTCCCTAGACCGTCTAGAAGCCCGTAAATTACCGTTAGAGAAGCAACAATGTAATGTGGCCGACTTAATTCAACAAGCAACTCGATCTTTACAATCCCTTGCAGAAGAGAACAATATTGCGATAACCCTTATTCCTAATACGATCGAAATCTGGGCCGACCCAGATCGGATCGTTCAGGTCCTCATCAATCTCTTGAGTAATGCAATTAAATTTTCGCCCCCTAAAAGTCCTATTACCCTGAAGGTCCAAAATCTGGGAGGGCAAATCATATTTCAAATTCAAGATCGGGGACGGGGAATTCCCGCCAACAAACGAGAAGCAATTTTTGGACGCTTTCAACAGGTTGACAGTTCGGATGCCCGTCAGAAAGGCGGCACTGGGTTAGGCTTAGCGATTTGTCGTGCCATTGCGCAGCAACACGGCGGACAAATTTGGGTTGAAAGTATTGAAGGAGAGGGCAGTACGTTTTACTTCACATTGCCGATAGTATAGGTGTTTTTATGTCCAGCAAGCAGATTTTACTGATCGATGACGAAAAAGCATTAGCCTGGTCATTCAAGTGAGCCTCAGCCAGTTAGCGAATTGGACCGTATTCATTGCTAATACCAGCGCCGATGGATTGCGCCAAGCCGCAGCAGAAAAGCCCGACGCCATCCTTTTGGACTTAATGATGCCCGAGATGGACGGATTTACTGTTCTTAAAAAGCTGAAAGAAAATTCTGAAACTTCCGATATTCCTGTCATTTTGTTGACAGCTAAAGTGCAGCCTACAGGTTATGGCCAGTCCGAACAGTCGGAGCTTGCAGGAATCCTAACCAAACCCTTCGATCCCTTAACCCTTGCCGATCGAATTTCTGAAATTCTGGACTGGTAATCCTCACAGAATCTTCATTTCCTTTCTTTACAATCTTAGAGTTAACACTTCTTGTGTAATAGTTTTGCGGCTATGCGATCGCCGGAAGAATTTCTGGCAAGGGGAGTGAGTTTAATATCCCTACAGTTTGCTTGAGGTTGATATGTACACCAGAATATTGGCAGCATTCGATCGTTCCCCCAAAGGCCAGCAAGTGTTTGAAGTGGCACTCACTTTAGCCAAGGCAAACCATGCTGACTTAATGTTGTTGCACATTCTTTCTCGCGATGCCGAAGATAGCCCGGTTCGATATTCGCCAAAGCTCGTGAGTTACGACGAAGATGACCTTAAATTGCACAGACAAGAATGGGAAGACTTTATTAAAAGAACTTACGAACTTCTTGAGTCTCTAACACAAAAAGCCATATCTGAAGGAGTAAAAGCTGAGTTTAGGCAACTTGAAGGTTCGCCAGGTAAAACAATTTGCAACTTTGCTCAAGAATGGGGCGCAGATCTGATTGCAATCGGACGCAGAGGATATTCTTCAGCCAGTGAAATGTTTATTGGTAGTGTGAGTAGCTATATCATTCATCGGTGTAACTGTTCAGTTCATATTGTTCAGTAAAAACCCTAGGACGGAATGCTTGCAACCCTACGAACGGGATGCCATCTTGTGGCATTCTTGAGCGATCGCCCAATCTTCCTGGGTATGAATGACTAAAACCCTTACTTTAGAGTCGAGATGGGCAATATCTCGGTCGATGGGCAAAGCGTTGTTTTGGGAAAGGTCAAGGGATAAGCCCAGAAACTCGAAACCTTCGCAGGTCGCTGCTCGAACGGCAGCAGAATTTTCGCCAATTCCTGCTGTGAAAACCAGTCCATCCAATCCACCCAGACTCGACAACATTGCCCCAATCTGGGCGCGGAGACGATGGACAAACATATCGAAGGCGAGTTTGGCCCGATCGTTGCCTTGTTCCATCGCAACCATAATCTGTCGCAGATCGTTCGATAGTCCAGAAATGCCGAGAAGCCCAGAACGATGGTTGAGAACGCGATCCAATTGGTCCGCTGTGTAGTCTGAATGCCGGAGCAGATGAATCAAAATCCCCGGATCCACTGAGCCGGAACGACTGCCCATCATTAAGCCCTCCAGAGGTGTAAACCCCATCGTGGTGTCGATGCTGCGCCCGTCGCGAATCGCTGCTAAGGAACAGCCGTTGCCTAAATGACAAGTAATCAGCTTGAGGGCATTCAAATCTCGATCGAGGAGTTGAGCGGCACGTTGCGCGCAGTATTGATGGCTGATGCCATGAAACCCATACCGTCGAATCCCTTGACTCAACCATTCATAGGGGCCGGGATAAGTATAGACGGCAGGCGGTAAATGAGCATGGAAGGCGGTATCAAACACTGCTACTTGTGGAATATTGTTTCCCAAAATATTCTCAATGGCCTCGATTCCTTCCAGGTTTGCCGGATTGTGAACGGGCGCAAACGCAGCTAGATTGGCGATCGCAGTTTTTACTTCCGCAGTAATCCAAGTGCTTTCCCGATAAATCTCTCCCCCATGCACAACCCGATGCCCCACTATATCGATTTCCTGCGAGTTTTCGATCGCTTGGGTCGTTCCACTCCAAAGCGTTTGCAGCATTTTAAGGGTGTCGGCTAATTTGGAGTCGGAGGGGCAGGTTTCTTGAAGAACCTGGTCCTGGAATGTTTTGACCTTGAGTTTTGCGCAACCGTCCTGATGCGTCCAATCAATTTGGGCTTCCCAAAGCGGTTCAGGCGGATCTGCTGGCAGCGTATTCTCTTTGAGATCGTACAGGCAGCTTTTTTGACTACTGGATCCGGCATTCAACACGAGAATTTTCATAGGTCGATCGAGTGTAACTTAAGTTCCAAGGAGCGATCGCAGGGAGGCACCGAGCCGCAGCTCTCTCGGGAATACTTGAAAGCGCTCAGCGTCGCTTTTATGCAAATCTACCTGGGCGATCGTCCAGAGGCTCGCAACTACTTGAGTCTGGAATTCCGTTAAACCAGCAACATTTTCTGTTCGATCGCGTTCCAACTTTCCCCAGTCACTGCTGCTGCTTCGTTATATTGAACCACCATCTCATTCGCTCCAAGGTAATTTTTGAGAGATTGAGTTTCTTCTTTCGACAAGTCAACCAGTTTTGGATCGAACAAACCGTCAAACCAAGTTGCTACCACGCCATCCGTGAACGTCGGACTTAATTCAGCAGATTGCCTTTCATCCGGTCCTTCAATACTATCAATATGCTCTAGCTGGCGCACAATTGTGCAGGCATAGGTATGGGCATGGATTAAATTATCGGCACGCTCGCGGGCCACAAACCGATCCGCATCGCGAGCATGGGCGTGGGCCAAGTCAATGGCACGGTCGAGGGCGATCGCTAAGGCTTCGGCTCTTTTTGCGGCGGGTTTGAACGGTTCTTGAGAGTCGTCAGTGACCTGAGCGGCCCATTGCAGAAGGGATTCTAGCTTATGGGTATTAATAAACTTATGTGCTTCTTGCTCCATAATGCGCAAGAAACATTCCCCTTGGGCGTTAACACTTTCAAGCGCATGTAAAAGGCCCTCTTGCCAAGGTCGATCGTCCACATGTTGAGGGACTAGCGTTTCGATCCGGTACGGTTCGTAGATAGCGTTCATAGTCTTCCTGGGGAGTTTGCTGATTTTGCCCTTCTCGGCCATCTCTAGGATTGATTGAAACAGAAGGACTCTATTTTTAGCCTATATAAAAAGGTTGAGGAACCTGTGAGGGCGCAAAGCCTTGTGCCCCTTCAGCACGGTAAATTCTTCTTCAGAACTCGCCTCAAACAAATTCTTAATGTCGGCTTCTGAGCTTAAGCCCTTCAAGCCAAAGGATACTAAAGATTCCAGACCCGAAGCCGATCGCGAACTCGAAGTCCTCAAACTGCTGTGCAAAAGCGCCATGACCGATAAGGCGATCGCAACCATTGCCACCAATACCCCTAACGCACTCGTCCCTTGCAGGAGCCAACCAGAGAAACATTCCATCCTAGATGCTAAAACAATAATTTGAGGATGTTGTGAGCCGTCACAATTACGATCGTTTAGGATCTATTCACGCCAGCGATTTCAATCGCCAAGCCCTATGTTTTTCATCCAATCCAGAACCGCTGTATGACGTTATTGCAAGTGTCCTGTCGAGGGAAAATCTCCCTCTTTAAAGTGAGACAATAAAGGTGGAGCTAAAAGTGTTGCTCCAACCAGTCAATACAGTGTTATTCCTTCCCGAGCGCGGAAGATACACGAAAGGAGGGTAGGCTATGAAACTCCGATACCTTGCGGCCCTAACATTTCTTGCCCTCACGGTTGCGATCGCCCCTGTCAAAGCCGAAAACCCCGCCCATGTGAAGCAACTTTTAGAAACGAACTTGTGCGCCAAATGCGATCTCAGCGGCGCTAACCTCCGCGATGCTCACATCATCGGGGCGGATTTAAGAGGTGCCAATCTGCGCGGTGCTGTGTTAGTCGGGGCTAACTTAGAAGGAGCCGACTTGACGGGTGCCAATCTGACGGGTGCCGATTTATCCGATACATACATCACGGAAGCTAGCCTCAACAACACTAACTTGACAGGAGTGAACTTCACGCGAGCGCACCTAG
This sequence comes from Acaryochloridaceae cyanobacterium RU_4_10, assembly GCA_012032135.1. Classification (GTDB taxonomy): domain Bacteria; phylum Cyanobacteriota; class Cyanobacteriia; order Thermosynechococcales; family Thermosynechococcaceae; genus JAAURS01. Next base: position 11,360 of record JAAURS010000008.1, on the reverse strand, counting down.
CCCATACTGAAGCGTATCGGGCCATCATCAAGGACGTGAACCTAACGGGAGCCTATGTCCATGACACACCCATCAGCGTAGGTGGAGACTGAGGAGCAAGATTTTGGCGAACATTCCGAACCAAACAATTCGTTAGACTAATCAAAGCTAAATATTTAAGGTGTGAAGTTAAATGAAACGACGCGATGTACTGCTGGCTTCATCAGCATTAACGGTCACGATGGTTGCAGGCGCTCGTGCAACCCCAAAACAACGGCCATGACCGCCAAGGGGAAAACCGTTCAGCTTGACAAGGGGCTCTCTGGCTACTACGTCAAACCCAATGGAAATGGCCCCTTCCCTGCCGTTATTGTCATCATGGAAGCCTTTGGCTTAAATGACTATATCAAAAGCGTTTGCGATCGCCTCACCCAAGCAGGCTATGCCGCACTAGCACCAGATTTCTATCATGGTGCCCTCTTTGCCTATACCGATCGCAATGGGGCGATCGCAAAGCTCAAAACCATTAAAGACGATGTGGCAATGGCAGAGGTCGGGAAGGGGATTGAGTTCTTGTCTCGGCAACCCGAACTCAAAAAGACGGCGTTGGGGTGATGGGCTTCTGTATGGGGGGACGTCTGACTTTCCTCGCCAATGCAGCTCATGCGAGCCAAGTGAAAGCCGCGATCGCATTTTACGGGAGTGGAATTGCTACTATGCCAGATCCCCTCGGTCGGACAAATTTGCTGGACCAAGTCAGCAAAATGAATGCTCCAATCATGCTCATCTATGGTGCTGAGGATAAATCTATCTCAGCCGAAGAACATCAGAAGATTGCCTTAGCGCTTTCTCAAGCTAAGAAACGGTACTCTCTGAACGTATTTCCCAAAGCAGGACATGGCTTCTTCAGCGATCGTCGCGACAGTTATAATGCCGATGCATCCACTGAGGCTTGGGCTATGACCTTAAGCTTCCTCGATCGGTTTTTGAAAGGAAAAGCGTAGATCTCGCCCCTCTCAAAGCTCAATGCTCTGTTTGCCTCCCTCGTAAGACTGAAAAAGGACATGCATTACCCGAACATACTCAGGTTAAGTCGGCCAGTTCATTAAGTCGATTTCTCAATCTCTATCCCACATTCCGCTCTTTCGAGAGCAAAAAAATAATTAAGGCTACAATCCTTGTATGGCAACCACTTCGGCCTTTGAAGCTTCTATGGCTCAATTCTCAAGTTTTGATGTCGTACAGTTGTTGTACCTGAGTAAGTAGGACTGAATTAAGATTCACCATCAGTTTTCGATGCTGACAACATGTGCTTGGATCTTGCCCTCAACAGCTTGCAATCCAAACCGCTCAGCGATCGCGTTTGCTGCGATATCGGTCGCTTCACTCAGCCGCGAAGCATCACGGACTTCAATCTCGTTTCGTAGCGGGGTAGCCTGACAGAACGCGATCGCAGGCACACGAGGAGAGGGGGCTCGGCTGCAGGTTGTCATCGTAACGATTTGTGCTGATTTTCTAAACCCACCGCTTTTAAGGTCTTGCTCGATGGTTGTTCGGTCATAGTACCCGTGGGGTGTCCGTGCCATAAAGTGTGGCGGATCTTCAGGAAACATCGATTCGAGTGCCTGATTCACAGTGTCTGAAAATTCGTTTTCTGCAATTGCATCCCAGACGTTGAAGAGAAAAATGCCCCCTGGTTTGAGGACGCGACGCGCTTCTGAAAATGCTTTGGACTTGTCAGGAAAGAACATTACGCCAAACTGGCAGATAACTGCATCAAATTCTTCATCTCGAAAGGGTAGGTTCATCGCGTCTGCCTGATGCCACTCGACAGGGCGCTTTGTTCCTACCGCAATGGCCTGGTCGAGCATCGCTTGATTGAGGTCAGTGGCAACAATAGAGACCCTTTCGTTCAGTTCAGATGCTAATACACGCGTGACTACACCAGTTCCGGCAGCAATTTCAAGGACGCGAGAAAGCGATCGCGAACGCAGTCGATCCACCAAGTCTACTGCGTAGGGTTCAAACAGCAGCGGCACTAGATACTCATCGTATAGCTTTGGAATTGAGCCAGCGAACACACGATCGGAAGCAGACATAGGGCAGGAGAGTGCGTAACATCCACAGCTATTCTTTACACCTGTCTTGTCAGGGATGTAGGGCAGAATTCATCGATTTATCTACAGAATCCATCGAATCAGAAAAATGTGAGTATGTTGTGAAGACGGGGAGCGGAAACAATTGCCCCTTTACTCGAATTTAAACTTAATTTGAGATCGTGGCTGTCATTGAGGTAGCAGAACTCACTTTAACGGCGATCGCTGAGCAAGTTTTTGGGAAAGAGGTTTAGGGGCAGCCCTTCAAGCCTCCAGAATTAGATGGATGGCTGTGGTGACGAGTACGGATGTGTTATTAGAAGCCATGGTGCAGACCGAGGACGCACATCGCAACCTACTAAAACTGGGACCGTCTCGAAGTCATGCGATTTTGATAGGACTTAGCCAAAAGAGCTATTGGAGCTTCTCTCGAACGTTGGCAACGCAGACGGGAATGACCAATGAGTGGTTAGCAGTACAGGTCCGAGAGGTTACTCCTCTTTACTTGTTATTACAGAACGATCGGCGGAGGATTACACCCGTCCACTGCCGGGTGGATGACCCAGTCGTTCACAGGGTTGTTGCGGCTGCCGCCGTCTTCCGCATCAGTCGCCCCCTTCAGTATCCCGCACCAAAAGTCGCGAAGGCGATTGACGTTGTCCGGCGTGTCGAGCGTGAAGACGAGGCCCGTCGCTTTATCCGTGAAAGTAAATGCGCTCCAACCGCCCTCGGGCATGTAGCCGATCACCTGGCAAGCGGTGACGGGGTGGATCTCGTTCCAACCAGCGTGGCCAGAGTCGTAGATCCAACTGCCGGTGACGACCACAATGGCACCGCCATCGAGCGAACCAGGGTTCACGCCGACGTCGAGAGGAGTGCCCGAGCCCGACTGACCCTTTGAGCCAAAGATGCCTTTGCCAAAGATCAGCAGTAGCCCCAAGATGATGGAGACGATCCAAAAACCTGGGATAGCAAGCGCGAGGAGCAGGGTTGCGACGATACCGTAGAGCGCTTGGAGCCGATCGTAGATGCCACTGCCCTCGAATTCACAGTGCAGATACTTCACGTACTTGCGATCGCCATAGTGCTTGTTGATGTTCAGGATCTTCTGGTTCTCAGCGACGAGATGGCCCTGCGGTGGCTCCCAATAGTCGGACTCTTTCTCGTTTTCGGTGATTGGTCCGGGAGCGAGCCAGATGTTCATTGTGTAGTCGTCGTCGCCGTACTTCTCGCCCCAAGACGGGTCAGATTGGCCATGACTCTTGACCATGCCGATGATCGCGCAAGTCTTACCGTCAGGATCTCCAAGACACACGAGCCGACCGTGCAAATACCAGAGCAGGACAGAGATCCAGGCAGTAAGGAATGCGAGAGCGGCCACAATCGCGACTGGCCCCCCGGCGATGGTGATGACGGCAAACGCAACAAAACCAATGGTGAGCACCATCAGGACGAGTTGCGCATAGCCAGCGAGGTGGGTGCCAAAGTCGATCGTGTAGTTCTCCGGTTCGATGCAGGTAGTGTATTTCTTGAAGGCCATGGCTATGCTTTGGTTACGTAGATGGTCACGCCTCCAGCGTATACACCACTTTCAGTGACGGCGTGAACGTTGAAGGCTTTTTGTCCGGTGAAATTGTTCGGTGGCGTGATGGCGACGTTGATGACTGCTTCTTGGTCTGGAGCGAGGGTGACCGCGAGGGGATTGAAGTCGACGGTCCAACCGGGAGGGGACGGGATGGCTAGCGCGGTTATGCTGGACTTGGAGTTCCTTCCACTTCTGGACATTGTCCCTTCGGTCCGTTGCGATTTCGGAACAATCGTCGCGCTCAGGCAAAGTGTATGTGTCAGCCTCGATGCGGTAGGCGCGCTCCTTTTCTTCCTGGTTACGAACCGTAAATGTGAACGTCGCTGGCGAACTCGCGGTAACGACGTTGGTGTTGTTCTGCCCAACGTTATTGTTGGGATTGGCGTCGTCCGCCCACTTGAACTCGACGATGATGCAGTAGTGACCGACGGGCGGTGTAATCCAGGGCACGCTCGCAATAGCGGGATGTTGAGAACCACCCTTTACGCCGAGGTCTACGACGGTAGAACCAATCGGTGTAGTGAAGGTGGTGACGCCGAAACTCATGAAGGAGAAATCGACGGGCATACTGACGATTGGAGCGTCGTACGAATTGTTCCAGATGGTCGCACGGATCTCGTACTCGGTGTTGGGTAGGAGCTCGCCCTCAGGGACCTGGACGCCGTTCCGAAAGAGCGAGATGTCCGGGTTGTCCCATGTGACAGCCAACCCAAGGCTGAGGAGGTACTGCTGCGAGTAGATGAGAGGGTCGGGGCGATGGAACGAGGGGTGGTCAACCGTGGCGCAACCAGTGTTCGTGGCGTTGGTGTCCGAATGCGGCGGCTTGGGTCGGAAGAGCTTCTTGAACCATTCATGGAAGAGTTTGATGACACCGATCAGCGCGACGATCCAGTCGTAAGCGATCCCCTTGAGGAATTTGAGAAGGATGTCAAACAAGAATTTCACGGGAGGATAGAGAATAGGGTTATCAAACTACGTTTTGTGGTTCATATCTAGCGTACTGGTTTCCGAGGACACTTGGTTAGCGGAATCACCAGCCTCTGAGTCAGCGCATCAAGTACGAACCAAGTTGCTAAGAATGCGCCGCATTCCAAGGTGAAGCTGTGAAATTTGAAAAACAACTCTGCGACGATCCACGCGAGGGCCAACGCCGGAACCTGTTCAGCAACTAACCGTTTTGCCGGGAGCAGGCGAAACAAGGTATACATAACAATCTTCCTTCAGTGGTTTAGAAAACAAATGAATCCTCCCTCACCAGGGATGCTTATCGTTGTGTTCCGTTGCGGTCAGTTGACGTTTAGTAGGTTAGTAAAACCATTACAGGCATCAACAACGTAAATGGTATTTGAACTCACTGTCAGGGTATGCAATTAAGTCCCCTGGCATCATTGGATCTAAACCTGCTTTGACATACTCAAGTCTGGCCATTATTTACTCCTTACAGGTAAGACATAGTGAGGAAATAACCGCTTCATCTACGTAATCTATAAAACCAGAAGAATATGAGTAAGTTGTGAGGACGGCAAGCAGGCTCTTTCTTCCAAAGAAAAGTTAAAAAACTCAATATACGTTCATCGAATCGATCGCTATCTTCTGCCGCTGCGATTGTCTTTCTAAAACTCAACTGTTCATGTGTTTGATGATGGCATCAATGATAGCATCCCAATCATTTTGGTGCAGCTCGTGCGCGATTCCTTCCAAGGTTAGTAAGGTAGCATCTGGAACTTCCTTGGCAAGTGCGACCCCATTTTGATGGTTCAGTATCGAATCTGCGGTTCCGAGAATAACCAAGGTAAGTCAAAATCGGATACTGACTTCCTCAATCTCAATTTCAGTCCCTAACTCCGTAAGGTAACGTAAAGCCGCTGCGGTATATTGAGCGCAACGTAAAGGAGAACTATCGTAAAAATCACTCCAAGCTTGGCTCTTGTGCTCGTCGTAGCAATCGCTCCGTTCGGGAAAGCGCTCCAGATAGGCCAACCGGACCGCATGACCGATCAACACATCCATCACAATATTGTTCTCTAGATAGAATTCAGGGTTTGCCTCCACAATAGCAGATAGCTCCATGAGCGCTTCAATATTAAGTTGGCGGTACTGAGGTGCCCCAATTTTTTGCAGTAAATGCTCGATCTGGAGCGCAAAATTTTTCTCCTCCGGCGTCATTTCAGAAAGAATAGATTTGCTATTCAAACGATTAAGGCGATTGAGTTTATCACCGATAATGAGACCTTTACAGTGTTTGAGCAATCCCCAAACCCGAGGATAAAACTGGGCCGGAAGGCGATTGATCATTCCCTGTAGCTCCCGTTTGCGTTGCCAACTACCCGGTTGTTCCTCAGCCGCATTACTATCCGGCTGCACGATCCACTCGATCGATTGCTGCGATCGCCGTAAGTGTAGAGATTCCTGTTGTAAAAGTTCTTGGTTCAGGGTTTCGTAACTCACCAAAGCTTGGCGCAACCGTTCCTTAACCTCAAAAGGACTCAAACTCATTAAGCGTTCGTAAGCTTCATCTTGTGTGAGGTGGAATTCACTGGCTAATTCGCTTGTAATGAGTAAGATGAAATATCCAACTCGCAAGGTTAGCAATCCTTCAAAAAGATGGGGTTCGGCCTTCAGAAGCAGGTCAAAATATAGAATAATTTCTTGGGTTAGAGCGCGATCGCGGACATCTTCCCGACAGAATTCGGCAATCTTCTCCATGATTTCTAAGTGAGACATAGGCCGCGACATCACCGAAGCGGAACTATAGGCTTTACCCACGGAAACCTGTCTTTGTCGCACTAAAATATGAGTGATCGCATCAGACAAGCTAATATCAACCTTTTTCGTCAGCCCTGCTACCCGTCGGATAATGCTCCACAGCCTCAGTTCTCCAGCTTTGTCATAGATTTCATCCAGAAGTTGCTGAACCGTCACCCGTTGATAGTGTCCGCCAAATCCTGTATCGAAAGCTAATCCCTTAAGGTGTAGAAGGGTTTGCAACAGTTCGATCTGTTCGTAAAGGTTGGTGGATTGTTTGAGTTGGTGGAGCAATCGGTGGATATTAGTCTCGCGTTCCAGGTCGATCTCCAGAATAGACGCGAGTGGTTTGCAGTTTGCAGGATCGAGGGGCAAATGGATAGATACCCGATGCGGATCCATTTGATCCGAGGGGATAAACTCAAAGTCACCCAGGGTATCAATACGCTCTATCCCAGCCATCAGAATGAGTTGGCGCAGCGGCCCCAGCTTGACTTTTACACCATTGCATTCACCGTGATTGAGTTCTTGAAAAAGCTGCAATAGCGGCTTTCGGCCTCCAGCCAACATGGTTTTGGTCAGTAGCAAGGTGACGGTCGGTCGTCCCAAGTGAGACCAGTGACGGCGGATGTAGGCTAATTCGGACTTAATTTGGTCTACTAGAAAGTGGTAGTCCAGGGTGAGGTAAAACTGAGCGCGATCTAGGAACGACGGCAAAAATGCCTTCACTTCGCCCTTAAAGCGGTAGAGACAGGCAGTGGTCAAACTACGGAGGCGACGAATAGGGCGTCCGCTCAGTCCCAATTGACTGTTTTGGCCCAGTTGGTGGTAGGCCCGTGCTAATGCCTTTGCATCCAGAACCTGAATGGGTTGGAGTTGTTGGAGTGTTTGGGTTTCAACGCCAAAGGTTTTGAGATCTTGCTGGAGACTTTCATCTTCAGCTACCAAAGCAATTTGAACTGTGGGTGTGGGCGCGTTACCCAGCCGTAGATGTCGTCCCAACGGATCTACGTCCCCCAAGGCAATAAACCCTTCCGCAATGAGTTCGCCGAGGAGGTACAGGCTCTGCGCCCAAATTAACGGGATGTTTTCATTGGGACGCCGAACTTGGCTGTTGGGGCTGAATCGTTCTGCCGCAATTTTGTCTTTAGGAACGTAGTAAAGCTCCGGTAGGAGCGGCCAGCCATGACGTTCGACGAAAAGTGGCTGAAGTTTTTGCCGAAAGGTTTCGACTTGAGCCAGATCGCCTCGGAATAAGCCATCCAGAACCAAGTAGGTAAAAAAGAGAGGCCATTCGCATTCAATATGTTCGAACTGTTGCAGTTCTTCGGGCTCGTAGTGGAGGCGGGTAGTATCTTCTAAAACAGTTTGATGTCCGTCCCGCAGAAAGCGCTTGCAGCCATAATTTCCCGCAAGCTTATCTAGGATTTTTTGACGGGTGCGCTCTACGATCGCCTCATCTTCCACAGCAAAGGCTGGAAACCCAATCACGCTCAACAACGCCGCATCCACTTCCTTAGAATTGGACTCCCGTGGGAGGAGAGAGATCAGGGTTGTCCGCGATCGCGCAATTTCATCATGCAGCACATGAACCACGCTGGACGGACCACCCCGAATGCCAAAGAGATTGAGCCCGTTCATAGCCTCTAGAGCGGCTTTCGCCATCCCAATCGAGCTGACATTCAGTTCGGGATTGCCGTGGTTAATTTTGTTGCCGCGCTCCCAAATGCCAAAGTCAGGGGTTCGGTAGGTTCGGCCAATGTAGTAAACCAAGTTTTGGACAAAATTCACTTCATCTAACGTTTGAATAATGGCCAATCCAGAAGAGATCGTTTGCGCCAACACCAACAGGTAGAGAGAGGTGGCATCCAATTGAAGATGGCCCCATTCATCATCCGCAACCACGACATCCCCTGTATGGGTGTCGTATTTTGCGTGCATGGCGTCTAACGGAAGCTGGGTTTCTTTGAATCGCTCTACTTTGGCAGATTGTTTCATCATCGCGGTGAGCAGCCCGCGCATAAGCTTGATGACACTATGTTCTAGTTCGTAAGCTCGGCCTCGATCGTCATCAAATTTGCGATAGGCAAGGGCTAATCCCCAAGCAGCCAAGATGCTATAGACATTATCGCGGACCCAGGCATCGGTGTAGTCCCCGTGGGCGTTGACAGCGGTACTCGCAGGCAACAAGCCTGTAATCGCACTTTGACGGGCCAGAATAATGTGTTTGATTTGCTGGTAATAATTGTCTAGGCGTTGCAGCCGATCCATGGACAACAAGGTTTGTTAGCCTCCGCAAGTCACACCAACAGAATCACGGACAGAATGGGCCAGTTTCCGTAACATAACTGCCGTGGTCTCAAAATCGACACAGGCATCGGTAATGCTCTGGCCGTAGATCAACTTGGACAGATCGTCTGCGATCGCTTGTTGTCCCGCTACTAAATGGCTCTCAATCATCACGCCCAATAAATGCTTAGACCCTGCTAAAAGCTGTTCCGCAACATTTTCTAGAACGGGGACTTGGCGGTTGTGATCTTTATGGGCATTGGCGTGACTGCAATCCACCATAATCCGCGAGTTGAGGTTGAGGCGCGTCAGTTCTTTGGCCGCTGCTTCAACATAAGAAGCTTCGTAGTTGGGGCCAGATTTGCCGCCCCGCAGCACTAAGTGAGTGCCAGGATTGCCCGTGGTGGACACAATACTGGCTAACCCATGCAGATTGATCCCCAGAAAATGGTGAGGTTGACTGGCAGACAGCATGGCGTTAATGGCCGCCTGCAAGCTGCCATCCGTATTGTTTTTGAACCCAATGGGCATGGATAACCCTGAAGCCATTTCTCGATGGGTTTGGCTTTCCGTCGTCCGAGCCCCGATCGCAGTCCAAGCAATAATATCGGCAATGTATTGCGGTGTGATGGGGTCCAAGAGTTCTGTGGCAGCGGGGAGTCCAAGGTGCGCTAAGTCCAGCAATAGCTTGCGGGCAAGGCGCATGCCCGTATTAATGTCATAACTGCCGTCCAGGTGGGGATCGTTGATCAGTCCTTTCCAGCCAATATTGGTGCGAGGCTTCTCAAAGTACACCCGCATAACAATTTCTAAATCGTCTTCCAGTTCTTTTCGCAGGGCAACGAGTTTTTGGCCGTACTCATAGGCTGCTTCAATATCGTGGACCGAACAAGGACCGACAATGACTAACAGTCTGCGATCCTCGTCCCGCATGATGTTCCAAATGCGATCGCGGGTACTGGCGACTAAGGTGGATGCTGGGGGGTAATGGGCAGTTCGTCGTGAAGCAGGGCTGGGCTAATCAAAGGTCTCGTCTCAAGGACATGAAGGTCAGAGGTTTTTGGCATAGTGGATAGAACTGGAACGAGAGGACGACATTAGACAAGCCAAGCATCGGCATTGGGCACATTATCCATTGTGGGATGTTTGAGGAACAAGACTCTAATGACTTTGTCGTTTGTAACGATCGCGAAACATTGCGCCTCCTCATTTTAAGCGATGAAACCTCCTAGTACTTCAAGGCGTAAGTATCCCAACATGACCCTACGGTGTTTTTTAAAACACGCCCTAACCTAGAAAGTTCCAAACAAAATAAGGGCAGTGAACAAGCAAAATAGCACCGTTGATAGGATTAAGATTACACCGTAGGGTGCGTGGTTGATTTTATCTAGATACTGCTTAACTTTTTTGTCCCGATTCTCGTCGGGCGTCCAAGTCATATTTGCCATAATGTTCACCTCAACTCCCTATTTTGAACTACAAACAATTTGAGCCTAATTTGTCTAGAGAAACGATGGTTTTCGACATTTATGGGATGCATGAGTTCCCCTTAAAAATTCTCCCCTCACTTCAGTAACGAATGTTAAGCGATCGCGGTTCGTTTGCTTCAATGGCTACCCGCCCAAGTCACCCATTTGTGAGATACACCACTACACGCTGTAGCTCGATCGAGTTCGGCATCACTTACGTTGGCACCTGCCAAATCAGCACCGCACAACTCTGCCTCCTCGAGGTTAGCACCCGTCAGATCGGCATCCATAAGGTTGGTACCGCGCAGATCGGCACGACATAGGTTTGCGCGCCCTAATTTGGCCTGTATTAAGTCCGCACCAATCAGATTCACCTCGCTGAGATTGGCACTCCGCAAGTCGGCCCAGCTCAAGTCAGCGTTGCTTAGGTTGGCATAGCTTAAATCAGCCCCACTTAGATTTGCGCCACTCAAATCCGCACTACTCAGGTCAGCATTGCTCAGATTGACCTGGCTTAGATTAGCCTGACTCAGGTTAGCCTGATGCAAGAAGATACCCTGAAAATCTCGCCCTCCGTCTGCATAATGATTGAGCAATTGATTGGCATCCATAGACTTCACCTCTCAAGACCTCATTTATTAAAGCTAGCGTTCCACAACTGACTGAATCTGTCGCGATTTGCTTAAATAGACTACCGATAACTGCCACGCCGCTCAGTCATTAAGCGAAAAGCCCATATACTCAACGCAGCAGCAATAAAAAGTCCTAACCACGAACCCCATAACGGAACGGCAAACGCACCAATCTGAACTGACCAATGGCCAATCAATCTAACAAGGTGCAATATTGCAACTAAGGCAAAAATAACGGCTGAAATCAGGAGATAAGATTTACCTTTCATATTAAATCCTCCCTTTTTAGTCCTTCAAAGACTACTGATGCCTAATCACAACTCATGCCCAAATCACTTTAACATTTGGCTTTCTTATTGATTGCTAACCACCCAACCGTTAGTGTCCTGAGTTATTCGCCACCCCTAAAATGCTGATTCAAGAACGCTTATACAGTAGGAATTCTGGAGGCTTCTGGGATCCAATAGCAAATGACTGAGAACACTAATACCTAAACTAAAGCCATTCATTGTAAAATTTACAATTTTGTTTGCATATACCTTTATTGTATCTTGTCCTTTGAATG
>JAAURS010000207.1 GCA_012032135.1 Acaryochloridaceae cyanobacterium RU_4_10 | reverse complement strand
GTCATCTCAGCGTTTTATCAGAGACTGCTCACAGCGGGTAAAGCCAAAAAAGTTGCTTTAATTGCTTGTGCTCATAAGCTATTGGGCATTCTTAATGCCTTGGTCAAACAGCAAATACCCTGGAAAATCCCATCGCCTCAGACATCGCCCCACTGGCTCCTGCGGGGACAAGTGATTGACAAATGAGATAATCGCTAAATCCCCCTTAAAAAGGGGGACTTTGAGGCATTCTTAATTCTTAAGTCCCCCAATTTGGGGGGTTGGGGGGCCGAGTGTAATGATGTCAGCTTTAAGTCGAGATGGGTATGAACAGTGGTCCTTCTTTAGATTAGGTAGTGTTCCAAAGTTTATATCTCGCTCATTCTCCATTCCCTTGAGTGTTCTTTTCTGACCTTAAAATAGAAGGAGCCGCTCATTACTGATGTCCATGCGCTTTAAAGTCACTGCACCCAAAAACTTCGAGCAAAATTTTGAGCGCTGGATAGATGCCCTAGAGATGGCAAAATCCCTCATTCCAAAGTGCAAAGGGATGTTCCAAGAAGTCAGAATTCTGGAAAACAACGAACTCATCTGGGTCTACGATCGCTTTCACCGCCATCCCCAATTTATGGGTGCGGGAACCTACAACCGTTTGGCCAAGCTCTTTTTACAAGAAACCCTAGAAAACGAAGCCGATGGGGAATCCGATTTGCCTTCAACCGAATGAAGCTTTGCTGCACAATGGATAAAGCAACTCCATTTATCACATCTGGTTGAAATGCAAGCAGAATAACCAGCAACGACGACAAACCCTGATGGAAAAAATTGGCGCGGGGACTGCCATCTTCCGCAGTGCGCCGATGGCCGTCATGCACAACGACGTGGAATATAACTTTCGTCAAGAAAGCGACTTTTTCTACCTGACGGGATTTGACGAGCCAGAAGCCGTTGCCCTGCTTGCCCCTCACCATGAAGAACATAAATTTGTCTTGTTTGTGCAGCCCAAAGACCCAGAAAAAGAAACGTGGCACGGCTATCGCGTAGGGGTGGATGCAGCCAAAGAACGATACGGGGCCGATGCAGTCTACCCCATTGCCGAATTAAACGAACATCTCCCCAAATACCTTGAAAACGCCGATCGCATTTACTATCGTTTGAACCGCGATCGCGATTTTAACCAGACCGTGATGGACCATTGGCAGCGCCTCCTGACAACCTATGGCAAACGCGGCACGGGTCCAGTCGCAATCGAAAATGTTGGCTTCATTCTGCAACAAATGCGGGTGATCAAAAGCGACACCGAGTTAGAAAGGATGCGTCGGGCGATCGCTATTTCTGTGGAGGCCCATAATGTGGCCAGAGAAATGACCCAACCAGGCCGCTATGAATACGAAATCCAGGCCGAAATGGAGCATATCTTTCGCAAGCAAGGGGGGCAGGGGCCAGCCTATCCCAGCATTGTGGCATCGGGGCCAAATGCTTGTATCTTGCACTACACCAGCAACAATCGCCAAATGCAGGATGGCGAAGTGCTTTTAATTGACGCCGGATGCAGTTATGACTACTACAACGCCGATATTACCCGCACGTTTCCCGTCGGCGAACGCTTTACGGACGAGCAAAGAATTTTGTACGAGTTGGTGTTAGCAGCTCAACGGGCTGCGATCGCCCAAATTAAACCGGGCAATACCTACAACGCATTTCACGATGCAGCGGTGAAGGTTTTGACTGAAGGATTGGTGAGGCTTGGGTTATTGGTGGGAGAAGTAGATAAGCTGATTGAGGAAGAAAAATACAAGCCGTTTTACATGCACAAGACGGGCCATTGGTTAGGACTGGATGTCCACGATCTGGGGCCTTATAAAATTGGGAAGGAATCCTGGCACCCACTCCATCCCAGACAAGTGGTGACGGTCGAACCAGGTTTATACATTGGACCGGATATCAAACTTGCTGAAGAACAACCGGAGGTCCCTGCGCGCTGGCGAGGAATTGGCATCCGTATTGAAGACGATGTTTTGGTCACGCCTACAGGAAATGAGGTTTTGACCGCAGCAGTCCCAAAATAGAAAGGCAGCACAGATGTACTCTGTTACGAGCGATCGAGATCGCTAGATCTATAGGTTTAAATCACAACATATTTTTGTAGAAAAGTAGATTCTGTCTATACAGATAAACTGGAAAGCATCTTTCAGCAATGAGAGTATTCCCCAAAATGGAATGCTTCCAACTCAACCTGACTGCATCGATCCTGACTTTATCTGTACATTTCCGATTTTAATCTTACAAGCAAGAATCTAAATGCCTGACTTTTGCTGGTTGTGGATTTCAAAGAATCACTTTAGTATACCCACATCAATATATTTAATTTTCTGATTTAGTTGATAGGATTTACCTTCGAAACTTGCCGAGAGCAAAAGTTTCTCTGCGATCACATTAGAAACCATCTAAATCGAAATAAATAAACAAAATCAGGGGGGCCTAATGATTTTCGATCCATTCCCGATCTCTAATGGCTTAGGTTTTTTAGCTCTGGGAGGATATATTTTAACCTTATTGCCTACCAACTTAAGAATTGTCTTTCCTCAAACTAAGCAAACCAGTATGCCTAAATGGTTGCTCAAAAATCGACGGGCAATCGGTGTGATGTCATTTTTATTGGCCTTGTTTCATGGTTATTTGTTAGTCATTAAAAGAGACTTTGATTTTTTCGATCTATCCACTTTTGGGATCTACATTCAAGGTGTGACAACCTTTATCATCTTTACCCTCTTGGCCATTACCTCTAATGACTGGAGTATCAAAAGACTCAAAAAGAACTGGAAACGTCTCCACAATTTGACCTATTTAGCAATGTTTCTTTTAACCTGGCATATTTGGGACAAGATGGCCGGCCACTGGAGTTATTTGACACCCATTGCTCTGATCGCTATTGTCGCTATTAATTTTATCTATCTCTATCGTTTATGGATAGAACGCTCCAATAAAAAGCAGGTATCTAAAAAAAAGATATCTCAACCCAAAATTCAAGAAAAAGTTGCAGCTTAGTGTAACCAAACCCGATCGCGATGAGACGTTGTTCCCCATTGAACCAACAATCTCTTGCCATGAGGGTACTACAAATGTCTTGGAAATCATCGACTGTTTTAGGTATGACTGCTATGGCACTGTTGTTCGGAAGTATGGGTTGCGTCAAGCTATTTTCTGCACAGCAAAAAAACAGTATTGCGGCACAGGTGCCTATTATTTCTAAGCCTTTAAGGACACTAGAAGGTCGTGCGGGATGGGTTTATGCGATCGCCCTAAGTCCAGATGGCCGATATCTGGTCAGCGGAAGCTACAACAAAACCATAAAAATTTGGTCGCCGTCCAACGGAACTTTATTGCATACCTTGAAAGGGCATGGCGATGCTGTGGTTGCCCTTGCCATTTCTCCCAATAGTAAGGTGTTAGCCAGCGGCAGTTGGGATAACCGCATTAAGCTCTGGAATCTAGAAAACGGTCAACTGGTTCAAACACTTGAGGGTCATACCGATGACGTGCAATCAGTTTCCATTGGCCCTGATGGGGCGTATTTAGTCAGCGGCAGTGCTGATAAAACGCTACGAGTTTGGAGTTTGAAGACAGGGCAAGAACTTCATCAATTTCAGGATGGAGATCCGATCAGGGCGGTTGCGTTTAGCCCCGACGGTCAGATGGTGGTCAGCGGTAATGAACGCGGCACGATTAAAATTTGCCGCGTGAGAGATGGAGCTGAACTGGTAAGGATGGAAGCCCATTCTAAGGCCGTACGGGCGATCTCATTTAGCCCAGATGGAAAGACTCTGGCCAGTGGAAGTGCTGATGGAACGGTCAAGCTGTGGTCTTGGACGACGCACCTATGGCAGCAAACCTTGGCGGGACATTCGGCGGCGGTGTGGTCGGTGACCTTTAGCCCTGACGGGAAGACCCTGGCCAGTAGCAGTTATGACAGCACTGTCAAACTGTGGCGCTTACCTCAAGGTCAATTATTTAGAAATATTACAGGCCATCGTAAAAGTGTTTGGTCAGTAGCCTTTAACCCTTCAGGTTCAATGCTTGCTAGTGGTGGTTCTGATTTAAGCATCAATCTATGGCCTCTATCTTTTCCTTAAATTCACATCATCCTTTCGCTGATTTTTTGGATATAAACCATGAGAATTCAATATTTCAAGAAAAAAAATCTTATTTCTTCATGGAGTAAATGTATAACATATGGCCTGAGAGATCCTCCTTCAATGAATCAAAAATCTAGAACAGCTATCAGTAAGTTTATGCATTCAAACCAATGAGTATCTTTTCTGATATTCTCAAGTTTTTTTCAAATTTTTTCTACCTCAATCGAGGTTTAACACAAACTAGGAGTCTTGTGATGAATAATAAGTTTGATGATGTAATCTTGTTTTGGAACGAAGTTGCAATTGACGCAAACAAAACAGATTTTTCTCCTACTAAACCGGATGAAAAAATTGAGCAAGGTGGTCCCACCCGGACTTCTCGAGCACTAGCGATCGTCCATATCGCGATGTATGACGCTTATATTGGCATTGTAGGCGGCGCTACTTATCTAAGCTATGCACCAGATATGCCTAAAACGAGCGCTTTGTTGGCCGCCAAAGCAGCAGCAACAAGCGCTGCTGCCTTAACCTTGATAAGTCTCTATCCCCGTCAGAAAGGAAGTTTCTTAGCTAAGCAGCAAGAATTTATGACCATGCTGAAGGGCAATAATCCTGAGATTGACTTGGGAATTGCCTGGGGGACATTAGTTGCCAATAAAATCCTAGACGAACGCAAAAAGGATGGCTCTGACAAATCAAATGATTTATATACACCTAACACCGAACCAGGACGGCATCGCCCCGATCCTGTCAACCCCACTCAAGGCTTTTTAGGCCCACTGTGGGGAATGGTTAAACCCTTTGGGATTGATAACCTTTTAACGAAGGTGCCAGGTATCGCTCCACCTGCATTAACTTCTCCAGAATATGCCAGAGACTACAATCAAGTTTTGGCGATGGGACGCGACCAAAGTAGTACTCGCACGACCCGCCAAACAAATGTCGGTCTTTATTGGGCGTATGATGGCCCCTTTGGGATTGGAGTTCCACCTCGTCTCTACAATCAAGTGGTTCGAGCTATTGCAGAGAAAGAAAACAGCACCGAAGCCGTCAATGCCAAACTTTTTGCCATGGTTAATGTTGCGATGGCCGATGCAGGGATTCAAACTTGGTGCGAGAAATACAAATACAATGTCTGGCGTCCTGTCCTTGGAATTCGTGAGGCAGATGCTGGTTGGGGTCCTAGTGGAGATGGTGATGGCAACCTTGCCACCACTGGCGATCCGTACTGGAAGCCTTTGGGTTCCCCGCGCACTAACCAACAAGATCCAAGCCAACCTTCAGCCTTTACTCCAAACTTCCCAGCTTATCCATCGGGTCATGCAACGTTTGGTACAACTGCGTTGCGGGTTGCTCAACATGTTCTTGGGTTGGGTAATGACTATCGGTTTAAGTTTGTCTCAGATGAACTAGATGGCAAGAGCGTTGGCGCGACGGGTATTCGCCCTCGTTATGAGGCGGAGATGAGCATTGCCGAAGCGATTGAAGAAAACGTATTAAGTCGGGTTTATCTCGGCGTTCACTGGGAATTTGATGGCCGTGAGGGTGAGCGCAATGGGGATGAAATCGCTCGTTTGATCAATTGTTCGTTTCCTAATCGAGCGTAGTGAGCGACTCACGATAGCGATCGCATAACTCAGCGGCGGGTGATTTCATCCCGCCGCTTCAATTCTGTAGCCCTAGTGAAGCAATTCCAGCGATCGCTTCACGAGTCCTTCCGCCGTAATCCCATTGAACGCCATCAGTTCACCCGCACTGGCCGTCGTTTCACCGCGTTTCCAGGCAAACACATCGCGCTTTGCGGTACTGCGGAGCATTACGGGCTCTAGCATCCCGCTAGCTCCACCGATGACGCCAATTAGGGCATCGCCGCCGAATAGGGCTTCAAAGCCTTCATCGCTGAGGAAAGATCCATCCGGTTCGGCACAGGTTTCCCAAGCCACATCGGAGGGGCGATAGAGACGGCGCGGGTTGATGACTGAAACAATGCGAACGCCAAACCCTTCCGCCTCAATCAAGGCAGCCGCTTCAAAGACTGGCAACAAGCTCATGTCCCCAACCACGGCAAAACCACGGTTTTAGCACCCTTGATTTCTTGCAACACCAAAGCGCCATCTTGCAACCCTTGCCGAGCCTGAGCAAAGGTCGTGCGGATGGGTAAAGGAGACTTGCTGGCTGTAATCACAATGCCTTTATTTTGGGTAGCAAGCCCCCACTCGTAAGCCACTTGGATGGCATTAGCATCCGGTGGGAAGAGCGGGAAAACATTTCCACTCCGCATCATTGCCGCAAAATAGGCTTCAATTTCTGGACGTTGGTGGGTCCAACCATTGCGACCTTGTTCGAGCGCACCCGCAGTAAACAGCGTAAGGGTTGAAGGCGTAGGACGTCGGAGTTCAGCCATTGCTTGGATGACAGTTTGCCAAATGGGCAAACCATTAATAGCAAAGGACTCGTAGGAGCACCAAAGAGTACGACTTCCCATCAACGCTAACCCTGCGGCCAACCCCGCACAAGCATCTTCACTGAGGGGTTCGTACACTTGACCCCGAGGGCTCTGAAAATAAAGAGGGTCGTCAGTGGGATGGATGATTTTGAGGGCTTTGTTGATATTGCTAATCCCAGAGGCTTCGTTACCGTCCGCATTCGTCACCAAGTAGCGTCGATCCATCTGACCTACTTTTGCCACTAAGTGACCCATTGCAGTAGTTGCAACCTTTGGGTCGCCTGCGATGGGATATTCTTCTAAAGACAAGTTTTGGATCTCAGCCAGGGGGAGTATAGATTCTGTGACGACCGTCTCAGCAGCGGGTCCGCCCCCTGCCCGTGCAAGGTTTGTCCGAACCAAGTCCCAACTTTCTGGAGAGAGCGATCGCCCCTTCAATGCCGAAACAATATCGGGATTGTCCAGGGTGTGATGGGCGTAAAGGTTATGAGATTTTGCGCCCAAGGCATGAACCCCAGCCCCCTTCAGTTGCTTGATGATAAATATCGTTCGCTTCCCGCCAAGGGCCAACCGCGCTGCTTGGTCCACCCCAATTAGCACATCTTTCATAAAGGCCAACCGCTGCCGGAAAGAGAAAGCCGTGCTGTCTACATAGTCCCCAGATTGATCGACATCGTCATATTCCTTGGCATCCACCAAAATGACTTCATCAAAGCCATTGCCTTTCCAGAAACCCAACATCTCCTTGTTGGATTTGAGCGACACCATACTGTGGTGCTCTTGACTGTAGCCGTTCCACACTAAAACGGGCAAGAAGTTAGTCACTTCAGGGTAAGCGGTATGGAAATGTCCCATACTGCTGACAATATAAGGTTCGCCCAAACCCCCATCGCCCACAGTAAAGGGGAACAGTTTATCAGGATGGAGCAGGGCCGCTGCCATTGCAAAATGCTGTCCTTGGCCTAGGGGTCCGGCGGGTCCCAGTAATCCTGGAATTTGCCCAGACAAGTGACCCAATAACCCATGACGCTCCCGAAAGCGATCGCGCAGTTCCTGAACCGTCGCAATCCCCATTTTTTCCAGGGACCGATCCATAAACATGGCGCTATAGAAACCAGGGGCGTGGTGCCCCACTTCCGTAAAAATATTTTTATGACCCAACATCACCAGGCTCACATACGCCTCCACCGAGCTGGCAAATCCGCCGGGATGCCCTGAAGACTTACTCGCCGTCATCTGTAGCGTCAAATAGCGCAATGCATCCGCAGCCAAGAGGGTTTGGTACACCGCCGTAGGGTCCGTGGGGTCTGCGATCGCCGTTTCACCGGATGCGATCGCTGGGGCATGACCGTACTGAGCAAAATCGGGCCATGTTTCTCCAAAATATTGAATTCCCTCGCAGAAACTGGGAATAGCAGAAGTGGTATGGGGCGTCACGGCAGTCATAATGGCGGCAGTCCTAAGAATTGACAACGGAGGAGCAAAATATTTTTAAGAGCTTCTTCTGTAAGCTATTCAGACATCAAAATTGAGATGCGATACAGGAATGCCCATTTACTTATATCATCTCCGCAGTAGCGCCAGAGATGCGCCTTATCTATCATCAATATCGAGGTTTCTATGTCTTGGAGTTTGTCGGAACCTTATTGTTACAATAGAGTTCAACTTGTCCCATTCAGTGAAGACATTCCATGCAAAAGCGCCCCGTTGTTTTTGATACCACCCAAATCATGCGCCGCGCCGAAGAACTGATTAATGCGTCTTCTAACCGATATCGCATTACCGTTCAAGTGGCCAATCGGGCCAAAAAACGTCGCCGCCGGGAAAATCTTGAAGACTTTGATGATGGCGGAATGAAGGCCGTCATGCACGCCATTTTGGAAATGTCTGATGAGTTGACCCAACCAGAAATTATCGGAGACTAGTGGGTTGAGCGTTAGGAGGAAGCCTTCTTTGAAACAGAGCAATCGTCGATCGCTACTTCACCCCCTACTAGGAGGCACACTCTTGTATGCAGGGGTTTTGTGGCTTCTTCCAACGCCCACCTTGGCCCAATCCAGTTCGCCCAAGGAAGTGGCGCAGTTTGTCTATGGGCGTTTGCCCAACTTGCCGCTTGAAAATCAATACCTTCGGATTGAAAACAACAAACAGGCCACGGATAGCACATTGGTGAGCCGTTTCGTTCAGTACCATACCTCTGTTAAAGGG
>JAAURS010000206.1 GCA_012032135.1 Acaryochloridaceae cyanobacterium RU_4_10 | reverse complement strand
GATCGGGATCGATTCCCAGTTCCTGGAGTTTGGTCGCCAACGCGTCGGCCCGTTGATGTTCTCGCTCGGCCCGTTGATGTTCTCGCTCGGCCCGTTGCCGCTCTTGTTCGGCCTGCTCCGAACTCCATAACAGTAAATTCCCAGCAGCATCCCACCAACGCAACCAATCCATGGTGTGATTGAGCCGTTCTCCCGACCAAAGGCCGAGCCATAGATCGAGCTCTGGAATATGTATCCGCCCCCGATCGTCAGGAGACTGCAACTGATAACGTCCATCCTGCAAACATCGAACTTCCAGGGTGGACTCGTAGGGGTCGTAGGTGACATAGGTGGGCACCTGCAAAATTTGTTCGTAGAAGTGGAGTTTGCCGTACGGAGGCGTCGATCGCACGGAAAGTTCGCCACCATCTTCGTCAGACAGAAATTCCATGACCACTGCTACAGGAGCACCTTCTAGGTGTTGCGTGTAGCTCCGGCGAATGACATCCTGCGTCACTGGATGGACCTGAGGCACATACAGCCAATCGGGGGCTTTTACAACCGTTTTTTTGTTAACCGTTGCCACCAGTCCAAAGTTAGAGACAATCAGCATTTCGGGTTGGATGCGTCCGGCAGCCCAAGGGCATCGGTGAGCGCAGCGGCAAGGAGCGGTTGTTGGATGTTTTCCACGGGGTCATCGGGTAAGACAAAATTGGCTGGAAGGGCTTCCCAGGTAACCCTTGGGGCTTCTGTTTTCGGAAGTGGGATTTGAAGTACCATGATTTTGCCCTCGGACAAACCTGTTTAAAGGCATTGCATTCATTCGTGTCTTCAGTGTAAAGCTATTCCACCGTGACAGACTTTGCTAGGTTTCTGGGCTGATCTACGTCTAAACCTCGTAAAGCTGCGATGTGATATGCCAGTAACTGGAGCGGGATCGCAGTTAGGACGGGAGATAGCAATTCATCAATTTCTGGGATAGGAAGGACGGTATCAAAGGTTTCACGAGCTTCTTGCTCGTTCATGGGTGTGATGCCAATGAGCTGGGCATCGCGGGCTTTAGCTTCTTGGGCGTTGGACAGGACTTTTTCAAAGACAGTCCCAGGCATGGCGATCGCCACCACGGGGACTTTGGCATCCAACAACGCGATCGGTCCGTGTTTCATTTCACCCGCCGGATATCCTTCCGCATGGATGTAGCTAATTTCCTTAAGTTTGAGGGCACCTTCCAAAGCGATGGGGAAATTAATGCCTCGACCTAAGTAGATAAAGTCTTGGGTGTCTAAGAATTGGTGGGCTAGGGTTTCAACGTACCGCTCTTGGCTTTCTAAAATCTGTTCGACTAGGGCTGGAAGTTGCCGAAGTCCCTCTAGAATTTCAACCATGCGTTCTGGGGTTAAGGTTTTACGGTAGTGAGCCAAATCAAGGGCCAGCAAATAAAACGCGATGAGTTGGGCAATAAAGGTTTTGGTGGCAGCCACGCCAATTTCAATGCCAGCATGGGTATCAATCAGGTGTGGCACCATCCGGCCCAGAGAACTTTCCGTACGGTTGGTAATTCCCAACAATCTGGCGCGATAGGCATCCTTGAGATCGCTCCGTCGATGTTTTTCCAGTTCCAAGGCCGCTAGGGTATCGGCAGTTTCCCCAGATTGGGTGACCCCGATCGTTAGGGTGTTGGGGGTCAAGGGCGAGGGTGCGTAGCGAAATTCTGAAGCGTAGTGGACTTCAGTGGGGATGCCTGCAACTTGTTCTAGCAAATATTTACCAACCAGGCTCGCGTGCCAACTAGTTCCGCAGGCCAGAATATGAATGCGATCGAGATCGGCATACAACTCCTGGGGCAACTCTAGACGCATAGGACTTTGGGTTCGATCGGGCTGCCAATCTTCCTGGAGGTAGGTTTCAAGACAGGCTCGTACGACACCGGGCTGCTCGTAGATTTCTTTGAGCATGAAATGCTTGAACCCTTGTTTTTCCACCATGACGGGGTTCCAATTCAGGGTTCTAGGGGTTTTACGGACGCGATCGCCATTAAAGTTACAAACCTCCACTCCGTTGTAAGACAATCGCGCAATTTCGCCATTGTCGAGAGGCAAAATGGTCTGCGTGTAGGGAATGAGGGCAGGTGTATCGGAGGCGCAGAAATATTCGCCTTGACCGTAACCAATGACTAAAGGAGCCTGTTGGCGAGCCACAATCAGCTCGTCTGGGAAATCTGCTGAAACCACCGCGATCGCAAAAGCTCCCTGAAGTTGATTGACCACCTGTCGCACGGCCTGCAACAACAGCGAAGGCGGTGTGGCTTTATCAGAGGGGTTGTTTCGCAATTGTTTGAGACAATCTGCAAGAAGATGGGGGATGACTTCCGTATCCGTTTCTGAGCGGAAAGCATAGCCTTTTTGCCTTAGGCTTTCCCGCAGTTCTCGATAGTTTTCAATAATGCCATTTTGGACCACTGCTAAACGCTCGGATTCATCCCGATGGGGATGGGCATTATATTCTTCAGGTTTACCGTGGGTTGCCCAACGAGTATGACCAATACCCACCGTGGCAGGATAGCTCCAATCGGCTAACTTATCTGCAAGGTGAAACAGCTTCCCCTTGGCACGAATGCAGTGCAGTTGGCCTTCCCAAATGGCCGCAATACCCGCAGAGTCATACCCTCGGTACTCAAGTTTTTCTAGGCCAGCTAATAAAATCTGACTGGCTTGCTTGGGACCAATGTAGCCAACAATTCCACACATACACAGAACCCTTTTCTATCACCCAACTCACTGAAGGCTTTAGAGCCTAGCAGCTTAGCATTTTCAACAGCGTAGCATGGACTACAAGCGAGATAGAGCATAAACCTATTGCTCCACAAAGCATAAAAAAATGCAAATCTCAAGGCAGATTTGCATTTTGTTGAAGATTGAGCTGAAGTGATTATCGGAGCGATGACTGAGTAAAACTAGGCAACTCAATTCGGGCGCTAGACTGACTTCTGGAGGGCATTTTCTCAGACGGAGTTGTGTTTTCGGGATGGATATTTGAATGAATCGCTGTCTTTATGCTCCCTCTAGCAAATGACTCCATGCGAATCATAGAGGTGGTCATGCGAATGGTTGCCAATTTGCGATAACAGGCTAACGGCCCCGTTAAATCAATTGATTTTGGAGCAGACCAAGCGGCTACCGCAGGAGACTTAGATGCTTTCTGGGGTTGATGCTGCACCACAGTTGAATGAGACTCAACCGCAATGGATTGATATCCCACGGCAACCATGGTCTCTGCAAAAGATTGAGTGGTTGGTTGGAACGAAATGGGATTTGCCGTGCGCTCGTTCAGTGAGTTTCGGTATTGGAGAACGCGTTGCTGCTGGCGTCGAAGTTGGGTCTTTAGGTCCCGACAAATGGACTCAACCTCAACCAACCGTTCGGACTGACGATCGCAGGTCTCACGGGTTGCCGCCAACTCGACCTGGGTATGCTGTAACTGAAGATCTTGATTTGTCTGACTTTCAGTTAAAGAATCAATCAGATTTTGTTGGCGCTGCAACAATTGGTGGGCCGTTTCCAGTTCTATCCTCAAGACGTTTAGATTGTCTTCCGCAGCAATGCAAGGAAGGGGAAGCAACTGCTCTTGCCAATGGACCAAAGAAGGAATTTCAGAGGATTGGGAACAATTGGCAGAGGATTGAGTCTGTGAGGGAAATTTAATTTCAGCATGGTGCTGATAGCTTTGAGGAATCAAAGGAGATTCAAAAGATTCAGATCGGTCCATCGCCACACCCCAGAGATAAATTCAATTTCGCTGTGCTGCAAATAACCTGCAAGGTCATTCGCTGAATCTCTCAGACAAGACACTAAAGTAACTCTTTTTTTGTCTGCGCGCAGCATGATGGGACACCATTTGAAAAGTAAATTTACAAAAGAGTCCTAAATTTTCTCTCGGTTAGAGTTTTAGATTGAACTTATAAATGTATTCAGTTTGACCGTTCAGATCCAATCTTTGCGTTTTTGAACGCCCACCAACAACCCTAAGGTGACTAAAATCAGGGCTCCCAGCTTCAACCAATGGCCCCACACATCAATGGCATAAGTCTTACCATTGTTGCGGTTGAAGCGGTCTAAAAGTGCTTCGCCAGATGCGATCGCACGGCCTCGCTTTTCTTTCCATTGGCTAAAGCGATCTTGCCATTGGTCAATCTCCTTGCGGTAGGTTTTGGTTTTCTCAGAGTAGGCTTTGATATCGTCTGCAAACTGCTGGCCATCGGGACCCAAGAGGTTATCAGGGGCCGTGGGAGGGTCGCCTAGGTTTTGGGGGCGGATGGGTTCGGGTTGGTTGACAGCTGGATCGTACTCTTTGCGAAGTCCTGGAAAATAACAACCATCAAACAAACGAGGTCCCATGCATTGACATTGGGCTTTATCTGCCTCTTTCCATTTCTCTCGGACAGATTGAGGTTGCTGCCAACAAGGATCGCGGGCAATATCTTTTCCCAGTTCTGAGAGCGTCACCATAGATTCATAGGCCCAACGGGTGACCGTCATCTGGCTAATGGCTTGTCCTACAGTTCCAAGGGTATGTAACGGGATAAATGAGCCTGCAAAGGTAATCTGAGGGACCAAAAACAAAATGGTGAGGAGCGGAGCCACATTTTGGGAGGACGCGAGGGCTGAGACCAGCAGGCCCATGACCATACCGCCCAAGGTAGAAAGAAACAGCGTGAAATACATTGCCAACGCAGTATGCCAGTCTCCCGGCATGTTGACATTGATTTCCTTGGTGACCAGAAAAATTGCAGATTGATAAGTGGCTAAGACGGCACTAAACCAAACCTTAGACAAAATATAAGGGATTATTTGGAGCCCAATCATCCGCTCCCGCCGATAAATTTCAGCTTCTTTCACCACTTCCCGCATCGTGCTCAAGCTGCCCACAATGACAGAGATCAGCACTGAAATAAACATCAGCGTGATGCATTGGCCCGGATCGCCATCGGTGACGTCAAACATATTGCGCCGCCACATGACAAAATCCAGGATTCCTAAAATGGGCGCAACGGCTAACAAAACAGAAAACTCGTGCGGTCCTGAACCAAATGGTGAGGTTGCGTTGGGAGAGCAACCTCAATTGACGCCAAAAGGAAGGTTTGGAGGATTGATTCGGACCCTCCATTGCGGGCTGGGTTTCACGATTTGGATCGGTGAGAGCGCCATTGAGAGAGGCTTGGCGATCGACGACGTATTCTTGATAATACGGGGACTCTTGATACTGTAATGCCCATTCTTCAGGCGATCGCTCTTCCTCGACTTTGATATAGATTTCATCGAATTCTTCGACTTCAAAGTAAGCCAACGCCTCTTGGGGCGGACCAAAGAATGCAACTCTGCCGCCTTTGGCGAGAAAAACCACCAAGTCACTGAGGCTTAAATTTTTGGTAGTGTGGGTAACCAAGATGACCGTCCGTCCTTGGGTAGCCATGCGCCGCAGCAAGCGCATCATCTGAAGTTCGGTACCGGGATCTAAGCCGGATGTGGCTTCATCTAGAAAAAACAAACTGGGTTTAGTTAAAAGTTCTACACCAATGGAAACCCGTTTGCGCTGCCCTCCACTCAGGTTTTTGACCAAGGTCTTGGATTGTTCCAGGAGTTCTAGATCTTCTAGAACTTGCTGGACCTGTCGGCGTCGTTCAGGAGGTGAAATATCAGGGGGGAGACGGAGACGGGCTGCAAAATCTAGAGCCTGTTGGACGCTTAAATCGAGGTGGATGATGTCATCTTGGGGCACGTAGCCCAACTCGGTTCGGTAGGCATCGTAGTTTTGATAGAGGTTGTGACCATTGACAAACACATTGCCCCGCGTGGCAGGACGAAAGCCACTCAGCGCGTTTAATAACGTGGATTTGCCCGCGCCACTCACCCCGACAATAGTGACAAATTCCTCTGGGAAAACGGAAAGGGAAATATTCTGAAGCAGTTTGAGGCTACCGACTCTATAGACTAAGTTGCAGGCATCCAGTCTGAGCTTGCCCACTTCAAATCGTTGAATCAGGGTTTCTTCTGAAGTGAGCTGAAATTCATAGGGACCAATGTGCAGAATATCTCCGGGCTGTAGGATGGCTTGCTGCGTAGCACGCTCGTTGATATAGGTGCCGTGGGAAGACTCTAAATCTTTAATGGACCAGGTTCCAGCCTGCCATTCAAGGGTGGCGTGAAACAGAGAGATGACGGGATGATCTATCACAATGTCGTTGTTCGGATCTCGGCCAAAGCTGAGGTGAGTCCGATTTCTAAGGGAAATCGGCTCAATCCGTTTGGTGGAGGCCAAAATTTGAAGGGGTGGCTCGTTATCCTGAGATCGTGCTAAAGAAACTGGAGAACCATTGGAGTGGGGTAACTCCCTTAAGGATGATCCGTCAAACACGAGTTTGAGAGTTCCGACGCGGATTTCATCGCCGTCGGTCAGACGCTGGGGAATCTCGGAGGAAATTGGCTGTTGGTTGACCCAAAGTTCGGCTGCGGGGTGGCATTTTTGCAGCACGACGCGATCGTCGAGCCAATAGATGGCTGCATGGAATGGCAAAATTTTAGGGGTTCGCAGCACTAATGTATTGGTGCTTTTGCGCCCAATGGTCAGACGGGTGTGAGGGGTAATCAGAAACGCATCTTTAACAATGTCGTTGTCATACAGTTGCAGTCGAGCAAAAGCCATCGGCGTAAGGGGTGTTGTGCTGTATTGGTGTAAGGGTCGATCGGTAGCTGGGGCAACAGTCTATAACCCACGTCTCAGTATAAGGATCAATGTTCCTTCATACTCCAATCCGCAGAATCTGAACACTATGACCGCATGGGCAAGCTCAAGTTTCTTCATCAATGACAGCAGTGCGATCGAGCAATAATAATTGACGCAATTGGTCTGTATCCATATCTGTCAGCCAGTTCTCACCCGCTCCAACCACTTGGTCGGCCAACGCTTTTTTGCTTTCAATCATGTCGTGAATTCGTTCTTCCAATGTCCCGCTACAGACAAATTTATGGACTTGGACATTGCGGGTTTGACCGATCCGAAACACCCGATCTGTCGCCTGGTTCTCAACCGCTGGATTCCACCAACGGTCAAAGTGAAAGACGTGGTTGGCACGGGTCAAGTTCAACCCTACCCCTCCAGCTTTGAGAGACAAAATAAACAGTCGCGGTCCCTGAGGATCGTTCTGGAACCGATCGATGGTGGCTTCGCGTTGTTTTTTGGATGTGCCTCCATAGAGCAATAGGGTTTCGCGGTTCAAAAATTGTTGCAAATAACTTTGCAACAATTTCCCCATCTCGGCAAACTGAGTGAAGATCAGGGCGCGATCGCCTTCGTCCAGCGCTTCCTCTAACATTTCTTCCAACCGTTTCAGTTTGCCAGACCGCTGAACGGTCTGGGTCAGGTTTGGTTCCTTGAGGAATTGGGCCGGATGGTTGCAGATTTGTTTGAGTTTGGTCAGACTGGCGAGGATCAATCCCCGTCTTTGAATGCCGTCGGCGGACTCCACCGCAACTAATGCATCCTGGACTGTTTTTTCGTACAGCGCCGCTTGTTCTGGGGTTAGGTTGCAGAAAACCGTCATTTCCTGCTTTTCTGGCAAATCTTGGATGATATCTTTATCTGTTTTGGTGCGGCGGAGAATGAAAGGCTGCACCAGCGATCTCAAGGTTTGCAACGACGCGGTATCTCCGTAACGCTCAATGGGCATCGCAAAGCGCTTTTGGAAAAAGGCCCGCGACCCCAAATAGCCCGGATTCAGAAAATCCAGAATGGACCATAGCTCCGACAATCGGTTTTCTACAGGCGTTCCGGTAAGCGCAATCCGACACTTGGCTTGCAGCCGTCGCACGACTTGAGACTGGCGTGCTTCAGAATTTTTAATATTTTGAGCCTCATCCAACACAATGCCATGCCAGTCCACTCGACTGAGTGCCACCTCATCCCGATGGACTAAGGAATAGCTGGTTAAAATCACATCGTATTGAGCAGCCGTTTGAGTAAAACCCTTCCCCTGAGAGCGTCCTGCCCCATGATGCATGAGGGTTGTGAGTTTGGGTCCAAAGCGCTTAACCTCCCGCTCCCAATTCCCGAGCACCGAAGTTGGACACACCAACAAAACAGGTCCGCTCAAGCGTTCTTGCACTTTCAGGTGCAGCAAAAACGCAATGAGCTGAATGGTTTTCCCTAAACCCATGTCATCGGCTAGACAAGCACCCAGATTCCACTGCTCCAAAAAATTCAACCAGCCCACCCCACGGGACTGGTAAGGGCGCAAACTGCCCTGAAAGGATTGGGGCTGCTCGATGGGTTCGACGGTTTGATTCCCTCCCAAAACATTCATGAGTTCTTCTAAAGCACCCGTTGCCTCAAATTTAACGATGGGTAGTTTTTCAATCGTCAGGGTATCCCCAGCCCCTAGCCGCAGCGCATCTTGGAGAGACAGCCCAGACTGCTGTTGGCGATTTGCAAAAAAGGCTTGAGCCGCGCGGACATCCTGGGATCTGAGTTCCACCCATTCACCATTAATTTCAACCAAGGGCGAATCTTGCGCGACAAGCGTGTCAAATTCACCTTTGGAGAGCCGCTGGCCCCCAATCGTTAGCTCCCACTTAAAGTTCAAAAGGCTTGTCAAGCTCAAGGCGACAGGCTGCTTGCCCTTTCCTGGAACTTCAGCTCTGACCTGCAATCCCAAGCGATTGGCCCAGCCTTCCCGATTGGGAAAAGGCTAGGGGGGCACAATCACACCCAAATCCCACTATCTTCCAGTCGCCAAGCTCCTG
>JAAURS010000007.1 GCA_012032135.1 Acaryochloridaceae cyanobacterium RU_4_10 | reverse complement strand
GGTTACGTTGTCAATCACCTCTTACCAAGCCGTTCTCCGACGCTTCAACTCCGCGAACCATCTATCGAACCCTGTAATATTTTTGGAGCAAAAAGATGAACCGAGTGGAAATATTTACAAAAATTGAGCAAGAGTGTGAGAAACAAGATACAGAATGGGATGGTGCGCTACATGATGACGAGCATAGTCTTGAAGATTGGATCGACTTCATTGACGCACAGATCAATCGCGTGGAGGAATGCGAAAGCACTAATTTACTGGGCGCAAGAGAACGATTGATAAAGGTGGCCGCTCTAGCAGTTGCAGCCATTGAAAGCCTTGACCGAAAAATTGACAAAGAAGAGAAGTAGTCCATGACATTCTCACGAGTGGGTTAATATTTTCTTAAGCTAAGTTAATTTTTAGCAAAAGCAAATCACTCAGCTCAACATTTGCTCGAGTTCGATGAGATTGCCGTCGGGGTCGCGAAAACAGGCTGTAATGGAGCCACCCTGCATCAGTCCATCTTCCATGCGTTGCCAAGGATTGGAACAAAAACTCCATATCACATCATTCCTGAGATCGCTGCTCGCTCTCAGGTTCCTGTTCCCAGCAGTTTAAAAGTGCTGCGTTAGCAACGTTCCCCGTCACATTCAAGATAGTATGAAAACCATCCATCAACCGATCTACCCCCGCTAGTATAGCAACGCCCTCAACGGGCAATCCTGCTGCGGTAAATACCGTTGCCATCATCACAATTCCTGCCCCTGGCACCCCCGCCGTACTAAACGAGACCAAGAGCGTACTGAGTGCGATCGCGCTTAAAAGGTTAGATGTCAGGGGAATATCGTACAACTGAGCAATAAAGATCGCGTTGACGGCTTGACCCAGTGCCATGCCATCGCGCTTGAGGGCAGTACCCAAGGGAATTGCGAAACTTGAGATAATAGGGGAAATCCCATAGCTCTCAGCATTTTGGAGTGCGACTGGAAGCGCAGCATTGGAGCTAGCCGTACCAAAGGCCAGGGATAAGCTTGGGAAAAAACTTTGGAAAAATAATTTAGGTTGGGCGTTGGCTAGCGTCAGAATGACGCCATAAACTACCATCATTAAAAGAATAGCAACTACCACACCAATCATGTAAGTCAGCAATCGGGATAGGATAGAGACGCCTTGTTCTGCAATGACAGAAGCCATCAAGGCAAAAACACCCACAGGTGCCAAATAGAGAATCACAAACAAAATCTTTTCACTGATAGCGTAGATACTTTCTACAAATTCCACAAACGGCTTAGCGCGATCGCCTGCTTGTTGAATGCCGATTCCAATTAGTGCGCCTGAGAAGATCGTTTGCAGTAAGTTTCCGTTACTGAGTGCGGCCAAAGGGTTAGTGGGAATGAGATTAATCAGCCAGTTGATTAAGTTTGGAGCCTCAGCTATTTCTGCGATCGGCTCTAGGCCGAATCCGGCAACGCCTACACCCAGATGCATAAAGATAGCTACAGTTAAACCAATACTAACGGCGATGATACTGGTTAACAAGTAACTCAACAATAATTTGACGGTGTAGCGTCCGACTTGTGCGGCACCTTGAATTCGAGTCAGGCCCATCACTAAGGATGAAAAAACGATTGGCACAACCACAAATTGGAGCAATCGCAGGAAGGCTTGCCCGAGGGGGGCTAAGACATAAGCGTTACAGGGGGCAACCCAGACTGGAAAGGCTTCGTGCAAGATTGCACCAAAGGCGACTCCAAGTCCAAGGGCCAATAAGATAATGACGGATAAGAGTTGCATGGGTAAGGGTGCGATCGCAACAGGAATTGAGCCTCTTCAATTGTGACATCGCTTATCTACACTTGAGCTTGTTTTCACCCAATAACCAGTTCCGACGTTTTCCGACTGTCTTAATATTGTGTTTGCCGATGTTGACCGACTGACATTGGGATGGCAATCGGCTAGATTGGTTGGGATGGTTTCCATTGCGCGATTGCGCCTACATATATGAGTTATCTGGGTGTTTTTTTAGAGTTACTCAAAGACCGTAAGACTTTTTTAGACGAAATTCATAACCAGGTTCAACTAAAAACCAAAATTTCAGCACTTCTAATCTGTAGTTTTGCTTGTTTTGCCTTTTATGGAGCCATTATTGGCGCATTTAGCAGTCCCTTGCAAGCGATCGCTTCTGCGGTGAAGCTACCAGCTCTTTACCTGTTGACGTTGATAGTTTGTTTGCCTGCACTCTATATCTTCAATGTACTGTTTGGCTCCACGAAAAGTATTGCCCAGCACTTTACTTATATTTTGAGCACGGCTGCGGTGATTGCATTGCTACTGTGTGGGTTTGCTCCAGTAACGCTCTTCTTCCTGATTACGATTACAGGCCGAGATTACTCCTTCTTTTTGCTGCTGAATGTGGCAATATTTGCGTTGACAGGGGTATTTGGAGTCTCTTTTCTGCACCAGGCAATGCGTCCAGATACGGAAGAAACGGATAGCAATGTAAAAATACGCACTAAGATTTTGCGGCTTTGGTTGATACTGTACGGATTTGTGGGAAGCCAACTGGGATGGACACTGCGACCTTTCTTTGGGGCATACGCAGAAAAATTTCAGGTGTTCCGCCCCCACTCTGGTAACTTTCTGACTGGGGTTTGGAATGCGATCGCTAACATCATGATGGGTGCGGGTTAAAGATGGCACTAGACCTGCAAGGTCTTATCACCTTTCAGTCCGCGAGATCGAGCAGATTAGCGGGCTGGAGGTGAGCGATCGCTGGGTGGGTGGAATGTTAGGCGGCGTGTATCGATTCTCCCAACTTCAGTATCCGATGGAATGGTTTGGGTGGCTGTTGTTTGAAGGTCTAACGGCAGCAATGTTGTTTGTATTTACCTTGCCCGTGGGGTTGGGGGTAGCACGCGTCTTACCAACTTTGGGAGAAACTCGGGTGATGCTGGTCAGTATGGGGGTCTCAACTTTGGTAGGGATGGTGGTTTGGCATAGCTATCGGATTAGAAAGGGGCGATCGCTCCAAACTTTCATGCATTTGCTGGATGAGATCGATCGATACCACAAGGTATTGCAAGCGGTAGTGGTGTTGGATCGACTGGCAACGGTACGCGGCCCCATCTTGGAAAGTCCAGAGCGATTTGAAACCTTGCAAATCACGCGGGATTGTTTGGTAACTGGACTGAAAACTGAGCGTATTATGCGGGAGCAGGGCAGTTTTTTTGCTCAGTTACAAGATGGGTTCGCGCACTTGGACCAAAGTCTAGCTTTGCTGAAGGCTTCAGAAATGCAGGCGCAAGCAGATGAGTACGCGATGATTTTGCAGCAGTCTTTGCTGATTGGGAAGCGGGTGCAGGAGGAGTTGTATGGGCTTTTGCCTAAGGGGCGATCGCAGTATTCCGAGTGAAAATCTTGTTCGTCGGGAAAATAAATTTCGCGGTACACTATCCTCCTAGACTGCCTTCTGGTTTACTCATGTCTTTTGATAACACCTGTAAATTCCTTGCCGAAAACTTCAGTGCCGATATTGCAACTTGGTTGTTGGGAACCCCAATTCAGTTAACGAAATTGGAACCTTCAGAACTTTTTGTAGAACCGATTCGCGCTGATGCTGTTATTTTTATGGAGTCAGAAGACTTACTACTTCATGTCGAGTTTCAGACAGACCCAGACCCAGAGATTGGTTTCAGGGTGACAGATTATAGACTGCGCGGGTTTCGTCGTTATCCCAACAAGCAGATGCGGCAAATTGTAGTGTATTTAAGACCCACTCAGTCGGAAAGGGTTTATCAAACTCATTTTGAGTTGCCCGGTCTGCGCCATGAATTTGAAGTGGTACGTCTTTGGGAGCAACCGACAGAGCTGTTTTTGTCATCTCCTGGATTGTTGCCTTTTGCTGTGTTGAGTCAGACCACAGAGCGCGAACAAGTTTTACGAGAAGTTGCTCGTAAGGTTGAGGAAATTGAAGACAAGCGCTCTCAGAGTAATGTCGCAGCGGCGAGTGCAATTCTGGCTGGGTTATTATTAAAGAAGGATTTGATTCATCGGGTACTGCGGAGCGATATTATGCGGGAATCTGTAATTTATCAAGAAATTGAGGCTGAGGCTGAGGCTAGAGGTGAAGCTAGAGGCGAGGCTAAGGGGGAATTGAATTTTGCGTTACGACTCCTCACCCGCCGCATTGGCACGATCGCCCCTCAAACTGAGGCTCAAATCCGAAGTCTCTCTCTGACTCAGATTGAGGAATTGGGTGAGGCTTTACTGGATTTTTCGCAACCCTCGGATCTTAGCGATTGGTTGCGATCGCATTCGTAGGTTGCACTTTATACGGCGATTGTATGCATTATTCCTGTCATCATGGATGATATTTTTATTGCTGACTATGACCCAAATTGGCCCCATTTGTTTGAAATTGAAGCCGCACGGATTCATGAAGTTCTGGGAAATCTCATCCTTGCTATTGAGCATTTTGGCAGTACGGCAGTACCAGGACTGGCAGCAAAACCCATTATCGACATACTAGTGGGCGTACCATCGCTTTCTAAATCCTCCTCCATTGTGATTCCGTGTCTTGAGGCGCTGAGCTATCAGTATTGCTGGCGATAACCCCGATCCAGCACGGATGTTCTTTGTAAAGGGTTTACCGCCCAATGGTCCACGCACGCACCACGTTCATATTGTTGAACCTCATAATGAACAGTGGGAGCGCCTGTTGTTTCGAGATTATCTGCGTCAGTATCCCGAAGAAGCAGAACGCTACGCCCAACTAAAGCGCAATCTAGCTCAACAGTTTCAAGCAGACCGCGAAGCCTACACCACAGGAAAAACCGAATATGTGCAGTCTGTTATTTTGAAGGCAAAAGTTTGCAGTAATCGTAGTAATCGTAGCTTGGGTTGACGTTAGGAACCCAAAGCCAAAACAATTTGACTAGGGCGATCTTGCTGGGGATGGGATGTTCCAGATGCGATCGCCCCTTTTACACCTGCGATCGCCATCACTGCGCCAAATCAGCCAAACCAGGAAAATCCAATAGAGCCTCCCCCAGAGATTCCCATTGAAAACCCGAGAGTGCTTACAGAAAAGCACATCGCATCCAAAAGTGGCTCTACATCGTTATTAGAGGATTAGCCCTAAAAGTAGAGATTCGGGTATGACCATTAAACTGTCCCGCAGACCCTTCGTATTCATTGGCATCTACTGTCTAAGCGGTTGGAATCCGCAAGCTGCTTGGAGCAAGACAATACAGCCCACCCGAAGCCTTCATAGCATGGTTACTTCGGCTCATCCCTTAGCAACTCAGTCGGGTTTGGCAATTCTGAAGCAGGGTGGTAACGCAGTAGATGCAGCCGCAGCAACAGCCTTAGCCATTTCCGTGGTAGAACCCTTTTCTACAGGGATTGGCGGCGGCGGCTTTTTGCTATTCCGACAAGCCGAAACAGGTACAATCAAAGCTCTGGATTTCCGAGAAAAAGCACCCCTCAAGGCAACTTCCACGATGTACTTGGACAATCGAGGGAAAGTTCGCCCTAAAGCCAGCACCGATGGATACTTAGCCGTGGGAGTTCCCGGAACGATCGCAGGATTAGCAGAGGTCCAGCAACGCTATGGCCGTCTCCCGTGGGCAACGGTGGTACGACCTGCCATTGGTTTGGCGGAACAAGGGTTTGTCGTGAGTTCTCGCCTCGCCCAAGCGACGCAAATGCGCATTGAGATGCTTAAAACTAATCCATCGGCCCAAACCATTTTTGCGCCCAACGGACAACCCTTAAAAATTGGACAACGACTGATTCAAAAGGATTTGGGACGACCTTAAAAGCGATCGCCCAAGACCCCAAGCGATTCTACACCGGAGAAATTGCTACTGCGATCGCTCAGGATATGCAGCGCAACGGCGGCTTAGTGACCTTAGCTGACTTGAAAGCTTATAAACCGACTTGGCGATCGCCTGTCTGTGGCGCATTCAAAACCATGAAAGTTTGTTCTATGCCACCTCCATCCTCTGGTGGCGTGCATTTGATTCAGCTTTTGAATTTATGGAATGGCGCAAATTTAGACGCAAAGCCCTGGCATAGCCCAGACTCGATTCACTTTATGGCAGAGGCGATGAAAATTGCCTACGCCGATCGAGCAATCTACTTGGGCGATCCGGGATTTACATCAGTGCCTGTGGCTGCGCTGATCGACCCAGTCTATTTAGCTCTGCGTCGGGCTGAAATTTCTATGACCCGCGCGCGACCTGCCACAGAAGTCAAGGCGGCTTCTCCCGAACAGATCCAGCGATTTTCACGCAAATCCGAATCCATGGAAACCAGTCATTTAACAGTCGTAGATAAAAACCGGAATGCTGTGAGTTTAACCTTTACGGTGAATCTAAACTTTGGAGCTGGGGTGGTGGCAAAAGGGACGGGTATTATTCTCAACAATGAAATGGATGATTTTTCTGTTGCCCCTAACGTTCCCAATGCCTTTGGACTTGTGGGCCAAAAGGCCAATGCGATCGCACCGGGCAAAATCCCACTTTCCAGTATGACACCGACAATTGTGACGGAAGGCAACAAGCTGAAGCTGGCAGTGGGGAGTCCCGGCGGCAGCACCATTATTACGACGGTGTTTCAGATTTTATTGAATACTTTGGCGTACAAAATGGATGCGGGGCAGGCGGTTGCAGCATCGCGGATTCACCATCAATGGCTTCCAGACAAGCTTCGGGTTGAGGAAAATGGCTTAGATGCATCAACCTTGGATGCGTTGAGAAAACGAGGGCATGAGGTCGATCTGCGATCGCATTGGGGCAACGCAAATTCGATCTTAGTCAAACCAGACAATACCCTAGAAGGAGCTGCCGATCCGCGAGGGGAAGGCGTTGCCTTGGGAAATTAGTCCGTGTAGGCTAGTCGACGTCTAGCATCCATCTAAAGATTGAGGTGAAATGAACAATTTCATCCTTAAAGTGGTCTTAATAAGAGAAGCAGATCTAAAGATGAGCACGCGCAACTATGAAATATATCCGCGTCAGCCAACAAAACGGCATTGAAGTCCTTGAAACCGACGAAATGCCAAAGATCAAACCCTTGCAAACCTCCACTGATACTGAGGTTAGATGCGTCTATCGTCGCTTCAGCGATCACCGCATTGCGATCGTGGGTGATGCTAAAGCACCCCAAAAGCGCTTGCCCGTCGTCGCCGTCAGCCCCATCGGCGAACCCTTGCATGGGGATTTACTCATCTTGGGTCTCAGAAAAACCGTTGATTGGGTGGACTTTGCAGGGTTGACTGATGACCAAGTCACGATCGTTCAAAATCAACTCAAAGTGGTGAACTGAGCGATCGTTGTCCTAAATCTACCAACCTCAACAGATAAAAGGCTCAGTCCATAAACTGAGCCTTTTGTTAAGAGAACCTGGGCTTTTGTCATTATTTCAGCAATTAAATCGTCTGAGCCAAAAGCTGAGTAACTGAATGGATCGGGAAGATATTAACCGATCGCCTACCGTTTTCTAGGACCATATTTCTTCTTGATCCGCTGAACCTGCTCTAGATACTGGTTTCCTTTATCGGGATTGACCATGACCACAAAATTTGCAAACCCTTCGATCGCTTTCAGCAGATCTGGGCTTTGGCCCCATTGTTTTCCTGCTAGACCGTCTTTCTCAATATGATGGAGCGTGGCGCGGAAGCATTTGAGCGTATTGCGATCGATATTTAGTTTTTGATTGACCACCACACCCGTCACTTCCTGCTGTTGAGATTTTCGCAAAACTCTGGTTTTTGGGGGTGGATGGTTAACCCTTCATGGGCCACAATGCGCTCGGTTCGTTTTAGGATATTGCAAACCTTGCGATGGGCATCCACAGAGCCTGAGAATGTTAAGTCATCCGCGTATCGGGTGTAGGCAAACCCTAGTTCTGCGGCCATTTGACTCAACCGGCGGTCGAGACGGCGGCACAGAACATTGGTGATAGCGGGACTGCTGGGCGCGCCTTGGGGTAAGTGACGTTCGGTGGTCGCGACAAAATAGGTTTTGCCATCCAGAGTGACTTCTTCAACTTCCGGTTCTGTACAAAGAAGTCCTAAAAGGGTCGCGACTGCTTCAGAATAGCCCAAAGCTCTGAAGAGTCCTTTCACTCGCGGGTAGGAAATAGAAGGGAAAAAGTCTTTAAAGTCGAGATTGATTACGATCTCTGCGCCCACATGGGGCTTGGCATTGGTGACAATCGATCGTCCGCGACGAAAGCCGTGGGCAGATTGGTGAAGGGCTACTTTTTCAAGAATGGAATCCAGAACCCACTGCTGCACTTTCTTGAGATGCGGCATGGGGGCTGAAATGCGAACGCACTCCACCCGTTTTTTTTAGCAATATTAAAGCGGACGTAGTGAGAGATAGTAAGAGGCGCGACGGTTGAAGGCTAAAAATCGTAATTGATTGACCGTAATGTCTAACGCTGCCGCCAGATCTGCGGCGTTGTGCAAAATAGGCAAATTGTTCTGTTGAAGGCGTTCTAAGTTAGATTCTTGGTGGTTGAGTCCGCCAGATACCCCTTCGCCCAGGAAGACAATTTCAGTTTGTTTTTGAGCGGCCCATGCAGCGGAACGATCTAGCCGTTCTTGTTCGCGCTTTGCTTGATTCTCAGCTCGCTTACGCCGAGTTTCGGCCATGCGCTCTTTCAGCATTTGTTTTTTAAGCGCAGCCTCGTTATGGAGTTGGGTATTTTGGGTGCGGAGTTCTTGTAATTCTCGCTGGATCTCGCCAATTCGCCGAATTTCAGTGGCGGGGTCGTTGGGAACTCCATCGGTATTGGGCCAGAAGCCAAGCCGAATCATCTCTTCTAGAATGACTTCATCACGGGAGCTTTCGCGAATGCGATCGTAGAGTTCCTGGCGGGTGCGGGGTCGATCGGTCATGAGCTGTGCCAAGCGGTGAATAGAAATAGAGACGCCCATAGAGCGTCTCTAGTTAATTAAAACCATTGCAGGTGCCTCTTCGTAGACCTCTAAGGACTGGATTGTTCAACGCAAGCGGGACGTGGTACCTATGGGTACATCAGCTTCTTGGAAGCTACACCGTGATTCCCATAGGTACCACAGTCCCGCACAGTTAAGAACAAGCCAGTGATGCGTGGTTCGGCTAAGGACAAGAGTGACGATCCATCACTCGGATTGCAAGGGGTTAGACCTCACAATGGCTTTCTCTATATTTTGCCCAAAATCGCACCCAAAAAAACAGTCTTTTGAGTAAACGTTCAGATTGTTTGGACAAAGCGACGAATCTTACCATAGGCAATATAGGAACCACCGCTCGCGACTTCTTCCACTTCATCCACAACATACAATGCCCCTTCTTCTCGGATACTACGGGGAAAACGGATGTTATAAACGGGACTATAACCATCTGAAACGACCCGAATTCGGAGCTTTTTGCCATCTTTCAGGCATTGCAGCAGTACGCCCTCCCCTACAGTATCCGTGGTCTCCAAATCTGCCAAAGAAATGGCGTCCGCCTTCTGGCGTTTTGCAGCGGGTTGACGCGTCGATCCGCTCGATGAGAAAAGATGTTCTTCCCCTGGGCGAACCAAACGACAAATCTTCCCAGAGGCACGATAAAAACTCTCATCGGCGGAGAGTTGGAGATTTTCTACGACGTAGGTGACGCCTTCTTGGCGGATGCTGCGCGGGAACTGGACATTACGATCGCCCTCAAATCCCTCAGACACCACGCGGATTCTGAGTTTGCCGCCTTCTCTAATACATTGAACCAAAACCCCACCATCGGCGTTGGAAACCTGTTCTAGACTGTCCGCCGAGCCTGCGGTGATACCTCTGAGCTTGAGTTCTTGGCGATCGCGGGTTTGGGCCTGGTGGGCTTGGTCGCGCATCTCTTTGCGGATGGAGGCATTGAACTGGCGGCTTTCCAATTTTTGGGCGTAGTGGTCCAGTTGGGCCATTTCCTCTGCCACTTCAAAGGATTCTTGAAGGGACTGATTTTGCAAGGTTTCAAGGGTACTGCGGAGTTTTGCAGAGGCCGTCTTGAAATCGCCTTGGTCAGCTAGAGCGATCGCTTCGTCTTTGACTTTGGCAATCCGAAATTTGCTGATTTGTTCGATGACGGTCTGCTGGGGTTTGGCTTGGACTGCTGCCTCCGCTGAACCTACGGTGATTTGCATCGCAAGGTCATTGCTAAAGGATTGAATGCTTTCGTTGACGATGGCTTGGTAGCTGTAGGTTGCGCTCAGAAGGGGAAGATCGCCGAGGGTGGTTTGGGGGGCGATTGCTAATTCCACTGCCATTTGTTTGGCTTCAGAGGTATAAACATCGCCAAGGTTCACTTGCAGCGCGCTGCCATGGGTTTGAGTGCGATAGCTGTTGAGCACTTGAGCGATGGTCACGCCAGCCGCAGGTTGCAAAGTAATGCTGAGGTTTTGGGCCGCGACGGACATCAAACTTTCCAATTCAATCCGAAACACGTCGGAGGCATCATCGGGAGATTGGATAAAGTAAAAGTTTCCACCTGCGGCACTGGCCATGCCGATCAGCAAATCTTCGTTGAAGTAGCTCCCAAATCCAAGGGTTGTGGTGATGATGCCTTGGGTGGCTTTATCTCTGGCCGTATTGGTCAGGATGGGAGAGTCGGTGACGCCGACGTTGGCTTGGCCGTCGGTCAACAATAGAACGCGATTGAGGCGATCGCCACTGAGCTGAGACTGAACGTGGTCGCAGCCCATGAGCCAGCCGCCACTGAGGTTGGTACAGCCACCTGCTCTAATGGTGCGGAGGAGGGCTTGAATTTGGGGTTTATCTTGGACGGGGCCGTGGGGCAGGATGGTTTCAGCACGATCGTCGTAGATGACGACGGAGAGATAGTCTTCCGGGGTGAGTTGTTCGACTAGGCGTTGGGCGGCTTCAATAGCATATTGGAGGGGTGCGCCTGCCATCGAACCGGAGCGATCGATGACGAGGCTAAGGTTGAGTGGACGGCGGGAGGGGGTTGCACCTGCGGCTTCGGATGTGAACCCGATCAATAAGTCTACGGTGGATGGGCTTGAGACCGGAATGACTGGAGAACTGAGGGAATAACTAACTTGCATGAGTTTTCTGGAAGAAAATGATTGTGGTTTAGGATTCCCACTTTTCTGGACTAGTTTTCGGTTTTACGGTGGGTCGCAGGGTTGCTCTACACCATCACCAAATACTTCAGAATTTGAGCCACTTGATAAAGTTCGTTGCCATTGGCGGTGCTGAGTGTGAATTTGTCGGACAATGCATACTGTGAAGAGAATCGGTCTAGTTTAACGAACAGATAGTCTTCACCTGTTGTAATGAGCGCAAAAACCTGAGAACTGGAAGCACCCACCATGTAGGCTAGAGTTTGGGCGATCGCCTGTCGGACGCTAAAGCCGTAACGTTTGCTTTCAATTACAATCAGCCATAGACGTTCTTTAATGACGAGGGCATCAATGAGTCCCTCTAGGAGAGTATCTCCATCCTCAATTTCAAAGCGGATGTATTTTTCACCTCGAACTTGGCAGGGTGGATCGATGAAGCCAAGGGTTTCGAGGAGTGGAGATAGCAAAATCAAGTTAACGGTGCCTTCGGTGATAGCTCCACTGTCGGCATAGTAAAAATAGCGCTGTTTAAGGCGATCGAGCCTTGCTTTTTCAGCATCGGTCAGCGAAGGGAGGGTGCCTTGCCATTCTGTAAAAAAGTGAGTATCTTGGCTGGGCGAAACACCAAGTTTAGTGTGCGCTTCATTGAGATTGGTAATGGCTCTGGTAATGCCAATTGCAACCATCGTGGTTGTGCCTTGCAGATTTCAATCTGAATATCAAAAAGGATTCACACCTATAGCTTACTGGATACCAACCCGATGAGGCTCGATCGTTGCATTCGCGGTGGTGGGATTGTCAGATTGGAATGGGTCGATTCGCTTGTCAACGGATTGGTATTACACCTGCACCAGCGATCGCGCATGACACATCCGCAGTGCCAGGATATGTTCGCAAGGTCCCTTAAATAGTTTGTTCTGTTGGTGCCAGTTGCAAGTACATTCTGCGTGGACAATGCGCTCATCGCGATCGATTGCGACAGTAGGTTCGTAAGTTTTAGTACTGCCTTGCAGCGTGCCCTTTAGCCTGAGCGTATTGTCTAAATCCATCACGGAAGACGAAATTTGTACTTTGTTTTGGTCTAAAAACCGAGTCGCTTTCTCCTCCCGATCGTTGGCAAAGCGTAATTGTGCCATCGGCAAAGGATCTCGGGATAGCTCTCGGACTCGATAAACCTGCTTGTTCAAGTCATAAATCGCCCGTCCCGCTTGGGTATAAGCGCTCAACGCGCCTAAAACAACACCTCGATCTAGCTTCAGCCGCTGTGCCAACGCATCGGGAGATTCTACCCAGGTTTCTTTCAATGCATTGAAGACCTGCTGTTTCGTCCAATCGTCCACCGTCATGCGCGGTGCGAGGAGATCGAAATTGCCAGCTTTTGCCCAATCGTTAGCCGTCCACCCCGAAAGCCCCAAAGTAAATGTCAAATCGTTGAGGTCAGCGACATAAAAAGAAGGCAATCCAGTCCCCAGCAAATGCACTGTAAACTTACGGGCAACTGGAATCAGGCGCTCCAGAATCAGGAGCCGCCGCCGACCCCAGACGCGCACTTCTTCGGGTTTGTTGCCCGTGTAGAACGAGCGATCGCAGACAATCTCCAGCCCCCACGGGTCAAAAATGACGCGGATGGGTTCGCCGGGAGTAAGGCAATAGCGAAGGCTGCGGGGGCCTTTCTTTTCCTTGCGACGGCGCAGGACAAAACACAGGTTGTAGACATCCATCGGGTGGAGGTCGAAGTGAATGGCAGGGAGTGACATGGCCGAACTCACTTGGAGAAAACCCCGCACCCAGCTATCGGGTAGGTCAATCTTGACTTCCTTGTAGCTGGCCGACTGACTTGTTTGGACTTCAAAGCCAGAGGGATCTACTTCAAACTGTGTGGTTTTGTAGGTGCGGATTTTTTGGAATTCGTCGTAGAGGGCGGAGGAATAATCAATGTTGGTAGTGCCACAGGCAAATTCGTTGATGTTTTGAAACACCTCGTAGCTGACACCCAAGCGACCATAGCTGGATTCATCCTGGCTGAAACATTCAAAAAACACTTCATCGGGGTGAATGGTAATCACCGGATCTAGGACAAACCAGGCATCTTTATCGCGCTGGTAGAGATAGTCGAAATACTGGCGCACGGCCTTGTAGTAGGTTGACATGCGGTCGTTCCGGCGCTGATGGAGACCCGTTAGCTCGGCTTGCAACTCGCGCATGCGATCGGCCACGTCTCGCCGTTGGGCGTTGACCAGATCCCAATCAATCTGATTGCGTTGGGCGGCCCATTCTTTATAGGCGGTCTTATCTTTAGGCTTAAATCTCATGTCGGACACCACCACATCATGCAAGGCACTCATGGCTTCGCGAAAGGCGATATTTTGGCGCAGTTCGCCCCGAAAGAATGTGGGTTCTCGCGTCAAGTCTGGCGCAAAGGACATCTGGGTGCGATCGCCCGTTCCTGAAATATTGGAGTTGCCGTTATAAGCGTAATTGAATTCCATGAGGGTATTGGCAGTGAATGACTAGGTGCGAACTGCGATGGGTGTAACTTGAATCGGCACGTCTAAATGGGGGAACATTTGGTGAATCTTGAGGAGTGTTGCGATCGCCCTGGATTTGTCCCCGATCGCCACTGCTACTGATTGGCGAGTGAGAATATCGGTCACAATGTTTGCGGCAGCTTCACTCTGAGTGGCTTCCGCGTCCAGAAACGCAAAAATGCGCTGTTTTGCCACCCGTCCCCGATTGACCTGCGCCAAAACTCTTGCAAAATAAGGCTGAAGCTCCTGTAAGCGATCGGGATGACCGCCTGCGTAACGTTCTAGATAGTGACTCGCAAAAATCTGCATATCGCTGGCGGGATGCTCGCTGAACTTCACCAAATACTCTTGACCGTCGCAGCTTTGGAAACATTGAGTCAATAAGTCTCGCCCAAATTTACGCACCGCAGGATCGACACAGTCACAAATGCTAACCACCACCGCAGGGGTAAAATCCTCTGGCTGAAGGAGTTGGCCAAAGAGTTCAAACCCAAACTGCTTGGCATCGGCCCAGCGCGAATCAAAAACCATCACGCTATTGACCAACTCCATCGCCGACTGCCTCAGACGTGGCAAACTCTGGCGCAGCATCTGATACCCAGACTGGCGCACGGCCATGACTTCATGATGAGTCAGGAGGGCGATCGCACTCGTTTCCAGACTCTGCGCCCATTCCGCCGCACGGGTCTCAATGACGCGACCTGCTACTTCCTGCGCTGCGCTTGACGGAACTCGCAATAGATCCCAGGTAGCTTCCTGGGTAGCTTGGTGCATCCATCCAGGAATATCCTGATTCAGGACTTGGGCAATAAAACTATGAACACCTTCATGAGGCTCCGCGATCGCAAGATAGACAGCAGATGGGTTACAAGCTGCTGGGCAAACTCAGGATGATGGGTTGCCAACCGACGAATCCCAGGTCGAATGGCTTCCCGCAGATCGGAAATCTCATGGGTAACCAGCGTAATCAAGAGTTGTGATTTTTGGAGTAACTGCTCGTCGGGTAATTGTCCAAACAGTCGCACCCCGATCGCGCGCACGGACTCGTAGGGCGATGACAAGAGGGCATCGATTAATCCCGCAGGCAACTCGACGACAGGCGTTTCATGGTTCAACAGAATCTGCGCGCCCAGGGTTTGGAGTTCTGGTAAGGGATGCCGCAACAGATCCAGAATGATTTCTAACCGGAGCGATCGCAATTGTGGCGCAAAGCCAATCCGCAAGGTCTCCGCAGCATCGTTGGCTAAAGTCCCTTGGTATTCGTCTAGGCTTAACAGGGCAGCAAGAATGCGTCCGATCAACGATCGCGCGGTGGCATCATCCAAGATCGCAGTATTGAGGAGTTGCCTGGCAAAGGTTCGGGTATCGGCGTAAGGACTGACAACTAAGCCTGCAATCAATGTGCCCTGCTGCAAAAAAGTGTCGCGTTGGTCTGCAACCCATTGCTGGGCTTGAACGCGAGCTGGACTGTAGGCACAGTTTGCGATCGCCAGTACCAATTCAAAATTGGGATTTGCAGGCTGATACCGTTGCTGAGCCAATTCAAAACCTAATTGTGCCGTGACTTCATAGGGACGAGAAAGCAATTTCAACAACGACTCTAGGCTTATCCTCTGACAAAATCCAGTGCAGGTTCGCAGGGCTTTAGTTGCAAACTCATGAACAGGAGTGCATTGACTTTCTAGAAGCAAATTCAATAAGGCAGCAGGTTGCTGCTCCCAGAGCTGGGGAAAGGCTTCTTCTCTCACTTGGGGCGCTGGATCGCCGGACTTGTAAGCGCTTTTACATCTCCAAGCCTTGGATCTCGCTTTTAATTCATAACGCGGACTATTTTCGTACAGGATGTGATTGAGGGTCAGAAACTTTGCAAACCGATCCCAACTCGTCCGCCGTGTTTCTTCACGTTGATAGGTTTGCCAGTTCCAACGATAAGAAACCGATTCTCTGGCAGGTTCTGCATCGGAATCTGTGTATTGCAGCAGAATCTGGGTTGCCAATCTCACATAATCAGGACTGGCAAGGTCTCCAAGATGACGGAGC
The DNA here is from genome assembly GCA_012032135.1 of Acaryochloridaceae cyanobacterium RU_4_10. Classification (GTDB taxonomy): domain Bacteria; phylum Cyanobacteriota; class Cyanobacteriia; order Thermosynechococcales; family Thermosynechococcaceae; genus JAAURS01. The sequence goes on along the minus strand of JAAURS010000007.1, from coordinate 17,582 downwards.
GATCGCCAAATTCTGCGTCTCAAATAACTACGGGTTTTACTCTGGTAGGCAACCTGAGTATCTGTGAGCTTTGGATTGCATTGCCTGTACTGAACCGTAACCCCGTCATTTTTACGGATAAGTTTTCCTGTTCTGGGGTCTCGACCAATCTGAACAGCAAATTCTTGGTCAAAACGATAAGTTAACAATGCCAACACTTCTGCGTCCCGACGATACTCAGCCACTTTAAAAATGTGCCGAATCCGTTGGAAATAAGGGGGAACAAAGGGCGCTTTTTGGAGAATTGCCAAAACAACAGGACGAGTCAAGTCGTTATCAATGTGATAGAGCCGATCCAATAATGCAAAGGGTTGTACGGGACTCCCCCCGCCCAAATTGAGCGTGAGGCTATTGCGCTGAGCGCTGTAACTGACCGACACCGCTTGCGGCCCATCACCCTCATCCAGATGGCGTTCCACGACGGTCAGCACTTCTTCCACTGACGTCCCTTGTTGCATTGCCGTGCGGATATCTTCAGGCAATTGTTGCACGAGTTCCAAGCGCAGCTCGTCTCGCTTCAGCGCACTCAGCTTAAAGATTGCTTCTAAGGCAATCCGCCGGACGTGTTCTGGCATCGTCTCATTGCGGTAGATCTGCTCTAAAAGGGGGATTGCACGCTCATCTCCGCACCATCCCAACGCCCAGGCCAAACCATAACGCCGCAGTGGACTGACCGAGGGTTGTTGCATTAACTGCATCAACAGAGGTGCTGCTGAGCATAGCTGCAACACTCCAGCCCGCCAAATGATACGATCGAGTTTCCATTGTTTTTTGTGGGGTGGTCGCTCAGCACCACTCACTGCGGCTTGTAAATATCCTAAAATCCTCTGCTCTCGCGCATCATCCGAGGGAGGTAGGGGAGGAATGATAGGCAGTGGAGTGGTGGGTACGGGTACAGGAGCAGCAACGGGTGAAGCCTCACTCACCCCTGAATCTGTAATATCGCGATAGCCTTCACTCAGTTTTTCATTCAGGATCCGATCGAAAACTCGTTGCGCTTGCCCTAACGTAGACACCGAAGCGACGGTTTTAGTGCCTTCATTCAGAGATGCTCCCCGTCTTCCATGACGGAAATTGACCAAATAGCGATCGCCGATTTGATAGAGGTCAATCTCGTAAACCTTACCGGAAGTGCCTTCCTGATACAACAAGACTTTACGTTGGATGAGTTGCATAAAAGCAGGGAGCCGGAAAATGGAAAAGAAATTTAGGAATTCAGGCGTTCCAAACTTGAGCCTTAAAGTCTAGGATGCCCAAATTTTTCCCAAAAATTATGGTCAAGCTGTCATTTGATGCATAAAGTTACAGGACTACGTCGCTGCTCCAGAAGTGTCCCTTCATTGGGACTATAGAAATCTACGAAATATCAATTCCCTGAGCTTTTAGACGTGCCCTGAGGTCTTCTAGGTCTCGCTCTGCCTGCTCAGCTCGCTGCCGTTCTTGTTCAGCTCGCTGCCGTTCTTGCTCGGCTCGTTGTCGTTCTTGCTCGGCTCGCTCTCGTTCTTCATCCAGTTGTTTTTGGATTTCTTCTTCTGGGAGCTTTAAGAGTTGTCCTTCAGGAGTAAAGAAACGCAGATCTTCTCCGTGGACACCTAAGAATAATCCCAGTTGTTCGCTCCACAACCACCCGGTTTCATTGGGTGCTAGAGGTTGATATTGCCCATCTACCAAATGAAATCCCTCAAACTCTAGGGACTGAGGGTCAAACCAAAAATAATCTGGGGTACGAAAAGTATCTTGATAAATCTGCTTCTTTAAACCCTTATCAACACTAGCTGTTGACTCTGAAAGCAGTTCCACAATGACGTTGGGGTATTTACCAGCTTCTTGCCAAACCACCCAACTGTTGCGATCTTTTCGCTGTGTCCCCAGAATGACAAAAAAATCCGGCCCCCGAAAATGTTCTGATTTAAGTTGATTGGGGCTGTAGTAAATTGTGAGGTTTCCTGAGACGTAGAAATCCTCGCGATCGCGCCATACCCATTTGAGCAAGCGAATAAGCAGATCGATTTGTTCTCGGTGCCAGTCAGTTTCCAAGGGGGGCTCGTCACTTAATAAATCGCCAGGAGGGAATTGAATGGTTGCAATAACTTCCGGCGGAATAGAGTCTACAGCAATCGATTGCGTCATACCCATTCACCTGACCGCGTTGCTCTCATTGTACCCTCTCCCAAAAATGAGGGATTATTCCAAAGCGTCCAAGTCAAGTGCCCTTGAGCCGCCTTCCTGCAAAAGAATCAACACCTTTTGGAGTTGAAACCAGACTAGCGCGGCAATTCCAATTGTCATCGGAACTGAAAATGCATAGCTAAACCCAGAGGGAATTCCATAAATACTGAGACCAGAGGCCAGAAAAACACAGATCCCCGCACAAATTCCCATAAAAGGAACCGTCAAAGCGGTTCCTTTAAGCTGCTCCAAAGTTCTCGTGGAGCGCGTCTTTGACCATTCTTGAACGGCCTGTCTTAAGGTCATTTCAAAAGCTCGACCGCAGGTGATACCGGCTAATAAACCTGCAATCAGCAAAACGTAAGGGGGATCGTAAAACATAACGGCGAGCTTTTATAAGGAAACCTTTGCATCCTACCACTTCAAGAAACGTTACAGAACCCCTTAGCGCCGTCCACTTACGGCCATTTGGGGCTCGCGGTCCTTGGCTTGCCTTGAATCAGGGGTTAACGCCGCCCAAGGTGCCCAACTCGATACCACTTCACCCGAGAAATCCGCGATCGCCCCCAGCGCCGCACTGACCAACCGATTGGGTTGGAAATCGGCTTGGACGAGCCGCCAGAGACGTTGCACTTCTTCCGTGTGCAGGCGATCGTCTTCTGTCAGGGCCAAAATCAGTTGTCTGCGCAGGTATTGACCCTCTTCAGAGAGCAGGTATTGCAACCCCATCCGTGCCGTGGGCATCAGGTCAAAGGATTCATCAGAACGGGCGATCGCAATCAAGTTTTCCAAACGTTCCCACTGGAACTTCCCATCTTTAAATAACACCTCCATCAAACGGCGGCGAAATGCGGGGGATTCTTCGCTCAGCAAGCGTTTGGCAATGTAGGGGTAGCTCACTTCCACAATCTTGAAATCAGGATTCAGACAAAGCGCTACGCCTTCTTGGGTCACCAACGAGCGAATGATCAGCGCGAACTTAGCTGGAATCCGAAACGGATGGCGGAACATTAAATCTGAGAACCGATCCGTCACCGTTTTAAAATTAAACTCGCGGACACTGGCCCCCACTATATCTGTAAACACCATCTCTAGGTCTGGAATGATGGGCGTCACGTCTGTGTCCGGTGTCAGAAATCCCAGATTGATAAAATCTTGGGCCAAGTTCTCATAGTCTTTATTGATGAGATGGACCAGCGCGTCTACAAGGGCTTCCTTAGTCTGCTGGGTGAGTTGATCCATCATGCCAAAGTCTATGTAGGCCATCCGGCCATCGGCCATGGCAAATAAATTGCCAGGGTGAGGGTCAGCATGGAAAAAGCCAAACTCTAAGAGTTGCCGCAATCCTGATTCCACTCCAATCCGAATGAAATTATCTGGGGCCACTTTTGCGTCGATCATGCATTGGGTAGATGTGAGCTTGAACCCATGAATCCATTCCAAGGTCAGGACACAACCGCCACTGTATTTCCAGTAAATTGCAGGAACTTTCACCTCCGGTGAATCCTGGAAATTTTTGGCAAATTGTTCGGCATTGTGCCCTTCGTTTTGATAGTCAATTTCTTCAAAGAGCTTGGTGCCAAACTCATCCACAATCATGGACAAGTCATGACTCACATTCACGGGCAACCATTTCCCGATCGCCTTTGTCGCCCCTCGAATAATGTGAAGATCTAACGTTAGTTTGCGTTCTAGACTGGGACGCTGAACTTTAACTGCAACCTCTTGCCCGTTATAGAGTCGCCCCTTGTAGACCTGACCCAAACTTGCTGCTGCTACAGGTTTTGAGGAAATCTCTTGAAAAATATCTTCAATGGGACATTGCAATTCCCGCTCGATGATGGCAAATGCTTGTTCTGTTGGGAAAGCTGGCAATTGATCTTGGAGGAGCGTAAGCTGCTCCAGAAAATCTTTACGGATCAGATCGGGCCGTGTGGAAAGTGCCTGTCCGATTTTGATAAACGTTGGACCTAAATGAGTCAGCAACTTGCGCAATTGCATGGCCCGAAAGGGCACGTTAGATTCAGTCTGGCCTGTCCATTGGTCTAACTTGAGCCCCCCTACAAACCAACCAAATAGAGTTGCCACTTGGAGAGATCGCCAGATTGTTTTCCAAGGCCGCACTCTGTAGTAACGCGCAATAGCTTCAGGGTTGTAGCGTTTTGGGATTCCTGAGGAGGGAAATGAGGTAGGACCAGGCAAAGGTTCGATCACAGAATGCGATTCCTTGTTTTGACGCACGGCTAGTCATTCTGAAGCCGTTTTATTGTCAGCGAGCCTTTTTGAACCCACTTCAAACGGGTCAGAACTTATACTTACTTAAATATAGTATAGGAAACTACAAGAACTATTGGCCTTAAGTAACAATAAAGAAACCTTGGCAGGGTGTAAAAGACACAAAACTAGCATCGGTTTTGCCATTTTTGGTGGTCTGCTTTGAGCAGGGCGATCGCTACATCAAACCCTTCTACACAGATGGGAATATCCATATCCGCAGGGCTGGCTAGGGATAGAGCACCATCAATCATAAAGGCTTTAGCCCAGGTCACCAGTTCGGCCCACATGGGTCCCACCATAATCAAAGGGGGGTGCTTGAGATTGCGGACCTGCAACAATTGCCAGATTGTCAAGGCTTCTAGCGTAGTGCCAATGCCGCCAGGAACGACCACAAAGGCATCGGAAATCAAGACAAAATGATGCAAGCGGGAAAAAAAGGTGCGATGTTGATATGCCTGCTCTACAAAAGGGTTCACAGCTTGCTCAAACTCCAATGCAACCCGGATGCCAATGGATTGGGTGAGGTTCTGCGGATCGGCTAAGACACTGCCTTCATTGGCCGCTTCCATCAATCCAGGCCCACCGCCCGTAATGATGTCACAGCCCATTTGCGTCAGCTCAGCGGCCAGTTGACGCACGCCTGCATAAATCAGTGAGTCTTTGGGTAACCGAGCTGACCCAAACAGGGTTACCGAATATCGATCGCGTTTGGGGGGTGGAATGGAACTCAGTTGGTTCACCACATCCCACAGCCCCAAGATGGAGGATTGAACTATCTCATAGGAAAGACGGGGATTGGGTAGGGGGCAGTTCAATCCATTGGATTGTTCTGAATCAACGGGCAGTTCTGGAAAATCGGCATTCATGAAGGCACCAGGAGGTTCGTATGAGTCCGAGACACCCCGTAAAGACCCATGGCCATGCGTCCTTACGATATTTTCTGGGACATCAAACTTTAAACATAAAGAGTCCCCAAGCAATTTTAATGCTTGAGGACTCAACTAGTGGGTTCTGTATAGAATAGTCGGCGATAAATGTTTAAGGATATAGAGGTCTTCTGCGACCACATTTATATTGGCATGGGAGTTTGAGGATGCAGGTGATCTTCGTCACATAGTGTGCTGTTCCGCATCACTCCCCTTGCAGCTTCTTGACCAAGAGTTGATTGGCAAGCTTAGGATCGGCACGTCCGCCCGTTTTTTTCATCAGTTGGCCGACAAAAAATCCTTGCAGCTTGGTTTTGCCACCCCGATATTGTTCCAGTTCGGTGGGATGGGCCACCAACAATTCATCGATGATGGCCTCTAAAGCACCCGTATCCGAAATTTGAGTGAGCCCCTTGGCCTCAACCAAAGCCTTGGGCGATCCGCCTTGAGTCAATAACTCTGGCAGTAAATCCTTGGCCATTTTGGAACTAATGGTGTTGGCTTCAATCAAACCAATGAGTTCCGCCAATGCCTGCGGGGTCAGCGCGATCGCCCCAATCTCCAATTTTTCACTGTTGAGGTACCCCGTAATATCCCCCATGATCCAATTGGCAGCTTGCTTGGCAGAGCCTCCGGCGGCAAGGGTTGCTTCAAAATATTCCGCCACCGCGCGATCGTCCGTCAAAATTCGAGTGTCGTAGGCCGATAGCCCCAGCTCAGATTCATACCGATGCCGTTTTTGAGCGGGAAGTTCGGGCAATTCTGCTTTCCATTGTGCCAATTGCTCGTCTGGAATCTCAATGGGGGTCAGGTCGGGCTCGGGGAAATAGCGATAGTCACTGGCTCCTTCCTTGAGACGCATACTGACAGTGCGCTGCGCACCTTCTTCCCAGAGGCGGGTTTCTTGATGCAAGGTGCCACCGGACTTCAATACTCCAATTTGGCGTTCAATTTCGTAGTCGATCGCCCTGCCAATGGCATTGAAAGAGTTCATGTTTTTGATTTCAATTTTGGTGCCAAATTTCTCCTGTCCCACGGGCCGGACGGAAATATTGACATCGCAACGCAGGGAGCCTTCTTGCATGTTGCCGTCACAGACCCCCAGATACCGCATAATCCGCCGCAGTTCTTGGGCGTATTCTGCCGCTTCTTGCCCCGAGCGGATATCGGGTTCTGAGACAATTTCAGCCAGGGGAACGCCCGTGCGATTGTAATCCACCAGAGAAAACGTGGAGCCAGAGAGGCGCTCGCTGCCACCGTGGACCAACTTTCCAGCGTCTTCTTCCATATGCAGACGGGTGATGCCAATCCGTTTGCGGACGGGATTGCCTCGCTCATCAATCAGCTCAATTTCCAGCCAACCATGCTCGGCAATGGGCAGGTCGTACTGAGAGACTTGATAGTTTTTGGGCAGGTCGGGATAAAAATATTGTTTGCGATCGAATTTGCTGTAGTCAGAAATTTTGCAATTCAGGGCAGTGCCCGCTTTGACCGCATACTCTAGCACTGTCTCATTCAAAACGGGCAATACACCGGGCATACCCATACAAACCGGACAGACATTATGGTTCGGTTCGGTACCAAATTCTGTCGAGCAATTGCAGAAAATTTTCGTTGCCGTGCTGAGTTGACAATGGGTTTCAAGCCCAATGATGGCTTCGTATTTTGTTTTAACAGGTGCCCCAGTAACCATGCTTCCAATGCTTGCCGTTGAGAATAGATTGACCTCTATTGTAACGGGTCACATCCCCCTGATGCGCTCGGGTTATTAACGGCGATCGCTGGGACTGAGATAGCCCAGATGTTCTTCAATCCCTCGGATCGCTTGAGGCAACTGCTCCAGCGATCGGGGGCGCTGAAGATATCCCATCGGCACCACCTTAGCTAACTCACTGCACTGATGGAAATGTTGCACCTTTACAGAGGGATCCTTGAGGGCTTTGAGAGCTCTTGAATGTTGAATCAGCTCCACAAAAGACTGGGTGCGGAGCATAGGGTCAATTTGGTGCTGCTCGCCCAGCCTCAGAACGTAAAACTGTCTGAGGGAGACGGGATGGGGGGTAAATTGCGCGTCTAGACGCTGGGTTTGTTTGTAACCCAAAGGTTGCCCTAATGCGGTTCGATCGGATACCTGCAAAACATCTGCTGCATCGGGCAACAACTTCACTTCAGGAAAACTGGGAATTACTTGGGGGATGGGAGCATCCATTTGAATGGCCATCACATCATCCGTAATTAGCCGATACCCTTGTTGGTGAAACGCAGAGGCCAAAGTGGATTTACCCCACCCAGATCCACCCAAAAATGCGATCGCTCATCTCCTTTGGCCACACAACTGGCATGGAGCACTAAAAAACCCCGTTGTCTGAGTACAAATGCCATTCCAGATCCCAAAATATGAGGGCGGATTAATGAGAAATCGATTTCAGAAGGAGTATCCACGACGATCTCGCAGCCGTTCCGAACTGAGAACTTCAGGTTGCACGGCAATTCAAAGACAATATTTTGACCTTGACTAAATTCAGAAGATAACGAATCTAAAGAACCCAACCGAACCCACACATCAGGTTTACCGCTGAAGTGAATGGGGTCTAGCAAAGGCCGCTCAGAGGCGATTTTTAATCCGTATGCGAATGATATGTGCATTTACTACGATCGGACAAGACTTTTCCAGACAGTAATTAGGAATGCAGACAAAAGTCAATTCATCTCACTTTTGAGATTCTATACATTACTGCTTACTTTAAACATTCCCCATTGTTCTGAAACATATAGCTTATCAATCCTGTCATGCGCAACAGAACTTCATTTCTAGTTCCTATCAACACCTCTAAAAACTCAAATCATCTAAAAGAATTGCGCTTTTGTCCCAAACCCTGCTACATTTCCTCGCAGGTCGCCCTTGGGCGGAACGATTTGACACACACTCCTTTACTAATCGCGATCGCAGATTTTGCCATGATAGGTCTTAAAACTTGGAAACGCTGGGCTATTTTCGGTCTGATAGGGCTTTGTTTGAGTTGGATGGTCAGTTGCGGCAATAATCCGCCAGAAACAGGCAAAGGGCCAGCCCCCAGCGGCAAAACAGAAGTCGAATTTTGGACGATGCAGTTGCAACCCAAATTCACCAGTTATTTCAATGACCTTATTGCCAGCTTTGAAAAAGAAAATCCCGCGATCGCCGTAAAGTGGGTAGATGTGCCTTGGACTGCCATGCAAAGCAAAATTCTGGCGGCAGTTTCTTCTAAGACCGCACCGGACGTCGTCAACCTGAACCCAGACTTTGCCGCACAGCTAGCAGGACGCAATGCATGGCTCACGTTAGACGATAAAGTGTCTGACAAAACTCGTAGTGAGTACCTGCCCAACATTTGGAAAGCCAGCACTCTCAATGGCAAAAGCTTTGGATTGCCCTGGTACTTGACCTCCCGCATCGCCATTTATAACGAAGACATGTTCAAGAAGGCTGGCATTACCACGCCTCCTAAAACCTATGCCGAACTTGCCGATGCCGCAAAGACGATCAAAGCAAAAACAGGCAAGTATGCCTTCTTTATGACGGCTGTTCCCTCAGACTCCGGCGAAATTTTGGAATCCTTGGTGCAGATGGGCGTTAAGCTCATTGACGCCCAAGGACGTGCGGCCTTCAATACGCCAGAAGGGAAAACTGCTTTTCAATATTGGGCAGATTTATACCAGCAAAAATCCTTACCGCCTGAAGTGACTACAGAAGGACACCGTCACGCAGTCGAACTTTATCAATCTGGACAAACTGCCCTGTTGTCTTCAAGCCCAGAGTTCTTAGGGACCATTGCCAACGATGCACCCGATATTGCTAAGTTTTCCGTAGCAGCCCCCCAAATTACGGGGTCAACGGGTAAGAAGAACGTAGCTGTCATGAATTTGGTCATCCCCAAAGATACCAACCAACCTGAAGCGGCGGTCAAGTTTGCATTGTTTGTGACCAATCCTCAAAACCAATTGAGCTTTGCCAAAGCCGCTAACGTGTTACCTTCTACAACGGCCTCTCTCCAAGATCCATATTTCACGAAGGCAAGTTCAAATGCCAGTGCAGCGGATAAAGCTCGGATTGTGAGTGCAGCCCAGATGAAAGATGCTGAGGTCTTAATTCCCACGCTGAAGGATATTAAGGCATTACAAAAGATCCTCTACGAGAACCTTCAAGCGGTCATGCTCAAACAAAAATCCGTTGACCAAGCGCTTAAGGAAGCAGAACAAGCCTGGAATCAAGAATATGCCTCAACCTGAACGCAAATTCTCTGATTCAGCAAACTGGACGGACTTCACGCTCAGTTCTTTACGCAGCAAAAGTTGTTGGGAGGGGGCCAGCAATTTAACCCAGGGTGGCATCTCATTGCGGCACAGCCGATATCCCATACTGGAATAGAGTCCCCGTGCGGCTCTATTTTCACCTTGGACGTGAAGATAGAGTTCGCTGAATCCCCATCGACGCACAATGGGTTCGCAGGCTGCCAAGAGCTGTTTTCCTAGACCTTGGCGACGCAATGACTTTGAAACGGCTAAGTTGGAAATATAGGGAACAGAAACGCCCATTAAGGACCACGCGGAAAGGGGGCGCGCTGCAACTTCAATCGTCCCTACAATCTCTGCTCTATGGGAGGATGATATCCCGACGAGACAACTGTATTGAGGCGATCGTGCCATGCAGCGCATTTTCAAATCCTGATAAATTCCTAGCTTCAGGACGGGTGAAATCCATCCTAACCAACTATTTTTGGGATAAAACGCCTCGCTTAAAAGGGCGGCTACGGACGGAATATCTTCAACTTGGATGGGACGTACAACGATCCGCCTGTCCATAAGGTGTTACAGCGCTATTATTAACCCAATATCCTCGCGCGTTCTGTCTTAAATGCCAATGCAGGCAACGGGCATTATGGCTTAGGTTTAGATTTAGGGCTACTTTTAAGATCTTTGTCTGGAACTGATGGTAGAGCTGCCAAAGTATCCCGAATTTTGGGTGTTGCCAGAATCGTTTTTGTATCCGCAATCAGACGATCGCCCCACAAATTATCTTTGAGGAATGCCACATCCCCGTAACGACGATCCAAAGATAATGCCGATGTTGCCAAGGTAATGCCCTGGTCTGTTTTGCCTTGTTTGTAGAGTGCAACGGCTAAGGCTAGCTTGGGTTCTGTGGTGTTCTTTTCATCCACCGCGATCGCAGTCTTCCAGTTTTGAATCGCCGAATCGACATTTCCTTGTTCGTATTGAATCAGGCCAATATTGTTGATTGCAGGCCAAAACTTCTGATCCTTGGTAACCGCTTTTTTATAGGTACCGATGGCATCCTCAAAGCGCCCCATCCGGAAATCAGGTATTGCCCAGATCGAAGAGAGCTTCTGGCACATCGGGCTTGACTTTAAGACCTGTTTCTAGAGCGCGGACTGCGGCTGGATAATTTCCCTTACGGAAATAAGCGGAACCCAAACTAAAGTTTACCCCTGCATTTTTAGGATTGAGGGCCAGGGATTTTTCTAAGGACTGAATACCAGGATCTAATTGCTCAGTACTCAAGTAAAGCCCACCCAATAATGCCCAGGCTTCCTCAGAGTTTGGCAATAATTGGGTTGCTAATTTGGTGCGGGCTAGGGCTGGATCGTACTGTTGAAATTGAGCGAGTTGCAACGCTTCTCTTAATAAGGCTATCCCCGTCTGCTGGAGTTCTTTGGTGCTAGGTGCTACGGTATGGGGCACATAAACTTGGCTAAGGGCTGACGGAGCAACACCTAAAAGGCCACACAACACACATAGAGAAACCAGAGTTGAACGATGAAGCACAGTAATTGCCTTCCGCGACGGAACTTATTGTTAGTTAGCTTAACTTAGATTGTTAATCCTTATTATTATAGAAGCTGTAACGGTTGGATATGTTTGCCCTCTAGATTTGTAAAGACAGGCCACACAATGGATCGACAAAGCGCACAAACTTGGTTCACGACCATCTCGCAGAAGCGAGATCTTTTGGTCCGTTTGCTGGAGGAACCGAATCTGGGGACATTGAGGATTGATGTGAATCAAGCCTTAGAGGAAATGGATGACTTAATTGATGAGTTCAAACAAACCTTTCCACCAGAACCTTTTAGTCTCTAATTCTTTCTGGTCAAGGCTTGTTGTCCTCTGAGATGGTCAATAAACTGACGCGCCGTGCGACCTGAACGGACATTCTGACGGACCGCCCACTGCAATGCTTGATGGGTGAGTTCGTCTTTGCGCACATTTATCTGCGATCGCTCGGCTAAGTGATGCACAATTTGCAGATAAGTCTCTTGAGTGGCGGGTTCAAAGGTGAGAGTGAGGCCAAAGCGATCGCTGAGGGAAAGTTTTTCCTGGAACGTATCCCAAGCATGGATTTCTTCTGCATTGCTGGGACGGGGGCGATCGCCAAAGAACTCGCGAATTAGGTGTCTGCGATTGGAGGTGGCATACATAGCGACGTTTTGAGGTCGGGCAGTGAGGTTTCCTTCTAGTACAACTTTGAGTGCTTTATAAGCGTCCTCTTCTTCTTCAAAGGACAGATCGTCGATAAAAATGACAAACTTCAGGGGAGAGGTTCGGAGTCGTTCCGTCACCTGCGGAAGGTGAATCATGTCGGCTTTGTTGAGTTCGATCAGCCTGAGACCGCGATCGCCGTATTCGTTCATCAGTGCTTTGATGAGGGCGGACTTCCCTGACCCGCGACTGCCGTAGAGCAATACGTTAAGGGCTGTGTATCCGGCTAAAAGTGCCTCGGTGTTTTGTTTTAATGCCATTTGCTGCCAGTCATAGCCCACTAAATCGGACAGTTGGATGGTATCTGGATGGTCGATGCCTTCTAAAAGGCTATTGCGCCAGCGCAGGGCTTTGTATTGTGCAAATAATCCAATTCCCTCCTGCCCATAATGTTGGACTAAAGCTGGCAATGCATCGGCCCAGTTTGAGAAGGCTGCAAAGTCGAACGCGCAATCTGACTCATGGGTTGAAGAGCTTTCTAAAATAGGGAGAGTTACTGTTGTTTTGTAGGCGATCGCAGCCTGAACCCATTGCGGACCTTGAATGGCCCATTGTTGGAGAATGTTGAGATCGTGGCGAGCTGCTTCTACTAAGTTTTGGGGCAAGGCTGACAGGTCATGGTGTTGGGCTTGACGGGTGAAGGGATTGTCTGCGGCTAAAATTTGGGTTTCAACCCGGTTTTGCCAGCTCGGGGACATATCGTTCGCGGCATAAAACCACTGACCGTACGCTTGGAGAATATCGGCTTCATTTTCTGGAGAAGGGGGCCGCATGAGGCTCCTCAACAGATCCAGAAGGGCCCGACTTGCGGCTTCATCTAAAATGTGGCGATATACCAGCAAGGATAATGCTTGGCGGTAAAGATGCTGGATTTTAATGCTTTGCTCTGCAATGTCAGACAATGTTTGCTCCTGCGATCGCGATTTAAAAATGCTCCAGCATCAAGCCATCCACCCAATCAAAATCAGTGTCATCTGTCACCAGCACCCAACCTTGTTCCAGGCATTGTGCCGCGATCCAGACATCATTCATTGGGATAGGTCGTCCTTTCCGTTTCAACGCCAATCGAGTTTGAGCGTAAACTGCTGCTGTTTCTCGACCTAATGGGACAACGATGCAAGCCTCAATGAACTCTAGGTAACGATGCAAATTTTGCAACGGACGAGTTGAGTTCTCTGCACCAAATAATAATTCCCCTACCGCGACCATAGGCAGAACAACCTCTGGTAATGCTAGTACCCGTGAAATGATTGCTGTGTCTCCATTTAAAAAACGAACTGCAACGGAGGTATCTAGCGCAATCTCACCACTCATTTGGGTCAACCTGCCGACATTCTGTTGAGATCGCTTGTTTTATCTCTACCGCTTCAGCATCGCTTAAAATTCCGGCAAATTTGGCAAGGGGATGTGTTTGTCGGGTTGCTTTGGCCCGATGTAAAAAATCGAAGACTGTTTGCACTAAATCTTCTGGTGCTTGTTCTAGTTCGTGAATCAATTGTTCGCGATCGGTCATGGCTTCATGAGTTCTTGCAAACGCGAGGTTAGTGTGATTCCAGCATATCTTAAAGGATGAATTCGGTTGTTGATGTTTGACGCCAAGTGCAGTAGCCAAGGATTGCAAACTTTCGTAGACCCCTAAATTCCCCAAATGCAATAGAATAAAAACGTTAAGTTATGTAAAGCAACCCTCAGTGTCTCCTGCATCCCAGCATTCCAAATCATCTTCCCGCGTTGTCGTCATTGGTGCAGGTATCGGAGGACTTACAGCAGCAGCTCTTCTAGCCGATCGCGGATATTCCGTATTGGTTGTGGACCAAGCCGAAATCCCTGGCGGTTGCGCCTCTACCTTCAAACGTCGCGGATTTACCTTTGACGTAGGAGCCACCCAGGTCGCAGGACTAGAACCAGGCGGCATCCACACTCGGATTTTTGAAACCTTAGGACTTGGCCTCCCCCCCTCAACTCCCTGCGATCCAGCCTGTGCGGTAGTCCTGCCTGGGGAAACCCAGCCCATCAGAGTCTGGCGAGATCCCGATCGCTGGAAGCAAGAACGCCAAACCCAATTTCCAGGCAGCGAACCTTTCTGGCAATTTTTAAACCAACTCTTTGAAGCAAGCTGGGCCTTTCAATCCCGCGACCCCATTATCCCACCCCGCAATCTTTGGGACTTTTGGCAAACCGCCAAAGCATTGCGACCCAACACCTTCATCACCATCCCCCATGTCCTTTCAACCGTAGGAGATGCGCTGCGAAGCTTTCGGCTGGAGAACGATCGCCGTCTAAAAACATTTCTAGACCTCCAACTCAAGCTTTACTCTCAAGTAGATGCTGAAGAAACGGCTCTCCTCTACGCGGCAACAGCCCTTGGCGTGTCCCAATCGCCCCAAGGCTTATTCCACTTACACGGGAGTATGCAAGTCTTGAGCGATCGCCTCGTCACGGCCCTCAAGCGCGATGGGGGTGAATTGCGGATGCGTCATCGGGGCGAGCGCATTCATGTGGAACAAGGTGTTGCGACAGGGGTGACGGTCCAGAATATCAAGACGGGCGATCGCACGTTTGAAGCTGCCGATCGTGTGATTGCAAACGTTACGGTTCAGAATCTGGTGCAGTTGCTGGGCGAAGATGCGCCGATGGGTTACCGGAAACGAGTGGATAAACTCCCGCAATCTTCCGGTGCGTTTGTGGTTTACCTGGGGGTTGATGCCGCAGCTATTCCTAAAGATTGTCCGCCTCACCTTCAGTTTCTGTATGACTATGACGGACCTATTGGGGAAAATAATTCGCTATTTGTGTCAGTTAGCCAACCAGGAGATGGTCGCGCCCCTACAGGTAAGGCAACCATTACAGCTTCTTCTTTCACAAGTCCAAAATTATGGGACCAAACGAAAAACTACGAAACACTCAAGAAGCAATATTTGGAGGAGGCGATCGCACGGTTGGGCCAATATTTTGACTTGAAGGATGCGATCGAACATATAGAAGCTGCCACCCCTCGCACCTTTGAACAATTTACGGGTCGGGCGATGGGTATTGTGGGAGGGATTGGGCAACGGGTGAATACCTTTGGTCCTTTCGGTTTTGCCAATCGCACCCCAATCCAACGTCTATGGTTAGTAGGGGATTCGACTCATCCTGGTGAAGGGACGGCTGGGGTCAGCTATTCAGCACTGAATGTTGTGCAGCAAATTGTGGGCTGAGTTAAGTGGACAGACTGTTAGATTCCAACCAATTGGAAAGCTTTTTCATTGCTATATCTTGCGATTCAGCACTGGCAGCTAAATCTAGGAAAAAGCTGGCAGCTTCAACTTCAGCAGCATCCAACTCAATCCCGTTTAGAGCCAAAAATGTATAGGTCGCAATGAGGGCAATTCTCTTATTGCCATCCACAAAACAGTGATTTTTGACCAACCCATAGCCATAGGCCGCAGCCATCTCATAAAGGGTTGCACTCCCATCGCTGTAGTAATGAAGATTTTTGGGTTTGTTGAGCGTTGACTCCAGAGCGCCTTCATTCAAGATTCCAGCACTTCCTCCAGTCTCCGCCAGAATTTCACCGTGAATTGTGCAAACATCCCGCTCATTCAGCCAGCAGGGTTCATTCACTTCGCTAATTCCACCAACGCATTGCGATACTTTTTAATTCCCTGCCGAGCTATTTCTATTTTTTTGCAAAATCGGGGTCGTAAGGAGAAAGTTCGTATCCAGCAGGTGTTTTTGTAGCAAAGAGCGGATCGCCATCTTCAACGTTCATCTCGGTAGCCATTTCTTTGGGGATGATGACGCTGAGAGAGTTCCCTCTTTTCTTGACATTCAAAATCATGATTTACCTTTTAAGCTACTGACCTCTATCTCAAATGTTACTACAAATGTGCAAACAATTGCGTCAATATAAGTTGGGCTGAGGATAGCAAAAGTCACCTGGCTGAACTTGATTAGGCAGCATGTGTTTCAAGCCCTAAATAATCCATCAACTTGCCGCATCAGGATTCTGAAAGTTTGTTTTTTGTGCCCGAATTTGTTGGATATCTTGCCAGAATTCCTCTCGTGTGGCTGGAGCAAGCAATTGATGTCGTTCGTTGTGCGGTGTAGTAGTCACCCGTCCCCCAACCAGCCTGTTGTAAGAAAAGAATGGCATCGATCGCACCTAGAGAATTGACCAATGCCTGATAGCCTTTTTGCCTGAGTTCAATCGGTGTCACAAAGCTGACCTCCTTATTCAAGGTCAGTTTTGTGCTGCCGTTGCTGGATGTCTGCCCAAAAATCTTCAAGAGTAAGTTTATCAAGCCATTGATGACGTTCTTTGGTGTAGTCTCCGCTACCATTGTCAAACTGTCGGATAAACCGGATTGCATCCGCATAGCCGAGCGTGTCAACGAGAGCTTTAAAACCTTTGCGGTTTAATTCAACTGGGGTCATCATTCGTTTTCTCCTTCTAGTTGAGCATTGATTTCCATAATCCAGGTGAGAGGATTTTGCACTTGCACGTCTAGTCGATCGGTATGGGTGATAGCCTTACGCAGCAGGCGATCGTCCGTTGTGATAAATGCATCAGCTTTAGCAGCCTCGGCACAGGCAATATGCAAGGCATCAATAGATTTGAACCCCAATCTTTGTAGATCGCCTGCTCGTTTAATATTTTCTGATGTGACCTTCATATCGATTTTAGCGGCGGCTAATAAGTCCATGACTTGCTCCCTTCTGATTGCTTCAGGCGTTTGTGCAATTTCGGATATGAGCGCTGTACTAGAAACCATTAGCCAATCACCAATCTGACAGCGTTCTAGAATACCAATTACTGCTTCAGCTTCTAATCGAATCCGAGGTTGTGCCAAATCATCAAAGGGGCGATTGAGACAGCAAACATCTAGATAAATTCTGTACGGTTTTGTCATGGGTCTTTGCCTCACTCAATCGGCCAGCCCGGAGTGGCTTCGTCAATCTGCTGCATTAGGCGCATGGTGTTCTGGAGCGCTACAACAATCCGCTGATAGTGGGGAATGTCTGTGATTCACTTAACCCAAAGGGCAGCCTCCTAAAACAGCCTAAGCCACAACTATCTAAAATGATTTGCTCAATAGCTTGACAACCTGACAACACAAATCAATCACTTCATTGAGCATCAAGTAACGAATCATGCCAACCGTCGATAGAGTTCGGCATTTTTCTTTAAGACATAGCTTGCTGATTGAGTAAAACTGCCTTCATCGTCACCCAAACAATTTTCAACACTAGATGTTAGTAATTCTTCAGGAGATACGCCACTCTGATTGGCTAGCTGTTGCAGCCTTTCTAACCGAGCATCTGAAAGATTAATCGTGATTGCAGCCATAAGACCTCTCTATCGACCTTAACCGATCGCTACTGGCGTCTTACTAAACAGTTTCAGTAACCGTTCTGCAATTTGAGGACTGGTCAAACCCAAATCTGCAAAAGACTCATCCGGTGTGGCATGTTCTACCAATACATCCGGTACCCCAATCCGAGTCACCGGAACCATCACACCCAAGTCCATCAACGCCTCTATCAACCCAGAACCAAAGCCCCCAGTAATGCCAACCCTCTTCAAGCGTCACCACCCGACCAATGCTTTGAGCAAGGGGTGCAATCAGATCGGTAGTCGATGGGTTTAGCAAA
>JAAURS010000205.1 GCA_012032135.1 Acaryochloridaceae cyanobacterium RU_4_10 | reverse complement strand
CAAAAGAATTTCAATTTGCAAAATCTTGAGCTCATGAGGCTTTCACCAAAACTGAATTACCTTCTACCTTAACCTTGAAAGAGGCTAGGGATTTTGAAGCAGGCCCATTGACAACACTCCCATCGGACTTAAATGCCGAGCCATGACAAGGACAAGCAAATTGTTTGCTTTTTGCCTGCCAATTGACCTTACAACCCCTATGAGTACAAGTTGCATTGACCGCAACCAGTTTTTTAGTATCTTGCGGGTTGCGGATCGCTAGCAAAGGTCCTGCCACAAATTTAGGGACCTGAATAACGCCATCTGATTGAAGTTGCTTCAACGTCCCCACAGGAACAAAACCATCCGCACGGGGTTTAGTCTTGATGGAGGCCGCGATCGCAACAGGCAAACTATTGGCCAACAACCCCAGACCCACCCAAGACATAAATGTGCGACGATCCATTGGTGTATTCCTTTTTCTGCTAGATCGAGGATGCCTATTGATAATTAGGAAGCGTTCTTCCCCACGGATTTAGAATATTACTACATGTTGAGGGAACTATGACTGAGCTAGTAAAAATTTTGATGTGTGCCCCCAAACATTATGATGTTGATTACGTCATTAATCCGTGGATGGAAGGGAATATCCATCGTTCCTCGCGCGATCGGGCTCAGGAGCAATGGGAAAAGCTTTATCAGGTGATAAAGACCTATGCAACAGTCGAGCTGATTGAACCTCAGCTAGGTTGGCCGGATATGGTTTTCACGGCCAATGCTGGATTGGTTTTGGGAAATACAGTTGTCCTCAGCCGCTTTTTCCATCCCGAGCGACAGGGAGAAGAGCCTTATTTTCAGCAGTGGTTTGAAGCCCAGGGCTACACCGTGCATACGCTACCCAAAAGCTTACCCTTGAGGGCGCAGGCGATGCGCTTTTGGATAGAGCTGGGCGATGGTTGTGGGCGGGGTATGGATTTCGTTCTGAGCTTGATTCCCATCCTTATTTAGCGAAATGGTTGGATGTAGAAGTGCTGTCTCTGAGGCTAGTCGATCGGCGGTTTTATCACTTAGATACCTGTTTTTGTCCGCTTGCAGATGGATACTTGCTATACTACCCGCCAGCTTTCGATACCTATTCCAATCGAATGATTGAGTTGCGCGTTCCGCCTGAGAAACGGATTCTCATTGATGAAGTCGATGCGGTCAATTTTTCCTGTAATGCAGTCAATATAGAATCCCTACGGGACGGCAAAGCCGAACCCATTGTAGTGATGAACAAAGCCAGCGATCGATTGAAACAAATCTTGGGCGATCGCGGTTTTACGGTAATTGAGACACCTCTGACAGAATTTTTGAAGGCAGGTGGGGCAGCGAAGTGTTTGACCCTACGAGTGACAGAACCTCGGCAGGCATCTCCCCAAGCCTCTACGATTCAAAGCCGAGTCATTCATCTGGAGGGCCATTTGTTGGATTCTGGGCTGGTGAATCGGGTTTTGGATACCATTGTAGCAGCGGGCGGAAGTTTTCAAGTTCTTAACTTCCAGCTCGGCGAACAGCGCCAAGATACTTCGGCAGCAGAGGTTAAAGTGTCCGCACCCGATCCGACGGTGATGACCGACATCATGGGGCAACTTATCGATCTTGGAGCCTTAGGCTCAACCGGAGAACCTTTGGATGCCAATTTAGAGGCGGTCACCCAGGCAGGGGTAGCGCCTGATGATTTCTGCGTGAGTACTATCTACCCAACGGAAGTGTTGGTCAACGGACAGTGGATTGGGGTGCAGGGGCAGCGCATGGATGGGGCGATCGCCGTCACGCACTCCCCTGAAGGTTCCATCGTCCGTTGCAAACTCCTGCGCGATTTACAAATGGGTGAGCTGGTAGTAGTCGGTAGTGAAGGAATTCGCACCCAACGCAATGCCACAACCTTGAAAAAAACTACCCCAGAAGAATTCAGTTTCATGGGAGCTGGAGTTTCCAGCGAGCGTCGGGTTGAGTTAGTCGTCGAACAAATTGCCTGGGATTTGCGCCGGATTCGAGATCGGGGTGGCAAAGTAGTGGTCACAGCAGGGCCAGTGGTGATCCATACCGGAGGCAGCGAACATTTGAACAAGCTGATTCAAGAGGGTTATGTCCACGCGCTGCTGGGAGGAAATGCGATCGCGGTTCACGATATCGAGCAGTCGCTCATGGGTACCTCTTTGGGCGTTGATATGAAGCGAGGGGTTTCCGTTTATGGGGGGCATCGCCATCATCTGAAAGCCATCAATACCATTCGTCGCTGTGGCAGCATTGCCAAGGCAGTGGAGCAAGGCGTGTTACGTAGCGGTGTGATGTATGAATGCGTCAAACATAACGTTCCGTTTTCTTTGGCAGGGTCGATCCGGGATGATGGTCCCTTGCCAGATACTAAGATGGATTTGATTGAAGCACAAGCAGACTACGCCCGTTTAATTGAAGGGGCTGACCTGATTTTGATGCTGTCCAGTATGCTTCACTCCATTGGTGTAGGGAATATGACGCCAGCAGGGGTAAAAATGGTCTGCGTGGATATCAATCCGGCAGTGGTGACCAAGCTGAGCGATCGCGGTTCGATTGAATCCATTGGGGTTGTGACGGACGTGGGTTTGTTCCTAAGTCTCTTGGTTCAACAGTTGAACAAGCTAACCGGACAATATGCTCAAGGCTAGTGACTTTTGGCATGATTGAGGATGCGATGATATCTTTGAAAGTGAGCGACCCGCTCCAATCCCATCACTCGTAAAACTGCGCTTACGGTCCGATTGCCAAGGGTTAAAATCGCCCCTGTCAGCAGAACCTGACAACGGTTAGAATCAACTGCAACGCCTCAATGTTTCGATTAGGTCACCCATGCATCTGAAATTTTCTCAAGAACTCAAGCCGCTGATCGAACGTTCGGCAACTCAGCCCATTACTTTAGCCGAACTATTAGAAGAAACTTCAGAGCAAAGCTTTGGCCTAGTGATTGCGTTGTTGACATTGCCTTTTTTATTGCCCATGCCACCTGGCGTCTCTTCTATTTCAGGGGGGGGGTGCATTTTACTAGGGCTACAGATGATGGCGGGTTGGAAAGCGCCCTGGCTACCGAAGCGGGTTGCTCAGCTTAAATTCCCTCAGGCATTTATGGCACAACTGCTCAAGGTAGTACAGTCCATTTCAAAGCTACTTGAAAAATTTGTTCGCCCACGAATCCCCAGGTTGGTCAATAATTCATCTATCTGGCGGCTCAACGGACTGTGCATTTGCTGGCTGGCTTTTTTGCTGATTTTACCTATCCCCCTGACGAATCCTATTCCGACAGTTGGGATTTTATTATTTGTATTTGCCATGCTGGAAGCGGATGGTCTGCTCATGTGTATCGGTTATGGCATGACCCTTGCAATTACGGCAGCCGTCTTTGGTATCGGCTATTTGTTATGGCGATCGCGGAGCTGTTGCAGCAGTTCCAAACTAGCTCAATGTTGTGATGGACTATCGTGAGACACTGAGTTGGACTGGTATGCAGAGATACAATAGCATTGCTTGGCATTTTTGGACCTCACAATTTCCTCAACTTTACCTTCTACCCTAGAGTTAGGGTCAAGCATAAGGAGTTACACGATGAATACACCCATCAATCCCGTTGAGAAAGCAGTTGAAACAGTTGAGATTGAACCAGTTGAGATCGATGTTGTTCCAGTAGAAGCTGAAGCGAAGACTGAAGAAAAAGTGAATGTGGAAGAATTTACAATCAACGGGCACGATCTAGTGGCTAAGGTCAAAGAACTGCTTCATGCAGGCAATATCCGTCGGATTATCATTAAAAATGAAGAAGGACGGATATTAATTGAAATTCCTTTGACGGTGGGCGTTGTGGGCGGAGTGTTGAGTGCTGCTTTATTCCCCGTGATTGCGGCTGTGGGTGTGATTGGTGCTATGGTGGCACACCTAACTGTAGTGATTGAAAAAAGAGCGTAATCCGCTCCTGAATTTAACGTCTAAAAAGTTAACCTGCATCATTCATGAAAGGCTTCGCGAACAGCGATGGATAGCGAATTCAGAAAATTCTCGATGGTCGATAGGTCGATAGCTAGCTCTTTCAGAGCGATGACGCACCAAGAGTCTGCCCCCCAAAGTGCAGAAGAAGTCCCCCAAAAAGGCTGAAACGCCTTAACGGGGAAGCCGATAGATACAACAATCCTATCAAAGATCGAAATCACTCAAATTTGAGTCTCGATGAGCGCGACCAACGCCGCACAATCTGGCGCAGTTTATCGGCATAAGGATAGAGGGCAGCCAGTTCCACCCCTATCGCGGCGAGCCGAAACCCATTGTGGTGGATGGGGGACCGAACACCTGCTACGGCTATTATTGTCAGCGAAAATTTTGGAGACTTTAAGCTTCTCTTCATTTGAGTGTTGTATGTTGAAGCATGGTCTCTTGCCTCGTTCTTTATTTCGCTCGTAGAACAGTTCAATGCCGCTAAAGCAAATCATCCAACTTTTTCGCAAACCTCAATTTTGGCTGCTGGCTATCTTGGCGACTACGTTAGCGATCACCGTTCGTGGGCTAAATCTCCAGGCGGTTCTTCATCCTGGTTGGCTGTGGTTTAATGTGCTTGTGACCCAATACCCCCTTGTTTTTATTCTTTTCTTTAATATTGCAACCCTCCTCTGTTTTCCAGCCTCCCTGCTTGCCCTCAAAGCTGGATATGTGTTTGGACTAGGATGGGGAACATTCTATGTTTTGGTTGCTGCCATCCTTGGGGCAATCTTGGCGTTCTTGATGGGGCGCTATTTCACTCGTCACTGGACACAGCAGAAGTTACAGAACAATATTCGGTTTCGGGCGATCTCCTATGCTGTAGAACAGGAGGGTTGGAAGATCGTCCTGCTTGCGCGACTGTCTCCCATTTTCCCATTTAATTTAACGAATTATGTCTTTGGTGTGACTCAAATTTCCCTAAAGAACTACTCGCATTGCAAAAAAAGCCTTAAACCAACGCCTGGTTTCTGAGCCTAGCACTCACCCCCTGCCCTCCAAAATGATTCCCTAAACCCCTAGGCTTTGTTTGCCATGATTTCCCAATTCCTACAGCCGCGCTCAAATTTCCCCCGACAGCGAGGGGAGCTTTCCCTCTTTACCCTCGCGCTGTTCGGTTTTGTCACTGTAGTACTATGGCCCCATGAACCAGCCTTTGCCCAAGGGCTATCTCAATCCTCGGGCTTCAACCCTCAAGAGCTTTTACGCAACACTTTGGAATGGGTGAATGGGTTAGGGACAGTAGGGGCGATCGTCTTTATTGGCATCTACCTGCTGGCCACCGTCGCCTTTTTCCCCGGCTCGATCCTGACCCTGGGAGCAGGCGTGGTTTTTGGGGTGGGGCTGGGCTCCCTTTATGTTTTTATTGGAGCCACTTTAGGGGCCACTGCCGCCTTTTTGGTGGGGCGCTATCTAGCACGGGGTTGGGTATCTCAAAAAATTGCAGGCAATCTTAAATTCCGCGCCATTGACGAAGCCGTCGGTCGAGCAGGCTTCAAATCGTGCTGCTCACGCGGCTGTCCCCCGTTTTCCCTTTAACCTACTCAACTATGCCTACGGTGTGACGGGCGTTTCCCTCAAGGACTACGTTTTAGCCTCCATTGGCATGATACCGGGCACGATTATGTACGTGTATATCGGCTCCCTGGCAGGCAGCATCGCCACCTTAGGCACAGGGGCACAGCCGACTAACCCAGGGGTGCAATGGGCTATTCGCATCATTGGCTTTATGGCCACCGTCGCGGTTACGGTCTATGTCACCCACGTTGCCCGCAAAGCCTTAGCCGAAGCCATTCCAGACTCAGAAGGAGAACTCCATGCCTAATCCAGCCGTTGAAGCCGTCCGCGTCCTGCCGATGGACGAACACAACCAGACATTGGTGTCCTACGTGCATCCCAACGACTGGGTAAATCCTATCCCAACGGCAACCTACGATTTGGTCGTCATCGGTGCCGGAACTGCTGGGCTGGTAGTTGCTGCCGGAGCCGCTGGCTTGGACATTGGACTAAAGGTTGCTCTCATTGAAAAGCATCTGATGGGAGGGGACTGCCTCAATGTGGGCTGTGTGCCCTCAAAGTGCATCATTCGGTCTTCACGGGTGGTTGGTGAACTCTGGAGTGCGAAGGATTTTGGTATCAATGTCCCCAACATTGAAGTGGATTTCTGTGCCGTAATGGAGCGGATGCGGCGGCTGAGAGCAGGCATCAGCCACCATGACTCCGCCACAAGATTTCAGAAGCTGGGCATTGATGTGTTTCTGGGCAACGGACACTTTAGCAGCAACAGCACCATTGAAGTGGGAGGTCAGACCCTGCGGTTCAAAAAAGCTGTTATTGCCACGGGAGCTAGAGCCGTGCACCCTCCCCTGAGCGGAATTGAAGAGGCTGGCTTTTTAACCAATGAAACCGTTTTTTCCCTGACCGATCGCCCCCAGCGTTTAGCCGTGATTGGGGGTGGTCCCATCGGCTGCGAATTAGCCCAGGCGTTTCGGCGGTTGGGTTGTGAAGTGGTCGTGTTTCATCGGGGGAGTCACCTCCTCAACAAAGAGGATGCGGATGCGGCTAATATTATCCAAAATGCCTTTCTCCGAGAAGAAATTCGCCTTGTCTTGAACGCTCAAATGCAGCGGGTTGAAAAGTCCAGTGCTGGCAAGACAATTTACTTTAAGGTCAACGACAGGCTGGAATCCATTACCGTAGACGAAATTCTAGCGGGCGCGGGTAGAGCGCCCAATGTGGAAGGGCTAAATTTAGAGGCGGTCGGGGTAGACTTTGACTCCAGAAAAGGAGTGAAAGTGAACGACTATCTCCAGACGACAAACCCCAAGATTTATGCAGCGGGAGACATCTGCATGGACTGGAAATTTACCCACGCAGCCGATGCGGCAGCACGCATCGCAATCAAAAACATGTTCTTTTCGCCCTTTGGTCTGGGTCGCTCTAAACTCAGCGACCTGACGATGCCTAGGGTGACGTTTACTGACCCTGAGATTGCCCATGTGGGTCTTTCGGAAACAGAGGCTCACAATCAGGGGATTGCCATCAATACGATTTTGATTCCGTTGAGTCAGGTGGATCGGGCGATCGCCGATGGGGAAACGGAGGGCTTTTTTAAGATCCACCACAAACAAGGCTCCGACCACATTGTGGGAGCGACGATTGTGGCACGTCATGCAGGGGAAATGATTTCAGAAGTTACCACGGCGATCGTGGGTAAATTGGGCCTCAGTACCCTCAGCGGTGTCATTCATCCCTATCCCACTCAGGCAGAAGGCATTAAAAAAGCAGCAGATGCCTATCGCCGGACGTTGCTGACACCCCAAACAAAGCGGCTGCTGGCCTTTTTGTCGAGGCTCTCTTGAAAAATCTCGTTCTGATTGGAGGGGGACACAGCCATGCGATCGCCCTTCGTTTGTGGGGAAGATCTCCCGTGCCGGGGGTGCGATTGACCCTCATTACCGATTCGGCGTATACGCCCTATTCTGGGATTCTGCCGGGACATCTGGGCGGTATATACACTTTTCAGGAGTGCCCTATTAACTTAGCAGCACTGGCTCAATTTGCCCAAGCGCATCTGGTTTTAGACTCGGCAATGGGGCTAGACCTCGAGCAAAATCGGGTTTTATGCGATCGGCATCCTTCCATCTCCTTTGATTAGCTATCTATTGATATTGGCAGTACCCCTGCCCTTGCAAGCATTCCCGGCGTGAGGGAATATGCGATGGCGGCAAAACCTGTGCCGCAGTTCCTGGCAGACTGGAACGAGTTTTTGGAGCGGGTGCGGCAAGCGCTAAGTCTCGATCGTCATCCTCTGTCCCTCGGCATTGTGGGGGGCGGGTGGAGTAGAGTTAGCGCTAACCCTACAGTCGTGCCTGAAGACTCTGTTACAGTCCGCTGATCCTTCGCCCCCAGGCGTAAACACACATCTATTCTATCAGCAGGCACACTTGATGACGGGGTATGCTGCGGCAGTGGGAAACGATTTCAGAAGGTATTGATCGATCGTGGGATCGATCAATACTCAATGAATCGGTCGTAGCAATTGAGCCAGTTTCGCACGCTGAACACCCAGTTGCAGATCTCAAACTGGTTCAGTGTGCATCGAGGCTGAGTGTCGTGTGCGATCGCATTATTTGGGTGACTCATGCAGCTTCGCCACCATGGATTCAAGGGTCAGGACTCACCACAGATGCCCAAGGGTTTATCCTCATTGACAAAACCCTTCAGTCCATCTCACACCCCAACATTTTTGCAACAGGTGAGATCGCTGCAATGGTCAACCATTCGCGACCCAAAGCAGGGATTTTTGCCGTCCGTCAAGGGAAGCCTCTCTTTGAAAATGTGTACCGCATTACTTCAGAAAAGCCGCTTCAGCCGTTTCACCCTCAGAAACACCATCTTGCTCTGATTGGGTTGGGCGATCGCCAAGCCATAGCCGCGTGGGGCAGTCTCTGTATCGGGCCATCCTCCCTACTTTGGTTTTGGAAAGACTGGATCGATCGACGGTTTATAGCGCAGTTCAAAACGCTCCCAGGAGTTATCCTCCAAAATCCCTAGCCTGCATTATTCATGATAAATATCAGAAGTTAAAAATTTTGCCAAATTGAGGGAAATAGGATTAGTTGTGAAGAGAAAGAAAGCGTAAAAGTAGTATGAATCGACTCAGAAAAGTCTAAAAACACTTAATCTCCCATAAATAGACACAAGAATCCTATGACGGGTAAGAACCTACTCAAATTTGAAGGACTGGGACTTGGATAAAT
>JAAURS010000204.1 GCA_012032135.1 Acaryochloridaceae cyanobacterium RU_4_10 | reverse complement strand
GCCCAATAAATCGCCAATTTGACCGTAGGTTGCGACCTGACCTACAGGAATTTGCCGAACCAGTTCGTAGATGGCTTCATAGCGCCTCTGCATCACTGGATTTGGTTGCGACTCAGACAAACCCATGCTCCGCTAAAAAATCTGGGGTAATTTCAGGGCTGGAATTACGAGCGATTGCCCCAGCCGGATAGTGCAAAAATTTAGCAACATACTTACCCAGCATATCGGTTTCAATATTTACCGGACATTGGGGCGTCAAAAACTGGAGATTTGTGTTGGCAAAACTGTGGGGGATAACCGCAATACTAAATTGCGTTCCATCCTCCGTGCAGTCCGCTACGGTCAAACTCACGCCATTAATGGTCACACTGCCCTTAGAAATAATATAACGACCCAAAGTCAGCGGTACGGCAAAATGGATTTCCCAAGATTCTGCGGTTTGCTCTACCGCCACCACACGGCCCAATCCATCAACATGGCCCGAGACAAAGTGACCCCCTAAGCGATCGCCGACACGCAAGGCAGGTTCTAGATTGACGGTCCAATCTGTGTCGATGGATTGCCCCAGGGTGGTGCGATCGAGGGTTTCAGGAGAAGTCGTAACTACAAAACCCTTTTCCGTCAAACTTTCCACTGTCAAACAAGCTCCATCCACCGCCACGCTATCCCCAATACCCAATGCATTGAGAAACGCGCTATCTCGAACCCGAATCAACAACTGATGCGGACCGATTGATTGAAGAGATCCAGAAGCTTGAATCAGACCTGTAAACACGATGTTAACTTTTGTAACTAGGTTTCCGTATATTTGCGGATGCTAAGGGGCTGAGCAACGTCTTAGGCTTAGCTTAATCCTTATTATTACTGAAGTTTTAACAACAATCTCTCATTGAAATTAGTATTCTGGAAGTAGAGAGAGTGTATTTTCTGTGTCCGGCATCCCCTTGAGTTGCATTGTTGAGAGTATCCAGTTCCCGAGATTCGCATTTCTGTGAGGCTAAGTGCATGATTGAGATGAATGTTGCAGGGATTGCCCTAGATGCAACGACTCGCGTACCAATTGTGTTGCTTAAAGATTCAACCGAGCGCCGAGCCTTACCCATCTGGATTGGTCAAAATGAGGCCAGAGCCATTCTAAGCGTCTTGGAAAACCAGTCGCCCCCTAGACCTATGACCCACGATCTGCTGGGCAATAGTCTGACTACGTTTGGCATTACGTTAGAGCGGGTGATCATTCATTCCTTGGAGGACAATACTTTTTTTGCGGTATTGACGCTGAAACAGGGAGACAAAACCGAACGCCTTGATGCCCGTCCCAGCGATGCGATCGCCCTGGCTTTGCGGATGAATGCGCCCATTTGGGTGATGGAAGAAGTGGTGGCGGATGCTTCCATTCCAGTGGATCAAGAAGCAGACGAAGAAGAGCGTCAAGCCTTCCGCGACTTTATAGATAATATTCGTCCTGAAGATTTTTCTCAAAGTTTAGGCGGTGGGGAACCTTCTTCTAGTTTCTGATACAGCACGATCGAAATATCAAAATCGTAAATTAAATTATGGGCTAGGTGCTTCAGGATCTTCTGCTAAAGACCAACAGTCCCCCGTTTTCTTAAACAGCCAGGAATTACCTTCAGACATGTTGACTAGGGTCTTTACAAAATAGTCATTCCCTTGTTTGATAACATTTAATCGTTGTCTGTCAGGTTTGGGATTGCTACTAACAGCCAACGGTCCAGAATAAATGTTCCCCGCGCTATCAATGTTATAAAAATCACCATTCTTGTAAACAAGGGTGAAATCTTTGTATTGTTCTTTAAGCACAAAGATAGCTCTAGAAAATGCAGCTAAAAATTGGGTGAAGTCCTGAGATGGATAGGCTCCCGAACTATTTGTAACTGAACTGCGATCGCTGCGGGTAAACTGCCAAGATTGAATGTTGTCTGCGTAGGTCACAACCTTGAGCGCCACATCTTTAATGCGATGTTGAAAGCGGAGTATGCAGTAGCCATCACCACTACAGGATTCCACTTCTGGCCGTTCGTCACAAATACTGGCGGTTCCGCCTACGTTGGTTTTGCAATTTGGGTCAACAACAGGTGCCCAACCCCAAGACAGCGCAGATTGACGAAACTCAGCATAAGATTTGCCTTTGCTTAAATCTTTTTGATGATTTGCCATTGAGAACGGCCAATTCAATGAGGATGCCCTGCAAAATCCGCAGAACGTCCTTACACTAAATAATTACATCCAAAACCCGTGACGAGGATTGAACTCATGACTTCACCCTTACCAAGGGTGAGAGTTGAATCCTGAAAGCTTCTCTGTGAAGTATTTTTGGCCATTCTCAATAATGGGTGTATCAATCTACGCATCAATCGGGCAAAAATTCAGGGTCTAGGATGTCTGCGATCGCATAAGGGCATCGGGTTGGAAATTGGCTTTGGGGAAGTCCGGTTTCATCGCTGGCATCTTCAGTCGCATCTGTGTAGCATTCTTCCCAACATTGTTCAAGGTAGGGTTTGAGGCTAGGGTATTTGCGACACAGGCGTTTGATTTGCTTTCGAGACTCCTTGATGGAACCCAGCCAGCTACCCGAACGCCGTTCGGGCTGAAATTCATATTTTAGAAGATGCATTAATAGCCGCGTTAATTGGCTTTCTAGAGCATCCCTGTGCCGATTTCCCAAGTCTTCAATCTCCTCAATCAAATGCTCTAAGTCTAGGTCTGCAAATCGATGTTCTCGCAGTAGCTGAGCCGTGCGATCCGACCACTGAACAAAGTCGGCATCATAAAGCGTTGTTGTGTAGGTCATGTCTCACCATTCTTTTTAAGCAACTTGGACGGTATAGGGTTGTGGATGAGGGAGTCCATCATCTTCTGACAGAAGTTCTAAAACTTCTTGCCCATTCCGTGCAGCTTCCTCATAGGTGTCACCATGCGTTCGATAATGCTGTTCTGGAAAGTCTGGTAAATGAACCAGGTAACATTGATTCTCTTCTGACCAGGTAATAACCATTTCATATCGGAGTGGGGTCATTCTTCTGCCTCCTTATCTTTGACTTGTTTGATGGCGTCCATGACCTCTTTCTCTTGGTATGGCTTTGCATCATTGCTATTTTTGCCAGATATCGTTATTCGTCCTAAGAACAAAGGGTGCAGCCATTTTGTATGGCTCCCCTTGCCTGAAAACTCAATGAAGCCAGCCTTGCTCAACATGGCCTTTAACTCTCTGACCTTTTTAGACATTGCTCATGTCTCACCATCCTTCATCAATTCCCGCTGTGCCGCCTCGGTGATGACACGGCGCAGCCATGTGGAACGGTTGGGCAGCGATCGCACCAAAATATCGATAGACTCTGTAAGCAGCAACTGGAGATTTTTCTTTAGTCAAGACAATTATAAACCTTCTTTATTGATGCTGTTATAAATACTAGATAGTAATTTCTCAAAAACTATTTTCTTGAACTCTTCATTATTCATGAATTGAATGAATATTTTTTCATTTCCTTCCATCCGTTCAATAAAAAAGTTTTCTAAATATTTGGCTAAAACTGGGGCAAAGTTTTCTTTTGTATTAATCTTGGCGGCTTGCTTGAGAGATTCAAAGGCGATCGCCGTTTCGTGGATTTGCTCAAAAAATAGCTGGTCGGCGATGGTGAAATCTGTGCTAAAGCGTTCGTTGAGGGTATCTATGAGCTGGGAAAGGGGAATGTCTTTTTCGGGTTGACGGGTGCCGACGGCGGTTGCGCCTGCTAGGGGTTTGGCTTCGCCGTCTTTGAGATCGATTTTACCTTCACTGATTTTTTCGAGGCGGTAAAATTTGAGTTCGATGTCTCCTGATAAATCGATGTTGGGTGCGTCGGCACTGCGGGGAAGTTTCTTGAGTAAAAATCGTCCGTAGGCGTAGAGTTTTTCGAGGTCTGAATCTTGATAGGGGATGATTTGGGCTAGGAACAAATAAAGGTTGCGGAAGCTGGTGAGTTGGCTTTTAAATTGTTCTTTTTCTGGGTCTTCGAGGGCTATGTAAGCGGTAATAATGGGGTCTAGTAGGCTGTTTAAGAGTTTGTGTTCGCCTCCGGTGAGGAAGGTTTTGGGGCGGAACCAAATTTCACACCATTGGGTAACGTTATCTGGGCTAAAAAGTTGCCATTCATACAGTTGGTAGGACAGGTCGTTGAGCTGTTGGGGGTCGGCAGATTCACCGATGGGGGTTTCTTCGTAGTAGGGCTTAAAGGCTTGATAGATGTCTTCAGGTTTGTTGACGAAATCTAGGACGAAGGTATCTTCTTTGCCTGTGGTGGTGCGGTTGAGACGGGATAGGGTTTGGACGGCTTGGACGCCTGCTAAGCGTTTATCGACGAACATAGTATGGAGGAGGGGTTGGTCAAATCCGGTTTGGTATTTGTTGGCAACTAAGAGGACTTGATAGGTATCGCTGGCAAATTTGTCAGGGATTTCTGAGGATTTGATGCCGCCGTTCATGCTGACTTCGGTAAATTTTGC
The DNA here is from genome assembly GCA_012032135.1 of Acaryochloridaceae cyanobacterium RU_4_10. Classification (GTDB taxonomy): domain Bacteria; phylum Cyanobacteriota; class Cyanobacteriia; order Thermosynechococcales; family Thermosynechococcaceae; genus JAAURS01. The sequence continues at coordinate 4,311 of JAAURS010000204.1, read as the reverse complement.
GTCTGGGAAGTCTTCGAGGGCGATCGCACCGGCAAAAGCGACGAGGGATTTGATGTCGGTGTAGCCTTTGTCTTGAATGTAGCGATCGAATTCGAGTTTATAGCGAACGGCATGTTCGCGGGATCGGGTGACGACCATTGCTTTGGCGCGTCCGCCGATTTTGTGGCGGGTATGGTTGCGGAAGTGCTCGACGATGATTTCTACTTTTTGGGCGATGTTATGGGGGTGCAGTTCGATGAAACGGGCGATCGCTTTTGCGGCTTTGCGACGGGGAAGGTCGGGGTCTTCTTCACAGGTGCGGACGAGTTCAAAGTAACGTTCATAGCAGGTGTAGTTGGCTAAAACGTCTTTGATGAAACCTTCTTCAATGGCTTGGCGCATGGTGTAGAGATGGAAGGGGGCTGCGCCATTTTCGCTGGGTTCGTCAAAGACTAAAGGGTTCTGTGTTTGGGGGTGGCGGTGAAGGCGAAGTAGCTGAGGTTGGGTTGTTTGGTGCGGGTGAGCTGTTCTTTGAGAAGTTGGGTTTTGGCTTCGTCGCTGAGGTCGTCTGCTTCGAGGTCGTCTTCTAGGAGTTGGTTGAGGATGGCGGCTTCGATGCCGTCTTTATTGAGGATTTTGCGGAGTTCGGTGGCGGTTTCTCCGGTTTGGGAGCTATGGGCTTCATCGACGATGATGGCAAAGCGTTTGTTTTGGGTGTCGATGTTGAGGGTTTTGCCTTTTTTCTCTAGGGTTTGGATGGCTTTGGCGATGAAGGGGAATTTTGGATGGTGGAGATGATGATGGGTACGCCGTCGCTGAGGGCGGTGGTGAGCTGTTGGGTGTTTTCGTCAATTTTTTGGACGACTCCGGCTTTATGCTCGAATTGATAGATGGTGTCTTGGAGCTGTTTATCTAGAACGGTGCGATCGGTGATAACGATGACGCTATGAAATATTTTTTCGTCGTGGAGGTCGTGGAGGTTGGCGAGGCGATGGGCTAACCAGGCGATCGAGTTGGATTTACCGGATCCGGCGGAGTGCTGGATGAGGTAGTTATGTCCGGCTTTGTGGTGTTTGGCATGGGTGATGAGTTTGCGGACGACATCTAGTTGATGGTAGCGGGGGAAAATGAGGGTTTCTTTTTTCTGATATTGAATCCCTGTAGGGATGGGGATTTTGGTTTCTTTGACTTCTAGGTGGAGGAAGCGCCCTAAAATTTCGATGAGGCTATCTTTTTGCAGGACGTCTAGCCAAAGGTAGCTGGTGCGGTAGTTGTGGTTTTGGCCTAGGGGGTTTCCTGCGCCGTGGTTGTGGCCTTTGTTGAAGGGTAGGAAGTAGGTGCTTTCTCCGGTGAGTTGGGTGGTCATCCAGACTTGTTCGGTATCGACGGCGAAGTGGACGAGGCACCGTTCTTTGAAGGTGAAGAGGGGGTCTTTGGGATCTCTGTCGTGACGGTATTGGTGGATGGCGTTTTGGTAGGTTTGCCCAGTCATGGGGTTTTTGAGTTCGATGCTGGCGATGGGGAGGCCGTTAATGCTCAGCAGGAGGTCGGGGATGCGTCCGGTTTTGATTTTGACTTGGCGGGTGAGGGTGAGGCGATTGTGTTGGTAGAGTGTTAGGGTTTCGGGGTTCATGCCTGTGTTGGGCTGGAAGTAGGCAATTTGGAAAGGTTTTGCCGTAGCATTTGAAGCCGTTGCGGAGGACTTCAAGCATTCCTCGGCTTTTGAGTTCTTTGGTGAGGCTGGTGATGAGATTTTTTGGGCGTCGCTGGGGCTGGTGGTGCTAAATTTTTGCCACTGTTTGGGCTGGGTGGTTTGGATGAAGTTGATGATTTCTGTGGGGAAGAGGGCGGTTTCGGGGTCGTAGTGGGTGGGGTTGCCTGGGTGGTAGCCGCTCAGGTCTATAAATTCGCGCTCGATGATGTCTTCAAAGTTCTCTTCTTTATGCATGGCGATCTCGGTTGGGGGAATGATTTATAATTGCTATTAATGATGAAATGAGTTTGGTATTTAAGATGAAACTCAAGGTGACAGCGGCAGGAGTTTTAATTCCTAAAGAGTTTTTAGGCGAACTGGAAGAAGTGGAAATAATTCAAGAGCGAGGAAAAATTACAATCGCGACAGAGAAGCCGAGTTCTTCTATTTGGCAACTTGGCACAAATCCTGCTGAATGCGATGTTACCGATCTGGGTGTGAATCATGATGCTTATCTTACCAATCAATGAGTGATATCTTTTTTCTAGATACTAGCTATATTGTGGCGTTAGAAATCAAAAATGAGGATGTTCACAATCGTGTTTTAGAGCATTGGCTAAGTTTGGCTTCTCAAAGACCTCAGCTTACCACGACAACTTATATTTTTGATGAAGTCGTGACGTTGTTGAATAGTCGTAAGTTACATGGAAAGGCGGTCGAGCTAGGGACGCTTTTTCTGGAGAGTCCAGATATTTTGCTAGTCGATATCGATTTGTCTCTGTTTGAGCGAGGTTGGCAAGATTTCAAAAAATACAAGGATAAGTCGTTTTCTTTGACAGATTGCTTATCTTTTGTGGTGATGCGGGAGAAAAATATTATAAAAGCTTTAACCTTAGATTTACATTTCCAACAGGTTGGTTTTCAGATTTTCCAGCTAAGTAAATCAAGACATTAATAGGTTTGAGCTTGGCTCAACGATATCTCCAATAATTTTTACGCTATCTTTCATAACTCCGAATGCAGCTCTAGAGCTTTTTTTGATGGGGGGAAATGATGGCGAGGGGAATCCCATTTTGGGTAATAGTCAGATTTTCGCCTGTGGTTTGGGCTTGATGGAGTAAGGTTTGGATTGTTTCAGGGAGATCGGAAAGGATAATTGCAGTCATGATGGTTTCTGGGTTAAGGGGCTAGAAACTACGGTCTATGAAGATTTTACCTGTAAGAACTGTTAATCAATCTTCTTCTACAGTCACTCCAGCCAGTAATTCATCCATCTCATCAGCCATCTGCTGTGTATAAGGAGTTAAATTGTTTATTTTTTCTATTTCTTGACGAATTTTTTCTTGTTCTACTGAGGGGAGTTGCCGTACCAGATTTAGGATTTGCTCGAAGTCTAAGGAGAGTTGGTATGTTTGTATAGGCATGATGGTTTCTGGTTTTAAGGGCTGGAAACTTGGCGCACGTCGATTTTGCCTGTGACGGCGTTGGTGATTAGGGCGGTGCGATATTCTTTCAAAAGGGCGATCGCATCTTTAACTTTAGCTGTTTGTCTATCAATTTTGGCTGTTTTTTTATCCAAATACTGAATAATTTTGATTTGCTCATCTATCGGAGGAAGAGAAAACAAGAATTCCTTAATTTTGTCCAGATGTAAATTAGTAACAGTATTGGACTTTGCACCAATGCTGATCTGTGTTTCTGTCAATTTGCCCAACAAAGAGTATTTCAAGAATTCAACGTTGATTTTCTGCTTAACAACTTTCATTAGACATAGGCTTACGAAAATACTAAACTCGAAGTCCCAATCAACAATCCTAGAAATACCAATAGTCCCATTTTTGGAATAAAGCAAATCTCCTTTTTCGGGATTACATCTCATTGATAGAGTTTTGTGTTCTTCTTCAGGGATGAATTTAATATTGTCCATATTAATTGGCTCATTTTTGGCCTGAACAATATCAGTAACCCTTAAAAAGGGTACACCCTCATTAACGTAAGTTGGTGTAAAATGTGCCCCATCAATAATCTTGTTCGTTAAATGTTTGAGTCGAACAGGTTGCCAATGTTTAGGAATATCACCTAGCCACTCAATGCCAGAATCCTCCATTGGAACTGTGAGATCTAACCCCTTGGTGACGGCTTGGCTGATGAGGGCGGTGCGTTTTTCGTCTAGCTTTTCGAGGAGCGCTTCTTTTTTTGCAATGAGGGCATCAATTTGACTGGTTTTATGGTCGAGGAAACGTGCGATCGTTTTTTGTTCTTCTAGGGGTGGTATTCCACTAAATAAGTCATGAATGTAATTTCTGTTCAGACTCCCTACCGCAGTACCCCAACTCAAAGATTTAATATCTAATGTCTTGAGTAGATAATATATAAATCGAGGAGTACTCTTAAGAAAAATTTTTACATAAAGAGCTGTATTGTGTGCCCAGAAATCACAACTAATATAATTAACTTCGCCAACACTGCCACTTCTTCCCACCGTAATTGATGGAGCTTTCACGTTGTACTTTGTATGTGTCCCAATAATGCCATTAGAGGCACAAACTGGGTATTGTCCTTCCTCCATTTCCTCACGAGATAAATCATCCCCTCTTTGTAAAAGAAAAGCATATTTGACTCGTTTTAATTCCCAATGT
>JAAURS010000203.1 GCA_012032135.1 Acaryochloridaceae cyanobacterium RU_4_10 | reverse complement strand
CATCCTATTTCAAGCGCCCACAATCTTGGAACTAGATAGCGTTATCAACAGCAATGAAGCACAAGTTTCTTGGTCTCCTTTAGTCAGGATTCAAGTTGGCAATCCTCAAAAGATCCCCCTGTTTTGCCTGCATGGAGGTGGTTTTAATGTACTGATCTATAGAGATTTGGCCCTAAAGCTAGATCCCAGTCAACCTGTATATGGGTTGCAAGCAAGAGGTTTAGATGGCACTCAACCCTTGCATCAACGGTTTGAAAGTATTGCCACCGACTATCTTCGCGAGGTTCAGACCATTCAACCTGAAGGTCCTTACCTGCTTGCAGGTTTATCTAATGGTGGAAATCTTGCCTTTGAGATGGCTCAACAGCTTCACGCTCAAGGTCAAAAAGTAATTTTGCTGGCAATGTTTGATACCTATGGTCCAGACTCCGTTAAGTTACTTCCTCCCGTAGCAAGATCTTTATCTGCCTTGCATTACCTTTTGCGATACATACTTCCAAACTATCTTGTGAAAACTTGGGTGTCCGATCCTAAAATTTGGCTCGATCGGGGTTGGACACTTTGGACAAAATTATGGAGAAAAGTTTATCCATCTCAAGAGAGTTCTAAAAATCTGAACGCTCAGAGCGAACTACTCAACAACCGCAATACAAAATCTAAATCTAGTAAGACAGAGTCTTTTTTCTCAGAAGTCAGACTTCAAAAAGAAAATCCGATGTTTGCCGACCCAGGTCAGATTAGTCTTCCCAATACCTTTGAGCAAATACTCAATCAGTTTAGTAATTATGTCCTACAGCACTCTCCATGGGCATTTTTTACTCCTTCCAATCAGCTTCAAGAAATGGATGATACAGTATCTACAACACTCAAAAATTTAGAAGAATACTATAAAGAAGTTATTAAAACCTATGCTCCTCAACCCTATCCAGGGCACATCACCTTATTTAAGGCAAAAGAGTTTCCTCCAGGGATGTTGCTAGATTCCCAATTAGGTTGGGCCCCAATTGCAAAAGGTGGGGTTAAGGTATATACCATTCCAGGACACCATACTTCCATCTTAGAACAACAAGAATTGGCAGATAAATTACAGGCTTGCATTAATGAAGCGCAACAAAGTGTGCTGTAACCTTGTTTCATAAAGATGTGTCATTGGACTGGAATGCCTCATCCCAGCACAAGGGCTAGGAAACCCGTTCCGCGCATAGACTAAATTGTCCCTGCGGGACTGAGGGCTTGGCCGCTTTTATGAATTCCACAATGCACTTGCTGCGGCATAATGAAGGGCATACTAAAATTAAGTTGCAATCTGGTATGTCTCAGGATGCTCAATGCTCAACACGGGATTCATTCAATCGATACAAAATATCACTGACTTGAATCAACTCAAAGCGGAGTTGAATGAGTTGCCTCCTATCGATGTTGGCGATTACATTGCCGAACTCTCATCAGAACGTCGGGCGATCGCATTTCGCCTCCTCAAAAAGGATCGAGCCACTGAAGTTTTTGAATATTTACCGCCGGAGGTCCAAGAAGAGCTGATTGGCTCCATGCATAATATTCAACTGCAACAGATCATCGAATCCATGAGTCCCGACGATCGCGCGGAGTTATTTGACGAACTGCCTGCCAGGGTTGTGAAACAATTGCTCCAACAACTCAGCCCAAACGAGCGTCAAGCTACGGCAACCATTTTGGGATACGGCGAGGATACAGCGGGTCGTCTGATGACGACGGAATACGTCCAGTTGCGTCAGGGCTTGACTGTCAAAGAAGCGCTGCAAAAGATGCGCCTTACAGACCAAGATAAAGAAACCGTTTATTATGCCTACGTCACCGATGATTTTCGGCGACTGAAACAAGTGGTGTCTCTGCGGCAGCTCGTGTTTTCCATTCCAGAGGTTTCGATCCGAGATGTCGCCAGCGATCGCGTTCTTAAGGTCCAAACAGATACCCACCAGGAAGAAGTGGCCCAATTGATGAAGCGGTATGACTTATTGGCACTGCCTGTAGTCGATCGTGAAGAACGACTGGTGGGAATTATCACCATTGACGATGTGGTGGACGTGATTGAAGAAGCTGCTACAGAAGATATTCAAAAATTAGCTGGGGTGAGTGGCGATGAAGAAGCCCTCTCTGCACCCTTAGAACAACTCTTAAAAATCGGTTGCCTTGGCTTTTGGGGAATTTGGTTTTATATATTGGAGCGGCCAGCGCGATCGCACCCTTTCAGCCCTTGATTGCAGTCGTGCCTGTTCTGGCAGTCATCATGCCCATTATGTCCAATGCCAGCGGAACGGTTGCCATTCAGGCTCTATCTGTCACGGTCAGAGGGCTTGGGGTAGGTGAAGTCACGCCCAAAGATACCCTTCAGGTTTTGCGTAAGGAAATTTTGGCAGGTCTTGGGACAGCGTTAGCCTTGGGGTTCACTATTACACTGCTGTCTATGATTTGGGCTACGGTGGGCGATCGCTGGGTTGGCTTGGTTGCCGGAACCGTCATGGCCATGAATGTTTTGGTAGCTGCTAGCTTGGGAACTCTTTTACCCATGGTTTCAAACGCATCAATCTGGACCCCGCATTAATCAGTGGACCCTTGCTAACCACCCTCCTGGATGGGATTGGGTTTTTAACCTTTCTGAGCCTGATCTCAATTCTCTTGAACAAACATCCTTCCACCTGAACCCACAGCCCCCAAAATGATAAAACCCATTTTGCCCAGAGCCTTAATTCTTGGTTTGTTATTTTCGCTGGCTACCTTTACCAGTATGGGAAGCACCAGGCTCCCAACTCCCAAATCGGGCAAGACTCATATAAAGCCCTTCCCAAACCCATCCGTCAAACACCATGTCAAACTCCAACGCTTGGATGCCAGTCAAACTAAGAATTTGATGGGAATGAACGTTGACTTTACGGGGGACTACAGCGAAACTCGAATGTTTGCTGATGCCATTAAACAAAGCCGCACCTGGCAAAAAGTAGGGTCTGACCAACCCGCCCTAATTGATTCCAAGGGCTGGCCTCTGCAAGATGTGCGCCTCACTGTTTGGCACGGGATCTCGCGGATGAATGGGACGTACAGTTTGTCCTTTAACGGTCAGGCTGATGTGGGGATTGATTGTTGTTCTGGCTCAATCCAAAATAAAACCTATAACGCAGGTACAAACACAACCACGGCCACCTTGGTCTATCCAAGTATAGATAAAGTAGGACTATTCTTGCGCTTCCAAAATACTCAACGAACGGCTTCTAGTGCCGTTAACTCTGGCATTACCAACGTTAAGTTGATGCGCCCTACAACGGAAGGGGGCACCCAAACCTACCCGCCTTCCACCTTGTTTAACCCAACATTCAAATCAGCTCTGAAGCGATTTAAGGTTCTACGCTTGATGGATTTTCTGGCGACCAATAGCAACCAGCAAGTTCATTGGTCGGATAGACTCACGCCAGACTGGTATTCAATGGCTCAGGCTGCGCCAGGGTATGGCTGGCAGGGCAAGGGAGGGGCATATGAATATGCCATTCAGCTTTGCAATGAAGTGGGGGCAGATTGCTGGCTGAACGTTCCGGCCAAGGCAGATGATAACTATGTTCGCCAACTGGCCGCACTGATCAAATCCCAGCTCAACGCCAAGCAAAAAGTTTATATTGAGTACTCCAACGAGCTTTGGAATACGGACCCGCCCTTCCAGCAATCTGTTCACAATCAGGTATTAGCAAACGCGGAAGTGGCTGCGGGGAGATCGCCTCTCAACTTTGATGGGGATGCCAATAAGGTTAACTGGGCTTGGCGGAGGGTTGCCAAGCGTAGTGCTGAAATTTCCACAATTTTTCGGCAAGTGTTTGGGGATGCAGCCATGATGGAACGGGTGCGTCCCGTGCTAATGACCCAACTCGGCTATGCGGAGGGGCCACTTTTACAGGCCATTTATCTGATGCAAGATTACTATAACAATCCAAACTGGGTAGATAAACCCAAGCCCCTGAATTACTACTTTTACGGATTAGGTGGAAGTGGATACTACAACCCCAAAACACCGACCTCTCCAAGGGCTACCTTGGCTGATTTAACCAATAGCGCGCAGTGGACGAAGGCACTTCAAAAAGATATGGACTATGCCGCAGCGTTTGGACTCAAACGCATTGCGTATGAAGGCGGACCGAGTCTGGAGGGGGGAAATATTACAGATGCCGATCGAGCTAGCTATCGGGATAACCCCCAAATGAAAGCCGCAATGGTACAGGCTCACGATCTTTGGAGTGCCAATGGCGGAGATTTGCTAGGGTATTTCACTATTACGGGAGAGTCAACTTGGGGATTTGTGCCTGATATTTGGGATGCTACTAATATCAAGAAAAATCTCAAATTACAGGCGATCGACTCGCTCAATACTCGGTCTAGAGCTAAAGCAACTTACGGAATACCCCTGCCTGCTACGATAGAGGCCAGTCAAGCCAACGTGCCTCCCGGTTGGGTAGACGATCGCAAAACCGATCGGATGAAGGTGGGGCAGTGGTTTAGCTACACCACTCTGGCTAAGCAAAGGGGTACCTTTAACCTCAGGCTTAAAGCAGGAGCAGAAGATGCCAATGGTAAGGTCGAAATTTGGGTAGACGGGAATTGGCTGGGGACTCTGACGATACCCAGTGCAGGTTTGCTGGGAATGACTACAGAGACTTCAGACCTTACAATGCAATTAAATGAAGGCATTCATGGTTTGATGATTCGGGCGGTCAGTGGAACGGTGAATGTCAATCAAATTATTCTGAGTCAATCTACCGCAACTCAAAGTTAAGCAGACGAAATGTCCGCCGCACTATACGCAAAAGCATGAGCTTAAAGGTGTCCCATCGACAGACAGGTACGCTACCAAAGAGCCCCTCAAGGACCGCCTGCTCCTCGACCCCGCTACAAAATTCCGTCAATGGGCAATCCAAATCCCATCTGATAGCGAACAGTCAGGACAAGCGCGATGCAAAGAATTAGAAATGCCGTTGTTTGCAAATCTTGCTTGAAACTGGAGAATCCCTCTTTCCACTGTCCGTAGGCAATGACCAGGTAAAAGGGGATATCGTTGAAGGCGATCGCAAGAATGGCTCCCAATGGCCCCAGTGTTGTGAATCCGAGCGGCAAAAAAATTAACATGTAGATGAATTTGAGGCAGTTGCCCACAGCCCCGTATAAAGGATGTCCCACCGCAATCAGTGCGGGACTGATGGTCATGGGTAGCATTCGGGGCCAGTTACCTAGGGCTAGAATCGGTAACATCCAAGCCGCTTGATGATATCGGCGATCGTATAGCATCTTAATCAAGAGATCGCCAAAACAAATGAATCCAATTAAGGCTAAAGCACTACTCAGTAGTAGAATATTGCGCTTTTCCAGTATTTTTGGCGTAACTCTGGACGTGGCAGATAGCTCTGTTTAGAAATAGTCGGAAATATGACGTTAATTCCAACGGCTTGAATCACTTGCTGAGGGAGGTCTGAAAGGGTAAAGGCAACAATATAAATTCCCAAGAGATCTAGGGGGAATAAGCGTCCTAAGATGAGGCGATCGGCTTGTCCAGATAGAAACGTCATAGCTGTAGACAGGAAAATCCACTTTCCAAACTTTATGAGTTCTTGAAGGGCGCTCTTGTCCCATGCAAACCGATTGGTAAAGGGTTGTCCCAGTCGATGACTCCAAATGAGCTTGATGAAGGTGGAAATAAGGGTATTTCCGACTAAAGGCCAAATACTGCGGCTAAAGTAAGCCCACACCACCATGATGGCGGTAGAGATAATCTGGATGCCCAGTTCAAAGCGCGTCAGTTTGCCAATCTCAAGGTTGCGGCTGAGGGAGGGAATTGCAGTTGAGGAAAACCCATCTAGGATGGTCATCAATCCCAAGACTGGGATGAGCCAGAACAGGGTAGGGTTGTGGTAGAACGTGCCTAAAGGCCAAGCCAGCAGCAAACAGCCCCCCCAAAGTCCAAAACCCCGAATAACTTGAATCGTCCAGGCGGTATTGAGGAATTCTGGATCGTCGCCCCGTGAGTTTTGAATGATACTGGGACGGATCCCGACATCAGAAAACAGATGGAGTCCGAGGATGAAGGTATTGGCCAAACCCATCAAGCCAAAGAGGTCTGGAAACAGCAAACGAGTCAGAATTAGATTGCTACCAAATCTGATAGCCTGGCTGCCGCCATAGCCAGCAATGGTCCAAATTGTTCCTTTAATGGCGAGGTTTTTAAGAGATGGCATGAAACCTCGTAAGGTCAGACATGGAGAGGTAATGGGCTAAAACCATAAAGTTTATTGGATTGCAAAACCGTCAAAGAGTTGATTAGGATGATTAGATCTGAACCATCCTATTAAAGATTAAAAAGACCTATGGAGCCTAAACTGACTCGTATTGGGACTCAAATGTCTGCCTTAACAGGCGTTCGGGCCATTATGAAAGACATAATTGAAACCCTTAGAGCCAGTCAGGGTCAAACCTTTATTAATCTCAGTGCGGGTAACCCAGTTATTTTGCCCGAAGTGGAACAGCTTTGGCGCAACTGTACGATGGATTTGCTGAGCAGCCCTGAGTACGGTGAGGTGGTTTGTCGATATGGGCCGAGTCAGGGCTACGAGCCCCTTGTGGATACCATTATCGCGGACTTCAACCAACGGTACGATCTTGGCCTCAATTCGCGTCAGGTTTTGATTACACCAGGGAGCCAATCTCTCTATTTTTTGGCGGCAAATGCGTTTGGGGGTCTAGACGATCGGGATCGGCTCAAACGGATTGTATTACCCCTCAGCCCAGACTATACGGGATATGGTGGGGTGAGTTTGGATAGCGAGGCGTTGGTTGCTTATAAGCCCAAACTCGATATTGATGAGACAGGCCATCGCTTTAAGTATCGGCCTGATTTTAGCCAGCTTCAGATTGATGAAACGACGGGATGTATCATTTTTCGCGGCCTTGCAATCCCACGGGAAATGTTCTGACGGATGAGGAAGTGGACAAGATTGCGGCGATCGCACAGCCCTATGATGTGCCTGTATTTATCGATTCTGCCTATGGGCCTCCGTTCCCCAGTCTCAATTTTACGGAGATGAAGCCTTATATTGGGGAAAATGTCATTCATTGTATGAGTCTTTCTAAGGCGGGTCTACCGGGTGAGCGCATTGGGATTGCGTTGGGAGACGAACGGATTATTCAAGCACTAGAAGCCTTTCAGACCAATATTTGCATCCATTCTGGACGCTACGGTCAGCGATCGCAGCAAGAGCAATTCGTTCTGGGGAGTTGGCAGCGATTTCAGAGACGGTCATTCGGCCTTTTTACAAAGATAAATTTGCGATTTTGGAAGACTCCCTGACGCAGTTTATGCCTGAGGATGTGCCTTGGTTTTTACATCGGGGTGAAGGTGCAATCTTTGGTTGGGTATGGTTCCGCGATTTGCCGATTACGGATTGGGAATTATATCAACAACTTAAGAAGGTGGGTGTTATTGCGGTCCCTGGTAGTACATTTTTCCCTGGTTTGCGGGAAGACTGGAATCATAAACATCAATGTCTGCGGATTAGCTTGACTGCAACTGATGCGGAAATTCATGAAGGGATGAAACGTCTAGCTCAGGTGGTGCAGCAAGTTTACACACTAACAACCTAACGAAAGTTAATTGGGCTGAAAAAATCGATATTTACTACCCTCCAAATAAGATTCAGTATTGTCAACTGCAATCCAACGACGTTGAAGTTTTTCAGCCACAAATCCTGTTGTATTAGATCCTGCAAAAGGATCCAAGACGATATCTCCCTCATCGGTAAGTAACTTTATGAAAAACTCTGGGAGTGCAGCAGGAAAACGTGCGGGATGACGTTTTATACCAGCTTGTTTGCACCCTTGAGCATAAGAATCATTAGCCGCATTATTGCCAAAAACCAATATATTTTCAGGTGAATCACTTTCCTCAATTACATTGGATGGAATTGAGCCACCTGCATCAATTTGACTAAAACTAGGTTTAATATTGTGTCCCGAAGGACGAACCGTCTTCTTCAACCCGCGCTGATTCAGACGAATCATATCTGGACTGTAGGGATTGAGAACCTTAAGGTTTGAAGCTTTTGGGTTAGGTGTTTTTGAGAGCCACCAAATATATTCCACCGAATCTTTTACCCGAATGCGGCGAACATTGACCCACTCCGCAGGCATCGGCATTTTTGCTGGGTTATACCAAAAACATTCCTGAGCTAGATGGAAGCCCAATTCCTCCACCAATGCAATGAGTAACTTAAAGTGATACAGCGATCGCGTTGGCTCTCCAGCATTGTAGCTACCGCCAATATTGAGCACAAAACTTCCATCATCGGGCAGAATCCTAAAAATCTGCTCAGCAAAACCCATAAACCAGTCTATATAATCCTTTTTCTCAACATTTCCATATTCTTTCTTGAAATGCAGGGCATAGGGCGGGGATGTCAGGATGAGGTTAGTTGAATTTTTAGGTAAAGCTTTTAAAATCTCCAGTGAGTCCGCACAGTAAGCAGATCCGTAATCAGTTGAATAGAAAGGGGAGAACCCTGGAACATTTACTTTAGAGCGGCCAGCTCCAGCAAAATTCAGAGATGTCTGAGCGACAAAAGAATTAGCCAAAATAGTCAACCTATCCTTGTAAACTGAGATTGCTTATTATTCCTCATCATTAAGGTATATCAATTGGTTAACAATGTCAACCAATTTTTTGACGGAAATTTTGACCCATCTGCTTGGATTTCGCAGGCTGAGGCTGCCCGTCTGCGAGGCGTTACACGCCAAGCAATGCACAGACTTATTCAGAGAGGTAAGCTCT
>JAAURS010000202.1 GCA_012032135.1 Acaryochloridaceae cyanobacterium RU_4_10 | reverse complement strand
ACTCAAGCAGCTCTAACGGCGAGTACTGAGTCTAAACCTCGCTTTATTGAACTTGGCGTAGCGCAAAGTCAACCTGCGGAATCTCAAGTTCAGTCTCTTGCGGGTCAGGGCGTGAGCAAACAGCGCGAGCAAAGCAAAGTCTTCAAGCTCACCAGTACCTTTGATAAACCTGCCTTGAAGGTTTTGATTCAGGCCGCCTATCGCCAGATCTTTGAGCGCGATCTCAATCCGTTCACCGTGCAAAATGACTTTTCTGTCTTGGAAACAAAGCTCAGCAATGGCGATATCAATGTCAAAGAGTTTATTGAAGGACTGGGCAGTTCTAAGCTCTACATCAAAGAGTTCTACGCGCCTTTCCCCAACACAAAAGTGATTGAATTAGGAACCAAGCACTTCTTAGGACGTGCGCCTTTAGATCAGCCGGAGATTCGGTATTACAACCAAGTCCTGGCCAAGGATGGCATCGGTGCCTTTATCCGTGCAATGGTGAATAGCGTTGAATATTCTCAGTTCTTTGGCGAAGATACGGTGCCCTACCGTCGCTTCCCAACCCTGCCTGCGGCCAACTTCCCCAATACGGAACGGCTGTACAACCAGCTGACGAAGCAAGACAAGACGATTGTTGTGCCGAGTTTCTCTCAGATTGGTTAAATACAACACCCTGTAGGGGCCATAACTATGCGCCCCTACAAACGGCGGTTTTTTATCCAACCAAGAACCGCTTAAAACACAGTCTAAAACCCCATACATGCTTCCTTAGAGAGAGTGTATGGGGTCTTTTCAGCGATCGTGGGCGATCGCGGCCCAAACTGAGAGAAGAATTTTACAAACTATTACAGCTTTGATAGGAACGTCACCGTAATGCCTGAGAATAATTGCGATAGGGATCTGAACTTGAGCTACTTTCGGGTGCTCAGTTAGCCGTAGCAGCCTTGGGGCGAATAGGTTTTTTGACGTGTATCCGCTCCAAAGTTCCTTAAGATCGTCTTGTTTACCTTTCTTATTGGAGGAATCCATCAATGAGTGTTGTCACGAAGTCAATCGTGAATGCGGATGCCGAAGCCCGCTACCTGAGCCCAGGTGAATTGGATCGGATCAAAGGCTTCGTCTCTAGTGGCGAACGCCGTCTGCGGATTGCTCAAACCCTTACTGAAAATCGCGAGCGAATCGTCAAGCAAGCTGGCGACCAACTCTTCCAAAAACGCCCTGATGTTGTTTCTCCTGGTGGCAATGCCTACGGCGAAGAAATGACTGCAACTTGCCTGCGCGACCTTGATTATTATCTGCGTCTTGTGACCTACGGTGTTGTATCCGGCGATGTCACCCCAATCGAAGAAATTGGTATTGTGGGTGCCAAAGAAATGTACAACTCCTTAGGCACACCCATTCCTGGTGTGATCGAAGGAATCCGTGGCATGAAGAGCGTTGCTGCTTCCTTATTGTCTGGTGAAGACTCTGCCGAAGCGGGTGCTTACTTCGATTTTGTGATCGGAGCAATGCAGTAATTGCTGCAACCCATTTAAACCCTAATAACGAAAGAATTTAAGGTTCCGAGTACATAAGGAAACGAGATTATGCAAGACGCAATTACCTCAGTTATCAACGCTTCTGACGTTCAAGGTCAGTATTTAAGCGCTTCTGCGATCGACAAGCTGAAGGGCTATTTCCAGTCCGGTGAAGTTCGCGTTCGTGCAGCTTCTGCAATCAGCGGAAATGCAGGCACCATCGTCAAGGAAGCAGTTGCGAAGTCTCTGCTTTACTCTGACACCACTCGTCCCGGTGGTAACATGTATACCTGCCGCCGCTATGCTGCTTGCATCCGCGACTTGGACTACTATCTTCGCTATGCAACCTATGCAATGTTGGCTGGTGACACCTCAATCTTAGATGAGCGCGTTCTCAACGGATTGAAGGAAACCTACAACTCCTTAGGCGTACCCATCGGTAGCACTGTTCAAGCTGTTCAAGCTATGAAAGAAGTGACTGCTGGTCTTGTTGGCCCTGATGCTGGAAAAGAAATGGGTGTCTACTTTGACTATATTTGCTCTGGTTTAGGCTAAGCAAGTTGAGATCGGCTCGATCTCGCTGATTTGTTAGAGGTCTGGGATGTTGAGGGTAAAGGCTAGCTTGTTTAAGACTAATCTCAAGTTATTGTATGGAGGTTAGTTTTGATAATCTAGTTTTGGTCTTTAAGTCCCAGACCTTCGCCATTTAAACCCTCGTTCGACATTAGAGATTTCAAGTTTCGTTTGTGTACGCCCACACTTGACAAATAGGAGAGATACAGATTATGCGGATGTTTAAGGTGACAGCCTGCGTGCCTAGCCAAACGCGGATTCGCACTCAGCGGGAATTACAAAATACCTTTTTACAAAATTGGTTCCTTACGATAACTGGTTTACCGAGCAGCAGCGCATTATGAAAATGGGCGGCAAAATTATGAAGGTTGAGCTTGCGACAGGGAAACCTGGTGCCAATACTGGTTTGTCTTAAAAATTTGTTATTAGCCATGGAATGTTTTGAGGGGGTTAGCATCGCTAACCCCCTTTGTCATGTTTGGGCACGTATTAAGCGGACTTTTAAGACTGAGCGTATTTTTGGCATAAATCCGTTATACTGACATCGACTTTGGCTGAGGGGCGATCGCCGTGCAATTGCGCCGTGTTATTCCGTTTTTAGATCCATCGGTTGAGGAATGGGCGAGTGAGGCTCGATTTCTCAATTGGCTGACATTTATTTGGCTATTTATTGGGTTAGTTGTGTTGTTCTCAGTGTCGTATCACACGGGGCTGATGGAATATGGCGATGGGCTCTATTACTTCGAGCGCCAGCTTTTTGGGGTAGTCCTTGGCTTGGTTGCATTTTCTTTGGCGGTGCGGCTTCCCCTCAAGCGATTTTTAATTGCCGCACCCGTCCTGTTTTTTGTGGCCTTAGTCCTGATTTTTGCAACCCGATTGCCAGGACTGGGTTCCACCGTCAATGGTGCGACCCGATGGATTCAAATCGGTCCGTTTCCGCTCCAACCGTCGGAAATTATGAAGCCCATTTTGATTTTGCAAAGCGCGCAGATTTTCGCGCGTTGGACAAGATTGACTTTTTGGGAAAAAGCAATTTGGCTCGGGCTTTTTGCGTTGACCTTGCTGGGGATTTTGATTCAACCCAACCTGAGCACCACCGCCTTGTATGGCATTACACTGTGGTTGATCGCGCTAGCAGCGGGTTTACCCCTGATCCAGTTAGGGGGGACGGCCTTGAGTGGCATTTTGGTCGGTATCATCAGCATCAGCATTAAGGACTATCAACGGCGACGGGTGATGTCCTTCCTAAATCCTTGGGCCGACCCGATGGGAGATGGATATCAGCTCGCACAAAGCTTATATGCAGTAGGTTCGGGCGGTGTTACAGGAACTGGGTTTGGTCAGTCGCAGCAAAAGTTATCCTATCTACCTTTTCAACATACTGATTTTATCTTTTCAATTTTCAGTGAAGAGTTTGGATTGATAGGGGGGTTAGTTTTAATTGCCCTATTGATGGTATATGGCTTTTTTGCCCTTAGGGTGGCGCTCAAAACCCACCATCCCATCTATCGGCTGATTGCGATCGGGGCAATGGTGTTTTTGGTGGGACAGTCCTTTTTCCATATTGGTGTGGCGATCGGGGTGTTGCCGACAACGGGTTTACCCTTGCCGCTGTTCAGCTATGGCAGCAATTCAATGATTGCCAGTTTGTTTATTGCAGGGCTCTTGATTCGAGTGGCTCGTGAAACTCAAGACTCTAATATTGTTTCGCTGCCGCGCCGGGCTCGTTAGAATAGAAACATTCTTTAATACTTGCAATTCCATCCCCGATGGAGATTTTTGAGCAAATTCAACTTCACCTTTATGCCTTAGGGCAATGGTCTAATGGTTTGGTGGTCCAACAACTGGACCATTTGAGTCTCTTGAGCCTTGTTTTGCTCTTTGGAGCTGGATTGTTGACCAGTCTTACGCCTTGCACCCTATCCATGTTGCCCATTACGATCGGGTACATTGGCGGCTATGAAAGTGCGGGACGCTGGCAAGGCACCCTCCAGTCCATGTGGTTTTCCTTGGGCCTTTCCACAACCCTGGCAGGATTGGGTATCGGTGCGGCACTTTTGGGTCAGATCTACGGCAAGGTGGGTGCTGGACTTGGGCTAGCAGTGAGTGTCGTGGCCATTTTAATGGGTCTCTATCTTCTAGAAGCCTTACCCATACCCTTGCCTTCTTTATCCGTCGGATCCAATTGGAACCTCGATCGCTTTCCGAGGGGAGTCCGTTCTTTTCTGATCGGTCTCACCTTTGGTCTGGTGGCGTCGCCCTGTAGCACTCCGGTGTTGGCGACCTTACTGGCCTGGATTTCAAGCACCCAAAACCCTTGGTTGGGCGGTGGGCTGCTGTTGTCCTATACCAGCGGGTACGTGTTGCCTATTATTGTGGTGGGTAGCTTCACCGCAACCCTGAAGCAATTTTTAGCCCTCCGCCGATGGTCCGGCTGGATTAACCCTGCTAGCGGTATTTTATTGGTGGGGTTTGGGGTATTTTCCCTTATGACTCGGTTTTGGCCTGTTACTGTCTAAGGATGCATGAAGATGACGGTTCCCCTTCCCTCGGCAATAAAATCTATCCGTAAGGATTTATTGCCCATCTTGGCCGATTTACGACTGGCGATCGCTCTCTTTTTAGCGATCGCGCTGTTCAGTATTTCTGGCACCGTCATCGAGCAAGGACAGTCCACCGAGTTTTATAGTGCCAACTACCCAGAACACCCGGCCCTCTTTGGGTTTTTGAGTTGGAAAGTTTTGTTGTTTTTGGGATTGGACCACGTCTATAAAACCTGGTGGTTTTTGTCCCTCATGATTTTGTTTGGGGTGAGCTTAGCCACCTGTACCTTTACCCGACAGATTCCCGCCCTCAAGGCAGCACGATCTTGGAAGTTTTACAACAAACCCCGTCAGTTTGAGAAACTTGCCTTAAGCACCACCCTCACCGCAAAATCCCTGACACCTCTCGCTGAAGCGCTCCAGAAAAAGCGTTACAAGGTGTTTGAGTCAGATAACGCGCTTTACGCGCGGAAAGGATTGGGCGGGCGCATTGGCCCGATTGTGGTTCATGCCAGCATGATTTTGATTTTACTGGGGGCCATTTGGGGAACATTTACGGGTTTTATGGCCCAGGAGATGGTGCCTAGCGGAGATTCCTTTAGCGTTAAGAACATTGTAGAAGCGGGATCCTGGGCCGAACCTCAAATCCCTACAGATTGGTCTATGCGTGTCAATCGCTTTTGGATTGACTACACCGAAGCAGGGGAAATCGATCAGTTTTATTCCGATATCTCGGTTCTGGATCCTGAAGGAAAAGAACTCGATCGCAAAACTATCCACGTCAACCAGCCCCTCCGTCATAAAGGGGTGACCGTCTATCAGACCGACTGGGCGATCGCAGCAGTTAAGGTTCGAGTCAACAATAGCCCTATTTTTAGACTGCCCATGGCTCGGCTACCCGTCAAAGACGGTCGGTTGTGGGGGACTTGGGTGCCTATTAAACCCGATATGAGTGCGGGAGTTGCCCTAGTTGCCAGAGATCTGCAAGGTACGGTCGTGGTATACGACAGTGCGGGCAAACTCATCGGCTCCTTGCGCTCTGGAATGAAATTGCCTGTGGAAGGCGTTGAGATTTCCTTGATGGAGATTATTGGCAGTACGGGACTCCAAATCAAAGCCGATCCTGGCGTTCCGTTTGTGTATGCAGGATTTGGCTTGCTGATGCTGAGCGTCTTGATGAGCTATGTTTCTCATTCCCAGGTTTGGGCGCTTTCTGAAGATGGCACAGTCTATGTGGGGGGACGCACCAATCGGGGCCAAATTTTGTTTGAACGAGAATTGGTCTCGGTCCTAGAACAGAGTACGTCCATTCCCGAACCCTCCCCTCCATCCAGCAGCGAAATTTTAGTAACCGCCGATTAATAGGAATTCCATGCCGCAACACCTCAATGAAGAACAACTCTCTCGGCTGCGCTCGGAAGCGGCTGCGCCTTACAAAGGCATCCGGCAATTTTTTTACATTGCCTTGGGCGGATCCGCTTTTCTAGGGGCCTTTGTGTTTTTGATGAAGGCGATCGCAGGGGAAAACCTGAGCCAGACTTTACCCAATCTAGCCCTGCAAATGGGAGTGTGTGCCGTTCTGTTATGGCTGTGGAGACGAGAAACCCCTTCACAGCCCTAGCCCGTTTTAGATCATCCGCTGTTCGATCGCCCAGCGCGCTAACTCCGTCCGGTTGTGCAGCCCTGTCTTGCCCAACATGTTGCTGACATGGCTTTCGATCGTGCGTTGGCTCACACTTAACCCCTCAGCAATTTCTTTATTGGCCATTCCCTTGGCCACCAGTTGAATGACCCGTTGCTCCGTTGGGGTTAACTCAACATCAAACGGCACATTCACCGACACAGTACTGCCGAGATCTGTAGGTGCCCCTTGCATCTGACGCATTCGAGCCGCCTGCTTCAAAGACGCTTCAATTTGAGCCACCAGTTCATCTGGCTCAAAGGGTTTCACCATATAAACATCGGCCCCATTACTCAATCCAGCGACGCGATCTTGAATTTGCCCTTTCGCCGAAAGGAATAAAATGGGTAGCCAACTGGTTTGCGGATTGTCTCGGACCTTTTTGACAAAGGTATAACCATCCATTTCTGGCATCATAACGTCGCAAATAATCAGACGCGGAAGCTCTTTTTCAAGGACTTTTAACGCATCCCGACCATTTTTTGCCGTAATCACCAGATAACCCCGTAGCTCCAAATAATCCTTTACTAGCAGGACAAGGTTGGGATCGTCATCGATTAATAACAGAGTGTCATTTTCGGTGGCGTTAGATTCTTGCATGCTTGGATATCCAGAAATAATTGCGACCCTTGGCTGAGGTCAAGATTTAGTCATTCTGATATTCAGTGTATGTTTTTTAGGCGATCTCGCCTAGCGATCGCCTAAAAAACCACACAAATTCATTCCTGTTTCTGACTAACCTGGAAAAGGAGCCAGGATTGCTTCAGGTTCTGCAAGGTCTTGCTTAGCAGCATCTAATAAGGTCCAGACTTGGTTGAGCAACGCGGTCAATCCTTGCTGTGCCACCGCAGAAATTGCCAAAACTTCTTGAGCGCAATCTTGTTGTAATTCTGACAATAACAAGCTAAATTTTTCTGGCTCTACTGCATCACTTTTATTCAAAACCACAATTTGGGGGCGGTTAATCAGATCGCGACCGTAGGCAGAAAGCTCCCGTTCGATCGCATGGTAATTTTGCAAAGGCTCTGGGGCAGTGGCATCAATGACGTGAATCAAGACATGCGTACGTTCGATATGTCGCAAAAATTCGTGCCCCAACCCAGTGCCCAAGTGTGCTCCTTCAATCAATCCAGGGATATCTGCAAATACAACTCCATCTCCTCCTGGACGAGGCACCACGCCCAAATTGGGAATTAAAGTTGTAAAGGGATAGTCGAGCAATTTTGGGTCGCGCCGCAGATAACACTGAAATCAATGTTGACTTCCCTGCATTGGGCAAACCAATAATGCCTACTTCCGCCAGTAACTTTAGCTCCAGACGCAACTGCCGCTCTTCCCCAGGCAGTCCCGGCAGCGCGTGTTCCGGTGCGCGATTGCGGTTAGACAAAAAATGTTTGTTGCCCAATCCCCCCTTGCCACCCTGCGCAATGACTAAGGTTTGATTGGGAGCGGTCAAATCTCCTACGCAGTCTTCCGTCTCAATATCGTAGACAACTGTGCCGCAGGGCACATCAATCACCAAATCTTCCCCCGATGCCCCTGTCAGGTTTTTAGGGCCACCTTTGGTGCCAGCTTCGGCTGCAAAAATATGGACGTATTTAAAATCCAGTAGGGTTTGCAGATTAGAAACTGCCCGCAGAACAACAGAACCACCCTTTCCGCCATTCCCGCCTGCGGGTCCACCTGCTGGCACATACTTTTCCCGACGGAACGCCACCATGCCGTCCCCGCCATCTCCACCCTTGACCGTAATTTCTGCTCGATCGATAAAACGCATTCACTTTTTTCCTTCAATACCGCCAACCCAAATTTGACGGACTTCTATTGAGATGCAGCGCTAGCCTTTTTAAACCGTTTGGCCGCTGTAATGATGGATCTCACTGACGGTTTGTGCAAACGCAGGTCCCAAAGATTTCATCAAGCGTTCCAAATCTATTTCTTTCTCAAGTACAGCGTAATCCTCTATCTCTGCCATCGTACGGTCCAGAGTGAGGGCTCCAACATTACTACAAGATCCCCTTAATTGATGGGCCACTTGGACCAGGATCTTAAATTCACGACGGTCCCATGCTTCAGACAAGACCTGTAGTTGAGTTTCTGTATGCCGAACAAACAACTCCAGAATTTCCCGCTCGAGGAGCCTATCTCCCCCCGTGGCGGCCTGAAGTTGTCTCCAGTCAAAACTTAGCAGACTCATGAAATTTTTAGCAATTAATGATGCTGTTTCCATCATAGCCTGACAAGTTTTGTAAACCACTCTTGTTC
Source organism: Acaryochloridaceae cyanobacterium RU_4_10 (assembly GCA_012032135.1). Taxonomy (GTDB): domain Bacteria; phylum Cyanobacteriota; class Cyanobacteriia; order Thermosynechococcales; family Thermosynechococcaceae; genus JAAURS01. Next base: position 275 of record JAAURS010000202.1, on the reverse strand, counting down.
TAGGGCTTTTCTTCTGACGGTGGGTTAGCGATCGCGGCAGGACTCGCCTTAGGAATAGGCTGACTCAAAGCTTGATACGTCACCCGAGAGATTTGACGGATCAGTTCTTGGGCGCGTGGGTCATTGTGAGGGCGTTTGACCATGACCGTTGCAACGTAACGCTGCCCGTTAGGGATTTCAATGAGTCCGGCATCTCCAACCACAGACCCAATGTCACCTGTTTTATGGGCAATGGTTGCCCCTTTGCCTAACCCTTGGGGCAAGAGGGTATCAGT
>JAAURS010000201.1 GCA_012032135.1 Acaryochloridaceae cyanobacterium RU_4_10 | reverse complement strand
AGTAGGTACAATAAGTATCTATAAAGTTGACCGTTGGTTTGGGGTCTCTAGGTGCTGTCATAGTCCCCTCCTTGGTTTCAGCCTTTCTTTCTATTTTACTCCGACGAAAGTGACTAAAGAGGGTTAAAGAAAAGTGTCTTCGAGTTCTCTTATGATACAAGTTCAGATATCCTGTTCATAAAATTCAATATCTATAATTTTCTTTCCAACTTATCTCTTGACGAAAAATATGATGACCAGAGTATTGAACGAATCGGAAAAAAATTAATAGATTTAAAGATGTTGTATTGCTTTCTTCGTACAACAATGCATTACTTTTATTTAGGCGTAACATTAATTGTTGGCAATGATGAAGTAGAAAAACTCAATCCAGCTACAATTAGTTTGCTTCGCAATTCGCATTATCGCGTTTATCTAATATCTGCCTTGACCGAGAGCCTCTTGGATTGTATGCAGCTAATCTTCTTGCAAACGATTAAAGATTATAAGAAAAATAAATGGGGGAATATTATGGAGCAACTAAAAAGTCATGGCATCGATAGTATTATATTTCCAGAGGAGCAACAGAAACTTTTAACTTTTAAAGATAGTTATCGTACGTCTGAGCTGCATAAATTTTCTAAGGTGCGATCTTTTATGTCCAAAGACCAGTGGGATCATTTTCAAGAGGAAGAAGATATTCTTGCTAATGCATTAGAGAGGTTATATTTAAAGATAGTTTTACCAGCCATATAACAAACGCAATGCGCCGGAACTTTAGGGAATAATAGTTGGCAGCCGAAGTTGCCTGAGTCCGGTGATTGCAACGTTGGATTGGAATGAGCATCTGCTTAGATAATATTTAGTTGAGTACGTTCAGGCTCAGAAAAATAGCTTTCTTACGGAGGTTAGAAAGGGGAGCACTTCACCATTTTGAAGCATTTGCAAAGGCGATCACTACTATAGCTAAAGAGAAGGCGATCGCCCTGTTTTTCCTCTACTGAACTAGACGATCGCAAGTGCTTTTTCTGATGAGCGATCGCCTGTAATAAGCATTCTGGAAATAATGTGCGATTGCCCAATCTCATCAAAGTTCGGTCGGGGAAATGGCTATCTCCTCTCAGCTATACTGAGAACATCACAATGGAAGCCCCCATGAGCACTCAAGAAATCATCCAGGCACTCACCGATTTACCCCCTGCCGACCAACTTAAAATTGCCGAAACAGCCCTCCAACACTTACAACAAAACCGACAATCTCTCACAAAAGAACAGCGCCGCCAACAAATGGAGATCGCAGCGATCGCAGCACTGGATGACTACTCAACCAATTCTGAATTGACCGCTTTCACCGCCCTAGATGGTGAAGACTTCTATGAAGAATGTGAGCAAGGTGTAAATTGAGTTAACCCCAATGCATAGAAGCGAGATTTGATTAGTTCGTCTTGACCCAACCATCGGCACCGAAATCAGCAAAACCCGACCAGCCGTTATTGTTAATGACGACAAAATTGGTATTCTGCCACTCAAAGTTATTGTGCCAATTACAGATTGGAAAGCTGTATTCTCTGCCAGACCTTGGATGGTTTGTATCCAACCTTCCTTAGAAAATGGTTTAAGTAAAACCTCAGGCGCTGATACCTTTCAAGTTCGCTCAGTTTCAGAAAATCGCTTGACCAAAAAACTGGGACAGGTAGAAGATAGACATTTATGGCAACAAATCTCAGAAGCCCTTGCGATTGTTTGGCAATAATGAACATGAATTGGTCAACTACTTCATCTTCTGAATTCGCCACTGTTTTGCATCATGGACTTAAAGACCCTCATTGAATGTGGGAGATCGCAGATATATTTTTCTGAAAAACGATCGCCCTACGCGTGATGAAGTATTTGCAAACGCGATCGCAACCCTATCCGAAAGAATGCGATCGTCCTACTTTTCTTCTGCTGAACTGGGCGATCGCATGGGTATGAAGGTTAAACATCGACCCCAAGGTATGCTCTAGCTGCGGGACAACTTAACTTAAACTTGGAGCGATCGCAGGAGCTGCTTCAACGACAGATTTACCACGAGTGGAACGGATAATCCAATTCCCTAGAGCTGGGATAAGATTGCAGGCTTTGATTCCCATACTCGCCAAGTGAGGTTGAATAAACCCATTATGGATCAGCCGTCCCAGTTGCAGCCGCGCTTTAAATTCTTGGGTCCAGGCCGCTTCATATTGGTGCTTAAAATCCATCAGGCCATTTTCCAAGAAGCGGACCGCAAACGGCACTGCTAACTCTGCCGATCGCAGGGCCATTGCCATGCCATCCCCGCACAATGGGGTAATCATCCCCCCCGCATCGCCAATCATCAATAGGTCGCGATCGAACTTATTTTTGATGGCAAAGGAAATCTGAGACAGGCTTTGGGATGGAGAAATCCGATGCATAGAGCGCAAGCGTTCTGCCAAAATCGGGTTTTGGAACAGTGCGGGGGGGCAAATCCGTTCGTCAGCACTGGCGGCTGAGGTCAAAACGCGCTCGTGGGCGATCCAACAGGCATTAATGCGGCCCGATTCAATTTGCGAGAATCCACAATACCCTCCCGGAAAGGCATGTAGCTCGATCGCCCCTGACAGATCGATACCCTCATAGTGCGCCTTGCAGGCTACCCAAGGCGATCGCACGTCCACAAAAGGACGCCTGAGGTTGCGATCCAGGGACGATCGTTTCCCGTAAGCACCTATGACCATGCGTCCTAGAAATTCGCCCTGGTTGGTGCTGACCGCAAACCCTTCCTGAAGATTACCTGCAATCTCTCGAACCGTGGTCCCATCCCGACAGGTTGCGCCAACTGATTGCGATCGCTCGAACAAAATCCGATCCAGTTGATAGCGGCTCAGGCCCAAAGCCGTTCCTGGCAATTCACTCCGAAACGAAGCGCCGCTGGCTGCGGTCAGGTAAGTCCGCTGCATGGGATGAGCACCTGCCTGGCGGACAGTTTCTAACACGCCCAATCTCTCAAACACAGCGATCACCTCAACAGACAAAAATTCGCCGCACAGCCGATGCACGGGATAGCGAGCTTGCTCCAGCAACAATACCTGTAGTCCCTGTTGGGCGAGCTGAATGACTGCACTGCAACCCGCCAGCCCTGCCCCTACTACGATGACGTCATACTTCATGCTTTCACGTGGTACAACAACCATGAAGGCAACCGCCAATGGAGTGAGAAGCGCTCTAATCCAGCTCCTTGAGCGATCGCCTTTAATTCACCATACTTAAACCGCGTAAAACTGAGAGGGGTCCATCATTTCGCATCATGGGTGAAGCAGGTAGGAGATGGGTGAGGGCGTAAATACCCAAGTAGGCCAGGGGATGGCGGTGCAGGTCGTTGATCAGGATGCCGCATCGTGAAATACGCTGCATGGATTTAAGAATGACGATCGCATTGTCTTGGGCAAAGTGATGCAAAAACATTGACCCCATCACTAAATCAAAAGAGCGATCGACGTAGGGAAGCGCTAGGGCGTCTGCAACTTCGATATGGATTTTGGATTGTAGTGGCTCCGGCAACCGTTGTTTTAAGGCGCTACGGGCATAATCCACGGTGACTGGGTTCGCATCAATGGCCACAATTTCTACATCGATCGCTGGAGACTGTGCTGCGGCCCATTTCACGATGTATTCTGGGAAATCGGCAATGCCCGTACCCAGGTCTAGAATGCGCGTGGTTTGCTGGGAGCGCGATCGCAAAAAAGGGGCAAGCACAGCCATCGATGTGCTGTATCCGCTCAAGAACCGATTCACGCATCGAAGTTGTTCTAAAGCTGTGGTGAGGCGATCGTCCGTAATGGAAAAATCATCCATTAGTTCGTCGGTATCGGTGCGAATTTTGAAAGAAGGAATTACGCTCAAACTATTCCTCCTACTCGCTCAAAGAGACACCCTTCAATGGATAAACCTGGGCCAAAGGCAAGGGCCATCCCATGCTCTAACTTGCGGTCGCCTACCAAACCGCGTTGGTGGCATTCGAGGAAACGTTTCAGAATGAATAAAACCGTCGGAGAACTCATATTACCGTAGTGTCGCAACACTTCAAAGGAGTCTTCAACTAGGCGATCGCTCAGCCCTAGGACAACCTGAATTTTTTCCACGATCGAACGCCCACCCGGATGAATGGCCCAAAAGTCGATAGTGTCTTGGGTGAGATGGTGGCGGCTCAAAAATGTCTCCAAATAGTTGGGCAGGTGCTGGACGACAGTATCTGGCACCTTTGGTGACAGTCCCATCAAAAATCCCGTATCGCCGATGGTCCAGTTCATTAAGTCCAAGGTTCCATCAATCAATTGGCTATAGCTATCTTTGTAAACCAGTTTACCTTCTGCTTCAGAGGTTGGCTGGGCGGCCAAAATTGCCGCTGCTGCCCCATCGGAAAAAATAGCGTTGATTACTACATTTTCTAGAGAGTCTTGCATTTGAAAATGGAGCGAGCACAACTCCACACAAACCAGCAGCACCCTTGCCCGATCGTTACTTTGACAAATCGCATGGGCAACTTTCAGTCCATTAAAGGCTGCATGACATCCCATAAACCCAATTGAGGTTCGCTCTACGGTCGAAGCAAGACCCAATTTTTGAACCAACTGAATGTCTACTCCTGGCGCTGAAAATCCAGTACAGCTCACGACAATCAAATGGGTGATTTCATGAGCCTCTCGCCCTGCTTGCCAGAGTGCTTGCTGTGCGGCAGATTCTGCGATCGCCCCAGCACAATCTCGATATTTCTGATTCCGCGCTCCAGTGGTGGGAAATGGCTGTAAGGACCAATTTTTAGGATAAAAGTCAAACTGTTCTGAATCTAGACCGTAGTCTTCAATGCAGCTATAGCGTCGATCGATTCCAGACTGCCTGTAGATAGATTCGATCCGATTCCGTATCGGAGCAGAAAATCCTTCAACCTGAGCCATGAAATGGGCTGCTTCAGACTGCGATCGTTTAAACGGCGGATTGGCAGTCCCAATGGATTCCAGAACAGTATGCATCATTAAAAAACCTTAGTCCCAATGGGAGAGCCTTACCAACACTATAATTTCACTCTCGCGGACTTGCATCGTCCACCTGACTGATAAAGCCTGAGAAAGGTTGCTGGTCTTGTCTTCTACCCCTCTAAGATGATTGGGATTGGAAAATTTGAAGAGTCTTGGAAAATGATTGAGGATGGCAAAAGCAAAACCTTAAGGAACAAACGGTTAATTCCTGGGCGCGATCGCAGTTCCCATCCCCTTTACTCAAGTGATCGCCATAACGGCTGAGGCGTTTGCGGCTGATGGGCAAGGATGAGGAGAATGGTGCGTGTTTGTTCAAACATTCAATTTGAAGTTAAAGTGGTTACATAGAATGTAACTAAAGTGCGTAACCGTTATGCAGCGTGAAAGTATTACCATTCGCTTTCCATCTGCTTTGCTAACTCAAGCTAAGTCTTTAAAAGTAGATGAAGAATCCTTCAACGATCTGGTGGTAGAAGCTCTTGACCATGAAGTTCGCCGCCGCCAAGCGATCGAAGCACATCACCGGATTCAAGACAGACGGCAATCCATTCTGGAACGAACGGGGGTTCAACCTGAGTCAACTGGTTTAATTCGCGAACTCCGCTCTGGTGAAGGTCGTCATGGCTAGAGTGCTTTGTTTGGATTCTAGTGTTCTGATCCCATATCTTGCACCTGAGGAAAATTCGGATGAGGCGGAAGTGCTCATTCTGGATGCGATTTCTAGTTCGATACGGATGGTGGCTCCTTGCTTTGCTTGGGCTGAAGTGGGGTCGGTATTGCGAAAAAAGGTTCGGCGTGGATTGCTCACCTTTGAAGAGTCTCAAGCGTGTTTTGAAGATTTTCAGCAACTTTCCCTTGAATTTATCGATCTTCCAGATCTGCGGGCTAAAGCATGGGCGATCGCAACTCAACACGATCTGCCTACTTTGTACGATGCCGCTTTTCTGGCTTGTTCTGAGTTTTGTGGGGCTGAGTTTTGGACTGCGGATCGAGTGTTTATTAAGAGTTTGTCGCCTTGTCCTAAGTATGTGCGTTTGTTAACTGAGCACTGAAGGTTTTATGCAAAAATCCACAAGATTACGTTGGACTATTAAGCGTTTTATCAAGACGCAGGGATGGACGCAGAAGTAAGACTGCGCTGTTTTTTGGCGAAACGCAACCTCGGATTAGTGACTTCAAGTTGGATTTCTGTGTTGGGGAACAGTCCAAGCTGATCTTGAATGTCAAGGGGAATTGCGATCTGGCCTTCGGTGTTTATTTTCATGAAATAAATCTCTATGAGGCAATAGCACAAGTCTAGTCTTTAATCTCAACGATCGCCGTTCTAAAGCCACGATGCATGGAGCGATCAAAGTCTTATCTCTCCACACCCCAACTCGATTGCAGTTCAAATGCAGGCGATCGCATTTCAGGTGCAGCATTGGTTAAGCGATCACAGGTTCTACACCATCGTTTCTCAGGGCAATCAGCGTGGTGTAAGTTGCTGTAGCTGGGGCCAAAACTCTATCTTCTAAACCAGTACAACCATCATGTAGATACTGCATAGACGAGAACGGATAGCATTTTAAAATTAAACAGGTTTCCAAAAAGAGAGGAGTAAAGCTAAAATATTTAGATTCATGTATCATGTCAAAGCAAAAAAATAGAGTTTAACTAAATTAATGGATATAAAAGATAATTTAGCTCATATATTCAAATCAAGCAATGCTGGCCCCTTTTTGTTTGTTGGATCTGGTTTTTCACGTAGATATTTAGGTCTTGAGAATTGGCGTGGGTTGCTCACTAAATACTGTATCACTGGAAAGCCATTTGAATACTATTTGTCATTGGCCAATGGGCATTTCCCAACCGTTGCAAGATTATTGGCTAATGATTTCAATAAATACTGGTGGGAAGCAGATGAATACAAAGATAGTGTTAATCGATATCAAGATAAGATTTGTGATTCAACTTCTGCATTACGAATAGAAATATGTAAGTATCTCAATACTCTTAATCAAACGAATGCAAAACAATCTGAATTTTCAGATGAATTAGAACTTTTAGCTACCTTAAATGTAGATGGAGTTATTACTACAAACTGGGATTTGTTCTTAGAGCAGATATTCCCAGACTATAAAGTATATATAGGACAGAAAGAACTCTTGTTCTCAAATCCACAGGAAATCGGTGAAATATATAAAATTCATGGCTGTTCTACTCAACCAAATTCTCTTGTTCTGACAGATAAAGATTACCAAGAATTTGAAAGCAAAAATGCATATCTTGCGGCTAAATTGATTACACTTTTTGTGGAGCATCCAATAGTGTTTTTGGGATACTCAATTTCTGACGAAAATATTTGTGGTCTTTTACGTTCCATTTCTTTATGTATTGGAAAAGATAATATTGAACAGTTAAGAAAAAATTTAATATTTGTGCAAAGATTAGTCGAAGGCGAAGTGCAAAGTTTGTCAGACACCTACCTTACTATTGATGGAGTTCAAATACCTTTGGTTTTAGTCAAGACAAATAATTTTAATCCTATATATGAGGCAGTTAATGTATCTAAGCGAAAAATTCCTGCACGGATACTCAGATATTGTAAAGAGCAGATGTATGAGTTAGTTCAATCAGCAGTTCCAGAAGAAAAAATATGTGTTGTTAATATAGATGAAATTGAAAGCAAAGATGACATTGAATTTTTAGTTGGAGTTGGAGTAATATCTAAACACAAAGAATTGGAACAGGTTTCAGAATTTGGCTATCAAAGTGTTCGAGTTCAAGATTTAATCTCAGATCTATTGCATGAAAACAAAGGTTATGATTCAAGGCAAATTATTGAAAATGTACTTCCAAACTTAATTAAAGTTACGCCAAATGTTCCTGTATTTATATATTTAAGAAAGCTAGGCATTGATTCTGAAAAGCTATACCTAGATAGTGGGCTAAAGTTTGATAAATAGCAAAAAGAGAACTCAAGAGTTTTCATGTAAAACAATATTCAAAGCCATTTTTTAGGAATTACAGACATAAAAGCATGATAGATATTATAGATGGATGTACTTCTGAAAACGCATCAGCTTACATCCCATTTATTCCAAGCGATAAAATTGATTTGGATTTATTAAAAAAATTTCTTGTTCAAAATGAACAGAAAATGGATTCTAAGTTTTCTAGTTATGCAAGCAACTTTAAAAAACTCGCTGCACTATATGACAAACTAAAATGGGGCTGGTGATGTATTTCCCAAATACGCACTACAACCCGATCGCCTGACGTTGAGAATAAACCTCTTCAAGTAATAAATCGCGCAACTCATTGGCAATATCCATCGGAGGATTTCCCGACAACGCTCGACCAATCAAACGTTCCGCCTCCCGTAACTCAGAGCATTCCAGGCCCATTACAATAGGGGGTGAAAAATTAAAGCAAACCTGGATGAACACCTCCATCCCTCCATTCCCTCCAGATCCCGATGATGGAAAAACAGACCTCATTGAGGATTTATCCATTACCCTCTCACCGCTCTATCGCTCTAAAACCTTTAATTATTTGGGCGGTCTAGGACCGGAAGCATGGTCGTTTTTAGCGATTGCCTCAGTGGCAGCAGTAGTCTTAGGGATTTCACTCTTTTTTCATCTTCCTTGGCTGGGTATTCCAGCAGCCTTGATTGCGATCGCCCTAGCCGGGCGCATTCTTTTGCCCACGCTCCAAGCGGCCATTAGTGAATGGTTACCCCGTCCGCTCCAACTGTTATTGGTTGCAACGGGCGTTACCCTTTTCGGTATCCTTGGAATTTTGCAGTTCAGTGGTGCTACAGCCTACTTAACCCCTGGAGATCGTGGGATTAACTG